>NZ_JBHSHG010000003.1:0-337622 GCF_042652865.1 Exiguobacterium profundum
CGAAGCTTGCGCTTCATTCAAAAATTGTAAAACTTATTTTTGCCTCATCGTTCAGTTTTCAAAGTTCGTCAGTTTAAATGGTGGGCCTAAGTGGACTCGAACCACCGACCTCACGCTTATCAGGCGTGCGCTCTAACCGGCTGAGCTATAGGCCCATAAAAAAGAATGGTGCACCCTGAGAGATTCGAACTCCCGGCCTTTAGATTCGTAGTCTAACGCTCTATCCAGCTGAGCTAAGGGTGCATATGGTGCGGTCGAGAGGACTTGAACCTCCACGGTGTTAACCACCACTAGGCCCTCAACCTAGCGCGTCTACCGATTCCGCCACGACCGCAGCGTATAAAGTTAAAAAAGAAAATGGTGAGTCATGCAGGGCTCGAACCTGCGACCCTCTGATTAAAAGTCAGATGCTCTACCAACTGAGCTAATGACTCAAATAAAAAGCTGGGCTGGAAGGGATCGAACCTTCGCATGTCGGAATCAAAATCCGATGCCTTACCACTTGGCTACAGCCCAACGTAAATGGCGGTCTTGACGGGATTCGAACCCGCGATCTCCTGCGTGACAGGCAGGCATGTTAACCCCTACACCACAAGACCAGATTACGTTTTTATTTGAAATGGTGGAGGATGACGGGATCGAACCGCCGACCCCCTGCTTGTAAGGCAGGTGCTCTCCCAGCTGAGCTAATCCTCCATATATGGTGACCCGTACGGGATTCGAACCCGTGTTACCGCCGTGAAAGGGCGGTGTCTTAACCGCTTGACCAACGGGCCAGTGTATGTGTCTTCTAAGTAATTTTAAGTGGCGGAGACGGAGGGATTCGAACCCTCGCACCGGTTTCCCAGCCTACTCCCTTAGCAGGGGAGCCCCTTATAGCCTCTTGGGTACGTCTCCAAAATAAAATGGCTCCGCAAGTAGGATTTGAACCTACGACCTACCGGTTAACAGCCGGTTGCTCTACCACTGAGCTATTGCGGAACGTTGCTTGAAATTATCGAAGTAACGATTTATATTGTAACCGCAAACCAGAAACCTGTCAATCACTTTCTTAGAAAAACGTTTATTTCGCGTGCCGTCTCTCGGCGACTTCTATAAGATATCACGGCACAAAAAGACCGTCAACACTTTTTCTAAAAAAAATCAGGTAAAATGAAAAACATTTTACCTGATACGAGTTTCTTCTTATTTAACGCTCGGTGCAAGCATCGTTAAACTAATCCGTCCACGATTCACATCGACTTGTTCAATCCACACGGTCACGATGTCACCAACCGCCACGACATCTAATGGATGCTTCACGTATCGATTCGATAATTTCGAAATGTGGACCAAACCATCCTGTTTCACCCCAATGTCAACGAACGCGCCAAAATCAATGACGTTTCGAACGGTTCCTTGGAATTCCATACCGACTTGAAGGTCTTCGAGACTCATGACGTCCGTGCGTAGTAATGGTTTCTGGATATCTTCTCGCGGGTCACGCCCTGGTTTAGCTAATGACTTCAAAATGTCTTCAACTGTCGGAAGCCCCGCCTCTAGTTCTTCACTCAAGGCTTTAGCGTCGACTTGTTGCAATCGTTCTCGAAGCGCAGCCGTACCGACCTCTGATTTTGAAGATCCGATCTCTTTTAAAATGGATAACGCGAGCGGATAGCTTTCCGGGTGAATCTCTGTCTGGTCGAGAACGTCCTTCCCGTTCATGATCCGTAAGAATCCAGCCGCCTGCTCAAACGCCTTCGCTCCAACACGAGGTACTTTCTTAATTTCCTTTCTCGTTTCAAAGCGTCCATTCTCTTCACGATATGCCACAATATTTTTCGCCGTCGTTTTATTGAGTCCTGAGACGTACGTCAATAAAGACTCGGAAGCACGGTTCACATCGATTCCGACCATGTTGACCACGCTCTCGACGACGAACTCTAAGGAGGCTTTCAGTTTATTCTGGCTGACGTCATGCTGATATTGTCCGACACCGACTGATTGGGGGTCGACTTTGACAAGTTCCGCCATCGCATCTTGAATTCGACGTGCAATCGAAACGGCTGACCGTTCCTCAACTTTCAAATCCGGGAATTCACTTCGTGCGACTTCCGATGCCGAGTAGACACTTGCCCCCGCTTCGTTCACAATCGCGTAAGCAATATCACGTTCCGCTTTCTTCAACCAGTCGGCGACGAATTGTTCCGTCTCCCGTGAGGCGGTTCCGTTTCCGACGACGATAACCGAGATTGGATATTTCTTCGCGAGTCTCGTAAGTACTTTTTCAGCGCCGGCGATATCATGTTTCGGTGCCGTCGGATAGAAGACACCGACCTCTTCGACTTTTCCGATTTCATTGACGACTGCCCATTTACAACCAGTTCGATAAGCCGGGTCGATCCCTAAGACGACGACCTCGCGAAGGGGCGGCTGCATATAGAGTTGTTTCAAGTTTTTCGAGAAGACATCGATCGCCTGCTCTTCTGCTTTTTCCGTCAACTCCCCACGAATCTCCCGTTCGATAGCCGGGAAGACCGACTTCTTGTACGCCTCCGTCACAGCCGTCTCGACAACTTCACGTTTTTCTTTCGGAAGTCGTTCATATGTACGGAGGGCTTGATCCATGAAACGCGTCTCGTCGAACACTACTTTCACTTGGAGCACGTCCGTACGTTCCCCGCGATTCAAGGCGAGTACACGGTGTGGGACAATGCCAGCGATCTTCTCTTCATATTCATAATACTGCGCAAAAATCTCTTTTTCGTCTTCCGCTTGTTTTTTCTTCTTCGAACGCAAAAGTCCTTCTTTGCGTACGCGGTCACGAAGCATCTGGCGCAGTTTCGCTTCCTCTCCCCATTCTTCACCGATGATGGCATGGACGAGCGGCAACGCTTCCTCTACCTCGACGTCTTGAGCGAGTTCTTTTACCTTGTCTGAAGAATAGGGTGATTTGTCCCGGAACCAATCCGCAAGCGGCTGCAGTCCTTTCTCGCGTCCCTGTTCTGCTTTCGTACGTCGTTTTGGACGATACGGCAAATAAATGTCTTCCACTTGTTGAAGCGTAGTCGCCGCCTCTAACGCTCTAGATAATTCAGGCGTGGATTTTTCCAACTCTTCTAATTTAGCAATGACATCCGCCTTGCGTTTTTGTAGACTCTCTTCATATTGAAGAGCATCCAAGATTCCTTTGATTTCAACTTCGTCCAAATTTCCCGTCATTTCCTTCCGATACCGGGCCATGAACGGAATCGTCGCCCCTTCAGATGCGAGCTGCTGAACCGTCTCGACTTGGTTCACTTTCAAGTTTAACGCGTTAGCCACTTTCGTAATCACTTGAATCACTTCCTTTTTTGATCTCTTTCAAAGTGTAGCAAACATTCAAACAAAAAAGCGATGACTCGATTAGTCATCGCTTGAGAATACTTCATTGAGTGGAACCTTGATGGCTTCACGCAGCTTTTCGAGTGCTCGCCGTTGCAAACGGGAGACATGCATCTGCGAGATTCCAAGAAGTTCTCCTGTTTCTTTTTGACTCATATTCTTATAGTAAGCGCATTCCAAGATGGCGCGCTCACGCTCGTTTAAGACATTGAACGCTTTCTCTAGAATGAGGCGCTGGTCGACCGATTCATACCCGCGCTCTTGGCTACCGACCAAGTCGAGTAATGTGACCGTACTACCTTCGTTATCCGCTTCGATTGAACTATCAACCGACAAGGCTTGATAACTTTTGCCCATCTCGAGCGTTTCGAGAATTTCTTCATCGGACACGCCAAGGTGGTCGGCAATCTCATCGATTCGTGGCGAACGTTGTAATTCGGTTGTCAACTCTTCGACCGTCTTTTTAATCTTTGGTCCGAGTTCTTTGATTCGACGCGGTACGTGGACACTCCACGTCTTGTCGCGAATAAATCGTTTGATTTCCCCGATGATGGTCGGGACAGCAAACGACTCGAAGCTACGACCAAATTCCGGGTCAAATCGACGAAGTGCCGCCAGTAACCCAATCATCCCAACTTGCACAAGATCGTCGTGAATCGCACGGCCACGCGAGAATTTACGCGCGAGTGCTTCAACGAGGTCAGAATAGCGGTTGATGAGGAGCATTTGCACTTCTTCGTTTTGATCGTCTTGTTGATAGCGTTCAATCCACTCTAGTACCTCGTCATCACTGTGATGGCGTTGTTGAGATTTTGCTGGCACTCTGATCCACCTCGTCCCTATTGAGGAGTTTTGTCATCGTCACTTTGACACCGCTGTCTTTATTGATCGAGACATCGTCCATTAATGCTTCGATCAAGAAGAGACCAAGTCCTCCTTCATGGAGCGATTCAATTTCGGTCGTTTCTTCGACCGGAGCGGCTTGACGCTTCACATCATCTGCGAACGTCTTGCCGGAATCCTCAATCGTGATTTCAAGACGATCTGCATAGACGCCGCAAGCGAGTTTGACCTCTCCATCTTGATGATCGTCATAAGCATGTTGGACAGCGTTGCCACATGCTTCTGAGACCGCGATTTTAATATCCTCGATCTCGTCGTACGTATATCCCATACGGTTAGCGATTCCTGAAACGACTAATCGAACCACACCGACATATTCGGGTTTGGCCGGGAACGTCATGACCGTCTGTTCAACATTGTTCATTGCGTGCCACCTCTTACGTTCGAATTAATAGAAAGAAGTTTGTGAAGACCCGTCAATTCGAATAGACGATTGACTCGGTCTGTGACTCCGACAAGTGACAACTCTTTTTCGTTACGCGTGGCAATTTTCAATGCCCCAACGAACACTCCAAGACCTGTCGAATCCATATACTCCACTTCGTCTAAATGAACGACCACATCTTGTTCACTGATGGCCGGATGCAATACTTCTTTCAATTTTGGTGCAGTATATGTATCCACTTCTCCGGATACGTAAAGGTGTAATTGTTCTCCAATGACTTGCTCGCGAATCGCTAAATCCATCGTCTATTCCCTCCTAAATGTCCGTACAGAAAAATTGAGTACGATTAACTTAAATTCCCCTCTGACAAAATCTTAAACCACTTTTTTAAAAAAAGTTTAAAAAAAGACCGATACCTATGTACCAGTCTTATCTATGTAAGGCTAGAGAGGGATCAATCCCATACTGATCTCTAGCGCTCTGTCCACTTTATGCATCGTCTCATCATCGAGATGAGTGACTTTATCCGTCAGACGACGCTTATCAATCGTTCGAATCTGTTCAAGCAAAATCACAGAGTCTCGTTCGAGTCCGTGCTTCTCTTGATATACTTCCACATGAGTCGGCAGTTTTGCTTTTTGAATCTGAGCTGTAATCGCAGCGACAATGACGGTCGGGCTAAAGCGATTGCCGATGTCGTTCTGTACGATCAGAACGGGTCGAACGCCACCTTGCTCTGAGCCGACTACGGGCGACAGATTCGCATAAAACACGTCACCACGCTTTACGATCACGCTGCTCACACCCCACTTACTTGACGTAAGAGAGCGTGTTCGGCTTCGGTTTCAATCATTAGCATCTCTTCTGCCATATTCAAGTTAAACGCGGCCATCTCTTGATAGCCTTTCGCCAATTCTTCACGCAGTGTTTGTTGTCGATCAGCAATTTCTTTAGACAAGTATGTCACTACATCGTTCAAGGACAGTGTTTCACGGTCTTTCATCGAAATCGGACCCCCTTGTTGCGAGAACCGATCTGGGACGGACGCTAGCGCACCCGCAGTTCGCTGCTTCAACATCTTACACCTCCAGAATCGTTTCATGGACTGGCGGAAATTCTCCCGCGTTCTTTATCAATATAACACGCGGGAATGGGAAAATATAGAGAAATCGAGAAAGAATTCAGATAATTTCACACGATTTATGATTCACACATAAAGACGTGGCAATCGGCTCGTGAATTGGCAAACGATCTCATAGTTGATCGTCCCAAGATATGAGGCGAGTTCATCAATGGCGACGTTTCCACCGACAAGGGTCACGTCCGTCCCGACCGGAAACTCTTTTGGAAGCCGGATCATGAAACGGTCCATACAGACGCGTCCCACGATCGGACAACGAATCCCATTGACCTCCACTTCAAACCCGCTCGTCTTTCGTAACCACCCGTCCGCATATCCGACTGGAACGGTACCAATCCATTCATCGGCTGACGTTGTATACGTCGCACCGTAACTGATGGTCTGACCTGCCTCTAGCCGCTTCACCTGCATGAGCTGACTTTTTAGCGTGAAGGCCGGGCGCAGGAACGAATAGAACGTCTCCATCTCACGTGACGGATATAACCCATAGAGCGCGATGCCGACACGAACCAGATTATAAGGAACATCTTGTCCGGCCATTCGGATTGCACCGGCCGAGTTCGACGTATGGATATAGCGGAACCGCTCGTGGAGCCCATCCATCAAACGCTCGAACCGCTCTTGCTGTGTATAATACAGATCGCTGTCGAGTTCATCCGCCGTTGCGAAGTGGGTATAGATCCCTTCCACCACAAACGAATCGGTCGCTTCTTCAAGTAAGGCATCTAACTGTTCACGGGTGCGCAACCCGAGACGCCCCATTCCGGTATCGACTTTAATATGAACCGTTAACGGCTTTTCTTCTATATAAGGAGCAGCCTCTTGTAACCATTCAGCAGAAAAAACAGACAACGTGATTTCCTGTGCTGCCGCTACTCCGGCATATTCAGGGAATTGCGCTTCCATGACGAGAATCGGTGCTTTGATTCCCGCATCGCGGAGTTCGAGCGCTTCCTCGAGTAACGCGACCCCGAGCATCGTCGCTCCGTTCTCAAGGGCAATTTTCGCCACTTCGACGGCCCCGTGTCCGTAGGCGTTCGCTTTGACGACTGCCATGAGGTCCTGCGGAATTCGTTTCGTTAATTCTTTTATATTATGGGCGATGGACGCCCGATCAATCTCGATTCGACTAGGACGAAACATGGTGTCCCTCCTCTTCTAAGATGACTTGTGCGATGGCGTATGTTTGACTATGGCTGATGCTGACATGAATCTTCCCCGTAAACGGTGCGGTCATGACAGGTCGACCCGTCTCATCCGGTAAAATTTCAATATGACGCCACGATAACCCGTGTGCGATGCCAGTCCCGATTGCCTTGGCGTAAGCTTCTTTTGCAGCAAAGCGACCCGAGACAAACTCGATTTGACGCGGGAGCGGATACTGTTGAGACAATTCATATTCCGCATCGGTGAGCAGCCGTTTTAAAAAACGTGGTTGTTTCATCGAGCGAGCCATCCGATCAAGCTCGACGATATCGACTCCAATTCCTACAATCACGGGACACTCGCTCCTTTCCTTTTCTCCCCGTTTCCTTATACAATTGAGGAAAGAGGTGATGTTATGTTTAGTCGTACGGAAAATGTTCAAACGTTTGTACGGGCATATCCACTCGTAACGCTGTTCATTGTAATCCAACTCCTTGTGTTTGTCATCGATTCTTTCGCACCTGGTTTACGAATCGTGGCGACGGGAGGGTCGTTCCATTTGGCACTCGCGGACGGACAATGGTACCGCTTGGTCACGGCCAACTTCATTCATTTGAGTCTCGGTCACTTGCTGTTCAACTCGTTCGCACTGATCATCTTCGGACCAGCGATGGAACGAATGGTCGGACACGTGAAATTTGCCTTGTTTTATGTATTCGCTGGAGCGCTCGCCAACCTGCTCACGTATTTCACTGTCAGCAACTTGTTTTATCTACAGGCCGGGGCGTCAGGCGCCATCTTGGCCATTCTCGGATTCTACGTATTCATCGGTCGTTTCCGTCGCACGTTGATGTACAGCCAAGATGCCCGCTTGGTCTACATCTTCGTCGCCATCAGTGCCGTCTTCACATTGATTGGTTCGAACGTTTCTCTTTGGGGACATGTGTACGGCTTCTTGGCAGGATTCTTACTTGCCATCCCACTCTCACGTTTCACCGTCCCGTATACGCGCCCGATGCGCTACGGGAAGTATAAGCAACGTTCGTACACGCCCCCTGTCATTCATTCCGGGGATGGAAAGTGGTTTTTCTACATCATTATCGGACTGGCCGTCTTTGGATTATTGGCAAGGTTCTTATAACAACAAAGGGTGACACGTGGCGTGTCACCCTTTGTTGTTACGTTAGCAATGTCAGCATCAGTGCTTTTTGTGCATGTAAACGATTCTCGGCTTGATCGAACACCCATGACTGCGGTCCATCGATCACCTCAGCCGTCACTTCTTCCCCGCGATGCGCCGGCAAACAGTGAAGGAAGATGGCGTCGGGGTTCGCAAGTGCCATCAACTCTTCATTCACTTGAAAACCGTTAAACTTCATCAGCCGCTCCTCTGCTTCTCCCTCCTGCCCCATGCTTGCAAAGACGTCAGTATAGACAATATCTGCCCCATTCGCAGCAAGCGATGGGTTTTCGAACAACGCGATGCTTCCTCCCGTTGATTCAGCCAACTTCTTCGCTTTCTCATAAATGCCTTGATCAACGGTGTATCCGTTTGGTGAGGCGATGCGGATATGCATCCCACTCAGTGCCCCACCGATCATAAGCGAATGTGCCATATTATTGCCGTCGCCGATATACGTCAATACTTTTCCGGCACGACTCCCGAACCGCTCTTCAATCGTCAATAAATCCGCGAGCACTTGGCACGGATGATGCAAGTCCGTCAATCCATTGATGATTGGGATTGACCCGTGTTGTGCCAACGTCTCCACCGTTTCATGCGCATACGTCCGAATCATGAGTGCGTCCACATACCGACTCATCACTTGAATCGTATCGGTCAACGGTTCACCACGCCCGATTTGCAAATCTTGACCGCTGAGAAAGAGTGGGTATCCACCTAATTCGACGACCCCGACTTCAAATGACATACGCGTCCGTGTCGATGCCTTTTCAAATAGCAACGCGACTTTCTTCCCTGTCAGCACCGTTGCATAAGATTGAGGTGAACGTTTCACTTCGTGTGCCAATTGTATCAACGAATCGAGCGTATCCGGTGTCAATTCCTCCATCGTTAAAAAATGTTGTATCGTCTTCACTGTCATTTGGCTACTCCCTCTCTCATTTGAATGGATTGCAAAGACTGAACCGGATTGCCAGTCCGTGACTGACTCATCTGATAATACTGAGCTAATTGTTTGGACGAAATGATATGCACCCCATGGCGAACGGCGATTTCACGTGTTGCTCGTTCGTCAGCCGCATCCGAGAACAATACGGCGACATCTTGAAAATCAATGACGTCTGCGAGTGGTGTATTTCCGACGTGTTCAAACCCTTTCCCGAATACGATTTGCGGACGATTCATCACCCGTGTGGTCAGCGCATCATACGTAAAGCGCTCCGGCACATATGAATGTGAACTGAATTGAAGTGTCTCGCCTGTCGAACGCATGACCGGACCTGTCATCGGGTCTACGCCTGGCAGTTTGACGTTCGAGAAGATCGGAGTCTTTACCGCATAGTTTGTCAATCTCGAGGGATGTGTCGGAACGAAATCGTTCAATGCGAGACCGTACGCCGCGTAGGTCGCCCATTCGATTAACGGCTCACCTGTCACTTTGCTGACAATCGGCACAGTCCGCGACGCACGCGGATTGATTTCAAGGACGTAGATTGTGTCTTTCTTCAACACGAACTGAATGTTCAGAGCTCCTTTATAATCGAGCGCCTGTCCGATTCGTTTCGCAATCGACTCCACTTGCTCTTGAATCGCTAGACTCGTCTCGACCGGCGGCAAGATCATCGTCGAGTCTCCGGAATGAACACCCGCTGCTTCGATTTGTTCTAGGACGACGGGCACATATACCGTTTCCCCGTCCGTCACACAATCCACTTCAAGCTCACGCCCTGCGACATATTGGTCGACTAGCGTTGGATAGGTAAGGTTCGGTAACACCTCTGCTAACTGTTCCTCTGAATGAATGAGTAACATGCCCTTTCCTCCAATCACGTAGGACGGGCGCAAGATACATGGATAGCCTAACTGTTGGATGGCTTCCTGCAACTGCGTCGGGGAAGTGACTTCTTCACCCGGGATGTGTTCGACTTCAATCGAATCAAGGAATTGATAGAAACGTTCCCGGTCTTCCATTTGGTCGATGGTGTCTGCGGATGCACCGAGCAAGTGATACCCCGCCGCTTCTAAATCATGAGCGAGTGCAATACCCGTCTGTCCACCGAACTGGATTAAGACATCGCGGCACCCTTCCGCTTCTAACACGTGCATGACATCTTCACTCGTCAGCGGTTCGACATACAGTTTGTCTGCAATCGAGAAGTCCGTCGATACGGTCTCCGGGTTGTTGTTGATCATAATCGTTTCGATGCCAAGTTTTTGAAGTGCCCAGACCGCATGAACCGAACTGTAATCGAACTCGATGCCCTGTCCGATTCGAATCGGACCTGCCCCAATGATGGCAACCTTCCGTTTTCCACTCGGCTTCACTTCGGACGTTCCGTGCCATGAACCGTAAAAATACGGGGTCTTGCTTTCGAACTCGGCTGCACACGTATCAATCATCTGATATACCGGTTGAATCGAGGCCGCCTCTCGGAACACCTTGATCTCCTCGGTTTGCATGTGCATCACGGCGGCAATTTGCGCGTCCGTGAAACCAAGTCGCTTCGCTTGAAGCAACTGGACCGGATTCGTCAAATCTTCCTTCGTCATCTGAATAAGTCGTTTTAACATGTGAATGAAGTGAGGGGTGATGCCCGTAACCTGCTGTAATGCATCGGCCGACATCAACTCACGGTCGAGCAAAGCGAGACAAGCGTGCAATCTACGATCGGTCGGCGCCTCGACTTCGCCCATCAAAACGTCGACTGTGGCTCCCTGCATCCACTTCGGATAAAGCGGTGCCTGTTCGATTCCGGCACCACGCCATGCCTTCTGTAACGCTTCTTCTAACGTTTTTCCCATCGCCATACTCTCACCGGTCGCCTTCATCTGTGGTCCGAGTGCGCGTTCTGTTTCCGCGAACAAGTCGAACGGGAAACAGGGTACTTTCGCCGTAATGTAATCAAGTGCCGGTTCAAAGCTCGCCATCGTATTCGTTGTGACTGGATTGATACAGTGATCTAACGGTTCACCTAAAGCGAGACGTGTCGCAATTTTGGCAATCGGATAGCCGGTCGCTTTTGACGCGAGTGCCGAGCTCCGAGAGACACGAGGATTGACTTCAATCACGTAGTACTCTGACTTCGTCGGATGCACCGCGAACTGAATGTTACATCCACCAATCACACCGAGTTCGGAGACGATTCGAAACGCAGCGCTCCGTAACGTCTGATGCATTTGGTCCGATAAGGTTTGGGCCGGAGCGAACACGACGGAGTCCCCCGTATGCACACCGACCGGATCGATATTTTCCATGTTGCAGACGATGATGCACGTTCCGAGCGCGTCACGCATGACCTCATATTCAAATTCTTTATAGCCAGCGATGCTCTTCTCGACCAAACATTGTGAGATCGGGCTTGCCTCAAGACCCCGACGCGCCATCGTGTACGCCTCATCCTCCGTCATCGCAATCCCACCGCCGGTCCCACCGAGCGTGAACGCCGGACGGACGATGAGCGGAACACCGGTCGTCTCAATGAAAGCTGTCAGTTCTTCAATCGTCTCAATCGTCGTCGATGTCGGGATCGGCTCGTTCAACAGCTCCATCTTTTGTTTGAACCGCTCACGGTCTTCCCCGTCACGAATCGTGTCGAGTGATGTACCGAGAAGTTCGATTCCATATTGGGTCAACACGCCAGCTTCCTCGAGATCAAGAGCCAAGTTCAACGCCGTCTGTCCCCCGACCGTCGCAAGGACGTGCGTCGGACGTTCTTTTTCAATGATCTCGGTCGCTTTTTGAACGGTCATCGCCTCAATATACGTCGCGTCCGCCATTCCTGGGTCTGTCATGATTGTGGCAGGATTGGAGTTCAATAAGACGACTTCACAACCGGCTTCACGAAGCGCCTGACACGCCTGCGTTCCGGAATAATCAAACTCTGCGGCCTGCCCAATCACGATGGGTCCCGATCCGATAACGAGTACTTTTTTATGCATACGCGTTCACTCCTTGCTGAATCATATCATCAAAACGGTCGAAGACGGACTGCGCGTCCGTTGGTCCGGGACTCGCCTCCGGATGGAACTGTGTCGTGAAAATGGATGCATTCGGATGAATCAACCCTTCCACCGAGTGATCGTTCACGTTCTCATAAAGCAGTTCAAGCGGGCTCTGTTCGATACTCATACGCGCGACCACATAACCGTGATTTTGCGACGTCATCCATACTTCGTTCGTCTTGACGTTTCGGACCGGGTGATTCGAGCCACGATGTCCGTATGTTTGCTTTTCAATCTTGCAACCGAACGCGAGCGCGAGCAGTTGATGCCCCATACAAATCCCGAGGGTCGGATACGATAACGCCAATTCCCGGATGACTTCAATCTGCCCCATGTGGTCTCGCGGGTCCCCGGGCCCGTTCGATACTAAAATCCCATCCGGTCGCAATGCCTCGACGACCTCTTTTGACGTCTGGTACGGAACACTCGTCAAACGATACCCACGTTTCACCATTTCACCAATCATCGACGCCTTCACCCCGAAGTCGAGACAGACGATATGCCCTTTCTCTCCGTTCCCTTCCTGAACGATAGACGTTGTTGTGACGCGCTCTGTTAGATGACGAACATCTGGAACTTCCAACGTTTCATGTATGTCCGCTGCCATCATTCCAAACTGATCGCCTTCATCACGCAACACATGAACGAGTGCACGCACATCGACTTGTGACAGAACCGGAATCCCTTCCTGCTCTAACCAATCCTTTAAGTCAGACTGATCCCCAGAATCGGCAAGTGATTGCACGAGGACGCCGGCCACTTGAATGTGAGCACTTTCGCTCCCGTCTGATTCCAGTCCATATTGTCCGATCAGCGGATAAGTGAACGCGATGATCTGTCCAGCATATGACGGGTCGGTCAACACTTCTTGATAGCCCGTCATCCCGGTGAAGAACACGACTTCACCACTTGCGTGTCGCGCACTCGTCTCCCATGTTCCTGTAAAGTACTTCCCGTTCATTAAGCTGATGCTTCCGTTCATACGACGCCCTCCTTCTGTAAGATTTGTTCAAGTTTCGTCAATGCTTCGTCAATCTCCGATTTCGTGACCAGTAGTGAAGGCAGGAAGCGGATGACGTGCGGCCCCGCCATGACGACCAATAAACCCGCCTCTGCCAATTCTGTGACCCAGTCTGCTACCGGTTCTGTCGAGACAAGCCCAATCATCAGCCCAAGTCCTCTCACTTCGACGAAACGTTCTCCATCCACGAAGCGACTGAGTCCTTCTTTCAAATAATCTCCCATGTCTGTGACATGCTTAAGAGACTCGGGTGTGAAGAGGACATCGAGTGTCGCTTCTGCCGCAGCCATCGCCACTGGATTTCCACCGAAGGTCGAACCGTGACTCCCAGGACCAAAGACCGTCGCCGCTTCCGCCGTCGTCAATATTGCGCCGACCGGAATGCCACTCCCCAATCCTTTCGCTAACGTGATGATATGAGGACGGAGCGGTGTTTGTTCGTATGCGAAACGTGTCCCTGTACGCGCGATGCCGGTCTGCACTTCATCGACGACGATTTTGACATCGTATTTGTCAGCTGCTTCCTGTAAGGCCTGCAACCACAGGGGATCTGCGACGACCACACCGCCTTCACCTTGTACGATCTCGAGCCAAACAGCAGATGTCTCATCATCGATCCAGTCAAGAGCCTCCATATCGTTGAACGGTGCATGAATAAAGTCACTCACCATCGGTCCAAATCCATGTTTCACCTTCTCTTGACCAGTCGCCCCGAGCATAGCGAATGTACGTCCATGAAACGACTGCGTGAATGTGATGATTTTTGTTTTCTGCGTCCACTTTCGGACTAACTTAAAGGCCGCCTCATTCGCTTCTGTCCCACTGTTACAAAAGAAGGCATGCGTCAGATGTGTTCCTTCCATCAACTTTTCAGCGACACGTTGCTGACCAGGTATCAAATAGAGGTTGGATGTATGCCACACCCGGTTCAATTGTTCTTCAATTTTCTGCTGCACGTATGGATGACGATGTCCCGTCCCACATACGGCAATGCCCATCACAAAGTCTAAGTACGTCTTTTCTGAAACATCCGTCACGTACGACCCGCTCGCCTGCGCGATCTCAATCGTTCGTTTCCCGTATGTCGGTAACAGCGAATTCATAGTTCCCCTCCCATAATTTTGTCCCTGCGAGCGTCGCGTCACGACCATCTCGGATGCGGGCACTTTTGACCCCTCCTGCCACTGCTGCCAATAGCGCCTCTACTTTCGGCACCATCCCTCCATCAATTTCTCCAGATGCGATGGCTTCTCGAATGTCCCGTTCAGTTAGCGTCGTCTGAAATTCACCGTGTATGCGAATACCGTTCACATCGGTCAATAGTTCCAATTCATCCGCTTGTAACGAAATGGCAAGTGCCACCGCACAATCATCGCCATTACAGTTCAGCGGTCCTTCCGCGCCGGCAATCACCGATGTCACAACCGGAACATGTCCGGAATCCATCAGCCGTTCGAACACGTCATTTCGAATCGAAATCACCTCACCGACTTTCCCAAGTCCATTCAGAGGTTGACCGAAAATCGCACTCCCGTCGACCCCCGATAAACCAAACGCATCGAGGTCATATCGAGCCAATGTCGACACGACGTTCGTCTGCATTTCTCCTGCCAACACACGCCAAGCACCAATCAACACCTCATCTGTCGTCACGCGACGTCCGGCCAAGAACAACGGTTCAATTTGTTGAGACATGCAATAAGCCGATAGTTTCGGCCCACCTCCATGTACGATGAGCAAATCATTTCCTTCTTCCATCCATCCTCGCCACTCTTCAAAGTACGAAGGTGTCATCGACTCCCAGACACTGCCCCCAAGTTTGATGACTTTCCGCTTCTTCATGTCCGGTAACTCGCATTGATTTTGACGTAGTCGTAGGTTAAGTCACATCCGTATGCCTGACCGAACCCTTCCCCGCCATGCAAGTCGACTGTGATGGTGACGACGTCCCGACTCATCTCTTCGGTCGCATACGCCTCATCAAACCAGACAGGCGTACTGTCCTTTAAAACAAGTTGACTCCCGATTTGAATATCAATCGCCTCCACGTTCACAGGGAACGGGACGGCGCCGATTGCGGCAATGATTCGTCCCCAGTTGGCATCCTGTCCATATACCGCTGTCTTCACCAGAGAGGACCCGACGATTTGCTTGGCAATCGTTCTGGCTTGTTGGTCGGATGTTGCGCCACTGACATTCACTTCTATGAGTTTCGTCGCTCCTTCCCCATCTTTTGCAATCGCTTTGGCAAGCTCTAAACATACATCTGTCAAAGCCTGTTGGAACGCGATGTGTGCGGAAGTCCCCTCTTTGATTTCTTCCATTTCTACTGCCCCGCTCGCCATGACGAGGACCATATCGTTTGTCGAGCTGTCCCCGTCCACCGTGATGTTATTGAACGAGGCGTCGACGCTTTTCTTTAATGTCTGCTGCAACAGTTCCGGTGCGATGACCGCATCTGTCGTCACAAACCCGAGCATCGTTGCCATATTCGGGTGAATCATCCCCGACCCTTTGGCGACGCCTGAGATCGTCACGATCGCTTCCCCTTCTTTGTAATGGACACTAGTTTGTTTCGTCCCGGTATCTGTCGTCAAAATGGCTTCAGCGAACGATTGTCCATCTTTCCATGTCTTGGACGGTTGCAGATGACCAATCCCGTTTATGAGCGGGACCATCGGAAGCGGTTGACCGATGACGCCCGTTGAAGCGATGGCCACTTCTTCCGGTTTTACACCTATATGTTTTGCCGTCATGTCGCGCATCGTGTAGGCGTCCTTTAGCCCTTGTTCACCTGTACAGGCGTTCGCGTTCCCGCTATTGATTAACACGGCTCGAAGATAGCCGTTTGTTTCGGCTAATGACGCTTTTGTCACTTGAATCGGTGCGGCTTGAAAGTGGTTTGTCGTGTAGACGGCCGCCGCGCTCGCTAGTCGTTCACAAACGAGCAGCGCCAAATCTTTCCGTTTTCGTTTTAGTCCCGCATGAATGCCGCACGCTTGAAATCCTTTCGGTGATACGATGCCCGGTTTTTGGGTCGCCATGATGTCGATCATGCTTCATCCTCCTAAATGTATTGTGGTTGATTCAATAGTCCGAGCGTCTCATCGAATCCGAATCGAACGTTCGCATTTTGAAGGGCTTGCCCGGCCGCCCCTTTTTGCATATTGTCGATGACCGATACGATAGTCAGTCGATGCGTCCGTTCTTCTTTGTACACCCAGAGGTCGCAGTAATTCGAACCGACCGCCGATTTGATTTCCGGCTCTCCCTGCTGCACTCGAATGAACGGTTCATCCATATATGCGGCTTGAAGACGCTTCACCCATTCATCCTCTGACACGTCATCGTTCGGTAGAACCGTGATTGTCGCCATGATCCCGCGATTAATCGGCAGCAAGTGGGTCGACATCGAGACTGTCGCTTCTGCGCCACCCATGTGGTACAAGGTCTGTTCGATTTCAGGGATGTGCTGATGCGAATGAATCTTATATAACTGCACATTCTCATTCGATTTGGCATGATGGGTCTTCTCACTCAATCCTTTGCCAGCGCCCGTGATGCCGGAGCAGGCCGAAACCACGATGTGTGCCGGGTCGATCCAATCGTGCTGAACGAACGGCAATAACGCGAGTGAGACAGCGGTCGCATAACAACCTGGATTTGAAATCCATTTTGCTCCCGTCAGCAACTCTCGATTCCACTCGGTCAATCCATAGACAGCTTCTCGTTGAATCGATTCGGTAACAGGCGGCTTCCCGTACCACGTTTCGTATGCATCAGACGGTAATCGCAAGTCCCCACTCAAATCGATGACCACTCCAGGAAAAGATGCTAACTGTCGAATATAGTCAGCAGACACGCCGCTCGGAGTCGCAAGGAATACCACATCAATCCCAGCTAGGGCGTCTGCTTGAAACGGTTCAAGTATTTTTGGATCCGCTTGTAACCACGGATATAGTTCCGACAAGGTCATCCCGGCGCTCGAGTCGCTGATTGCTTTTTCTAAACGGATAGTCGGATGTTGCTCGATCAGTTTTAACAATTCCAAACCGGCATAACCTGTTACGCCGACGATGCCACACGTAATCATCTCTCTACCTCCTCAGAAGAATAAAATGATTGAACCATATGCATATTTATTCTGTCAATTGCATTTTTATTCATACGTGATAGAACGTTCCCTTTTTTATTGGTGTATGAGGGTTTTGGTAAATAAAAAAAGTCCGATGCGCATGCACCGGACCTGTGATTAGATTTGATTTTTATGACGAGCCTCTTGAAGCGCATCGACTAAGTCTTTCACGTCTTCGACGAGGTTTTGAATCGTATCTTGGTTTTCTTCGTAAAGCGATTTCCATTCCATGACACGATCTTTCAAGTTGCCTTTCGATGACGCTTGTAGACCGACCGCATGTGCCTCAGTCGACGTGTTCGATGATTTCAACTTCGACTTGATGCCTTTCAGTTGTCTCACTTGTTGATCGCGCGTTTCGCTATGGAGAAGTGATGCTGCTGCGCCGATTACCGCACCCGCAGCCATCCCCAACCAGAAATAATTCTTGTTCATAAAAATCCTCCCCTAACATGACGTTATCTTTTATTATAGATTATCTGACTCACTGACGACATAGTGTTTTATGACGGGACCTGCACCGCGCTGTTCGACCGCTCGCTTCAAGCGGTCTTCAAGGATTGCATAGTCCGCCGTATCACGAAAGTGTTTCCCACCAGACGTGAACTGAATAAAGACGACGGCATGATTATCATCCGGGTCGACACCTAATCGGTATGCCGAAAACCCATCATGACTGACACCGAGTGGCGCCTTTTCCGTCAACAAGTGGTGAAACAACAGGGAGCGGGCATTCTCATCTGCCGGAACGTTCGCGTATAAAATGTTCCCTTTTTTCACAAATTCGCCCGACGCCTCTTCAATTTCAAACACTTTACCGCTCTTGAACGGAGACTTCTCTCCTTCTGCGAGCAAAATCGTTTCGTGTCCATTCGCCGCGATGACGCCTGGCTCCTTTCGAAGACGCTCCGCCACGCTGCCTGACGCAAAAGTCATATAGAGCTTAGACAAGTTCCTCACACCCTTTCGCGAGTGTGATGTCTTTCTCCGTAATGCCCCCTTCGTCATGGGTCGATACGGTCAATGTCACGTTCCGATATTCAATCAAGATGTTCGGATGATGATCGAGCGATTCAGCCAAATCTGCTACAAGATGCACGAACTGAATGGCCTCCGGAAATGTTTCCAGCCGATACGTCTTTTGAATCTCCCCGTTCACTTCTTCCCAACCGTTCAACCGTGACAGTTCCTCTGTCAATTCACTTTGCGATAATACCATCGTCACAATCCCCTTTCCCTATACAGTCTACTGTCTTAATCTACCCAAACCGAAGAAAAATAATCTTCCGTGCATGATGTATAATGAATTAGAATGAGATGGATAGCCATCATTTTCATTACGAGAGAGGAGCATCTCCCATGCGCGCATTGATTGTTATTGATTATACATTTGATTTTATCGCAGACAGTGGTCGTTTGACTTGTGGGAAACCCGGGCAAGAGATTGAAGAACGGATCGTCGAATTGATCGGGACATTCGCAACGGATGACTATGTCGTCATCGCGAACGACGTCCATGATGCAGGTGACACGTTCCACCCTGAAACGACGTTGTTCCCGCCGCACAATATCCGCGGGACAGAGGGCCGTGAGTTGTACGGTTCTGTGAAGGAAGCTGCGAAACAGGCAGACCACTGGATTGATAAGACACGTTATAGTGCCTTTGCCGGAACTGACCTTGACCTGCGTCTTCGGGAACGCGGAATCACAGAAGTTCATCTCGTCGGTGTCTGCACGGATATTTGTGTACTCCATACAGCCGTAGATGCCTACAACCTCGGTTATCAAATCGTCGTCCATGCCGATGCCGTTCAAAGCTTCAACCCGGTCGGCCATGAATGGGCGCTCGAACATTTCGTCACAACACTCGGTGCGACAGTCGTCGGAAAGTGACGTAAAACAGAAAGGAAATCATATGTTACATCGTAATTTAGCCCTTCACACAGATCTTTATCTTCCACGTTGGATGTATATTTACTGGAAGCAAGGTCGCCATAATGAAAAGGTCGTCTTCGACCTTTACTATCGCTCGAATCCATTTAGTGGTGGTTATGTCGTCTTCGCCGGACTCGAGAATATCGTTCACTACTTAGAGAACGTCTCCTTTACGGAGGCGGACATCACCTATTTGAAAGAGCAACTCGGATTCGAAGATGAATTCGAAGACGTCTTACGGAACTTTAAGTTCACTGGTTCACTATATAGTGTTCGCGAAGGAGAAGTCATCTTCCCACATGAACAAGTCGTTCGGATTGAATCGACCATCTTTGAAGCGAAACTGTTCCAAACGGCGCTACTCAATATCGCGAACCATGAATCACTCATCGCCACGAAGTATGCCCGGATTCGTCAGGCTGCTCCGAACGAGACACTCCTTGAAGGAGGAGCTCGTCGCGCGCAAGGTGTCGATGCGGCTTACTACGGAACACGTGCGGCTTACATCGCTGGTTTTGATGTGACAAGTCTCGTGTCAGCCGGTCGTGACTTTGATGTCCCGACAGGAGGAACGATGGAGCATGCTGATATTCAGTTCCATGATGATGAATTGAGCGCATTCCGTTCATTCGCTGAAATGTATCCGGACAACACGAGCCTTCTCATCGACACGTATGACACACTCAAGTCTGGTCTGCCGAATGCGATTACGGTCGCAAAAGAACTCGAGGCGAAGGGCCATCGTCTCAAGTCAGTACGACTCGACTCTGGAGACCTCGCCTACTTGTCGAAGCGTGCCCGGAAAGCGTTGAATGAAGCAGGGCTCGACTACGTCAAAATCGTCGTCTCTGGGGATTTGGATGAGTATGTCATCCAGGACTTACGGATGCAAGGCGCAGAGGCCGATACGTTCCTCGTTGGGACACGTGGCATCACGGCTTACGAGCAGCCGGCACTCGGTATGGTCTATAAACTCGTCGCGCGTGAGGATGAATCCGGGGAATTAAAACCGGTCATCAAAGTATCTTCTTCTAAGGTGAAGACGACGACTCCTCACAAGAAAGAGTTGTATCGCATCATCGACAACGAAACGAAAAAGTTCAAAGGCGACTATATCGCCCTCGCCGATGAACCGGTCGAATCTTACACCGAGATCGACTTGATTGACGTCCGTGACCCGGCCTTCAAGATCAAGACACGTAACTTCAACGTGAAACGCTTGTTGCAACCAATCTTCCTTGATGGGAAACGCGTATACGACCTTCCAAGCACAAGTGAGATTCGTGCATATCATCACGAGCAGATGAACGGATTGTGGGAAGAGTACAAGCGTCTCCGTTTACCGGAAGTGTATTCGGTGACGTTCAGCAAGCCACTATGGGATTTAAAACTCGATATGATTCGCAAAACGCGGGTACCAAAATAAAAAAACGGCTGTGGGTGCATACCCACAGCCGTTTTTTTATACCATCGTCATCTCGCCTGCTTGGCTTTGATCTTCTTTTCTCCGAAAGTAAAGCGCCATCGACAAAGAGAGCAATATCAAGACAAAATAGACGGTCCGTTGCCAAAACGTCGCTTCGGTGTCTCCTTGGAACAACGCAATGATATAATCGCTCCCACTGACTAAAAACAATCCGGCAAGCAAGAGAAAGATCCGATAGCCGGCCCGACTCCGCTCCCGTTTCACTTTGAAGAAAAGGACACCATAATAGACGATTGCGAGAATCGTCACATACCCGATTACGCCAACAACCCAACTCATCTTGATGCCTCCCTCACTCTCTATTTTTCTGTTTCTTCCCCGTTATCTTAACACATTCTATTCCTCAGACTGTGTTAAGATGGTCTAAAGAAAACGCGGAAAGGAACGATCCTATGAAAACGTTTCGCCTCGTCCAAGTCCGACTCGTTCAAGACGAATACGGCAATGAACTGAATTTACCGATCGATTTACTCGATGGGTTAATCATCTCGAAGGAGCACGATTCAGAATGGCTCCTCGAAATGCTCGTGCCGACCGAGTCGGCTGTCACGCTCCATCATTACTTAAACAAACGCATCCTCATCCTCGCTGAAGCCGTCATCACGTCGCCAACGAACGCCCCGGCTGCACTCGCTTTGACGTTCACGAGCGAGCGGGCCTTGAACGACCATCATACGTTCGTCGCTGAAGGACTCATGTTGATGCCGAAACAAGACGCGACGAAGCAAGTACTCGATTCGTTGATTCAAGATGGCGTCGCCACTTCGAATTTAAAGCCCGCCTTCTTCGAGAAAAAAGTCGAAATGCAACAATCGTTCAGTCGCTCCGCTTTCAATCAATTGGTCAAAACCGGGTCATTCGAATAATCGGATGACCTGTTTTTCTTTCCCCAAAACCATTCACCTTTCAAACTAAAAAGACGGTGAAACATCTCCGCCTCACACGTAGATAAAGAATAGGATGATCATCATCGTCATCCCGATCACTTTTAAGAGCGTGCTGCCGAGAAAGGCGAGAACGGTGCCGACGCCGATGCTCCACGCTTCACGTGTCGTCTTCCCGAGTGTCAACTCCGCCAAGAAAGCGAAGATGAACGGGAAAATCAAAACCCCGACGAGCGGGAAAATAAACGGTCCCGCAATCAAGCCGATTGTCGCACCCCATTTCGCTCGCTCCGAACCGCCCCGTTTATCCACCGTAGCCCGGGTGACGACATAGTCGACGCCGAATAAGAAGACGAGGAAGACCGATTGCCATACCCAGAATGTCCAGGTCAATGGTTCAAACGAAAAACCGAATCCATAAATCATGTATCCGATGAACAAGAACAAGACACTCGGGATGACTGGATAGATGAGTCCTGCAAAAGCGACCACAAATGATGCGATAATGAATACCCATAGTAAGGTCGTCATGACATTCTCCTCATTTCATAATGGTCGGATCGGTGATATGGTCAGCCACGTTGACCGCCTTCACTTCAAACTGACCTTGTTGATGGATGATATAGTTCGAGCAGGCGTTTCGCATGGCGTGACGGAACGTATATGTCCCATCGATGGCAGAAAGCGCCGCTTTGATTGCATGGGAATGGCAGACGACAACGATGCGCTTCCCTGGATACGTATCCACCAAATGGTTCATTCCTTCTAAGACCCGGCTACGCATCTCATCTTCTGTTTCGAGACCAGGAATCCGCTCCTGGTCATCTGCTTGGACCGCCTCGTAAATTCCTTTCACGGGTTGCCCGGATGCCGTTCCGAATTCACGTTCAATGAAACGCTCATCTAGCAGAATCGCTTTATGTTCGATGCCACACGCTGTTGCGATTGCTTGTGCGGTGTGAACCGCACGTGACAAGGGACTCGATACGATGACGTCCCACTCCTCTTGACTCAAAAAAGCTGCACTCTCCTCTGCCTGTTGACGTCCGAGTGCATTCAACGGGTTATCTTCACGCCCTTGAATAATTTCTAAACGATTCCAATCGGTCTGACCGTGTCTGACTAAACATAACTCTGTCACTACTTCCACTCCTTACTCTTTCAATCATCCCCCATCGTACCATCTTCCCTAAAAATCGCAACGTCATCCGAGACATTCTTCAATAAAACGATTGATTCGGGCCATGAGTTGCTCTTCTTTGATTGGATTATCCGATTGGAGGAAGCTCGCAAGCGAGTGGGTTCCATTTGGAAATGAAATGAGTTGAACGTTCGCACCGACATCACTCGCATGTTCGACGAAGTGAAGCGCTTGGCCGAACGGGACAATCGGATCTTTCTTCCCGTGTAGCAGTAAAATCGGCGGGGCATCGGCGTATAGATGGGAGACCGGGGAGCATTTTACCATCAACTCACGCCATTCCTCGCGGCTTCCTTCATAGAACTTTAAATGGGCGAGCCACGTCTGGATGAATTTGAACAATAAAAAGTTCGTCGGTGGATACAAGGCGATGACCCCTTTGATCGTCGGGAGGTCGTCTCCCAAATCACCTGCAAATTGTCGATGACGGTCGAGCGCAGTCGCAAGCATGAGCGCAGCGCCTGCTGAATCCCCCCAAACGAGCAGTTGACTCGTGTCTAGCGTCAATAACGATTCATGTTGTTTCAAATAGCACAGTGCATCTGAGACATCAAAAATATTATCGGGGAAGTACACCCCGTCTTCAAATAAGCGATAATCGATGCTGACGACAGCGATCCCTTTCCCCAAAAAGTGGTCAAGCAATGGATGAAACAGGGTCACCATACTCCGATTCCCTCTGACGAACGCTCCCCCATGTGCATATACCGCTACGGGGAACGGCCCTTCTCCAGGGGGGAGATACAAATCAAATTGGAGCGGACGATCGTGAACAATTTTATACGTGTACGTGTGGCGCCGGCGTGTTGTCGGTTGAATCGGCAACTCGGGTTCTTGCCATCTGACAAGGGACCCATATTGACTCCACACGCTAGCCCCGGCTGCCGTCGCCGCAGCAATCGCCGCACCCCCGACAAACCAGGCAGTCTCCTTTCTCATACAATCCACTCCTCGTTCCTTTTTTTAATCATATTCCCGCTTTTTTCAAAAATCTATCCATCAGAAGTCGGACTTGACGTGCTCCGAAGCTCACACTATAATATTACTCGCAGTCATAAAACGTAACAGTTACGATTTAATATTCAGATAACTTGAAAGGTGGAAGATGGAAGATGAAGAAAACTTGGTTAGGCGCAGTCACAGCCGGTACGCTTTTACTTGGTGCGTGTGGAAATACCGAAGGAGATAACGCATCTGAATCGACAGATGGTCAACTGACCGTCTTCGCTTCAACGTTTGCATTAAAATCATTAGCCGAAGAAATCGGTGGGGACCGCGTCAACGTGGAGATGGTCATTCCACCTGGGGCTGATCCGCATACGTATGAGCCAACTTCAAAGCAAATGACACAAATCGCAGAAGCCGACCTTTTTTTGACGATTGGTCATGACCTTGAACCTTACGTCGAGTCTATGGAGAAGAGTTTAGATGGTCAGAACGTCGCCTTCGTCAAAACAGCCGAGAACGTGAAGTTACTCGATGCGGCGGATACCGTCCATGTCCATGATGAGGAAGGACATACTGAAGACGACCACGCTCATGAAGAAGAAGGACATTCTGAAGATGAACATGCTCACGAAGAAGACGCACATTCTGAAGACGAACATGCTCACGAAGAAGGAGACGGTCATAGTCACGGTCAATACGATCCCCACGTCTGGCTCGACCCGATGAATGCTGTATCAATGGCAGAAGCGGTCGAAGCCGCATTCAGTGAGGAAGCACCCGACTATAAAGACGAGTTCGCAGAACGGTTAAGCACTTTTAAAGACGAAGCAAACGCTCTCGACACTGAATTGAAGGCAGCCGTCGAGAACGGTTCAAAATCCGAGTTACTCGTGACGCATGCCGCATATGGTTATTTGGCTGAACGTTACGGATTTGACCAATTACCAATCGCGGGACTTACACCGTCTGAAGAGCCGTCACAACAAGCTCTCAAACGGATCATCGAGGAAGCCCGTCTCCACGACTTGAACTATATCGCATTCGAAGACACGGTCACACCAAAAGTGGCCGAAGTCGTGAAACAAGAGATCGGTGCAGAGAGCGTGACGATCTACAACTTGGAATCGGTCACGAAAGAACAGATGGATAAGAGCTACTTCGACTTGATGCGTGAAAACGTCAAGGCACTTGAGACAGCGTTGAAATAATCAAAATCCCGAAGCGAGGTGACTCGTTTCGGGATTTTTTTCATGCTTCTATTTGATGATCTAACGTCTTCAGTGTGACAAGAAGCAGGAGCAGTAGCGATACGATGACGCTCATCATCCAGAAATCCCCGTCCATGAAGAATGATCGTGTCCACTCTCCTGTACTTAGTCCTAACCACGCTTGACTGACACCAACACCAATCAGTGCGATTGCACCAAAACGAACCCATGTCATCTGTGGAACGAATCGTTTGCTGACCAAATAACTATTCAATACTAAAAGACCAATATATGCGATAAGAAGGACGTTCCAAACTGTATCGAATAGCACCGGTACCACCCCTCCCGTCACAGCATACCCCCATGTCATGAAGAATACGATGAATGAGATGAGTGTGATGCGATAAAGCGGCTTGATTTTCGTTTGATACGCAAGAAACGGATTGATGAGTATCCCGAGCCAGATGAGTGTGCCGAACACATCCATGAGCAAATCCCCTTTATACCATTTATTAACAGTATACCATGGGAATTCACTTTCATTCATAATAAATCAAGACGAGTTCTTCCTGGGACGAAGCGATCTCACAAAACTGTTGCAACCGGGTCCAATCTTCCCAAATCATCTCGAATTCATCTTTTGCAACGAATGCCATGTCTTTCACATCATCTCGCCCGAACGCATGCAACGTATCTTTGACGATATGAAGTAACTGCGGGGTCAAGATACCGACCACGACCGCCTGCGCCTCATTGACAATCAACTCTTCGCCGACGAGCGCCATTTCCATGTTATACGTGTCGGCCCCGTCGATATATACCTCGATTTGACTAAGTACGCGTTGAAACGGTTCCACATTCGGAAGCGTCAGCGTATCGTCCCGATCCCGATATTGCTCATGCATATGAATCAACCAGTCTAAAATCATCTCCGGATCCTGATTAAATGACACCCAAACTTCTGGGGAAACACGTACATAATGCGTCGTCTCCATACATGAACGCCCCCTTTTTATGACATTACCCGTCTTATATATGTAAAAAAACCGCCTACTTGAATTCGTAGACGGTTCCTTATATCAAGAACGACTTGTTCCTGTTTGTTGTTCCTCTGTTTCGCTTTCCCAAGCTTCGATGTATTCACGACCAGGAAGATTTTCAACCGAGTCGACATAGAAAACTGGGTCTTCTCCTTCGCGTCGCTGTGCCAAGTAGTCATCGAGAACGGCGCGAGCCACTTTCGCCAAGCGGAAGATGGCATATAAGTTCACGAGTGCCATGAGACCCATGAACACGTCAGCAATCGACCAAACAAGGCCGGCAGAGCGGACCGCACCAAACAAGACCATGCCGACAACACCGATGCGATAGAGCGTGACATAGATTTTCTTATCCGAGATGAACTGGATGTTCGTCTCACCGTAGTAATAGTTTCCAAGAATCGAACTGAACGCAAATAGGAAAATCGCAATCGTCAAGAACGATGTAGCGACCGAACCGATTTCTGCTGTCAACGCGGCTTGCGTCAATTCGACACCCGCAAACGACTCTGAACCGGCTACGCCTGAAATCAAGATAATCATCGCTGTCGATGTACAAACGAGCAATGTATCGACAAATACGCTAAACGATTGAATCAATCCTTGTTTGACAGGGTGCGATACTTCCGCTGTCGCAGCGGCGTTCGGTGCAGAACCCATACCCGCTTCGTTCGAGAAGAGACCTCGACGAATCCCTTGAAGTACCATGGCGCCAATCGCCCCTCCGAAGAGTTGCTCAATTCCGAGGACTCCTTCTGAGAAGATGAGGCTGAAGACGTCTGGTAGAAGGGAAACGTTCGTCACCATAATCCAAATCGCGAGTAAGATGTAGCCACCTGCCATGACCGGTACGATGATACTCGACAAGAGTGCGATCGATTGGATCCCACCGAAGACGACAATGGCCGTCACAATCGCAAGGACAATCCCGACGACTGTTGTGCTGATCCCGAACTGGTTACTCACAGAGAGTGAAATCGTGTTCGACTGTACCGAGTTAAACGCAAATCCGAATGAGAACGTGATCAAAATCGCGAACAAGACACCTAGCCAACGTTGGCCGAGCGCACGCTCCATATAGTAGGCAGGTCCCCCACGCCATGTGCGTCCATCACGAATCTTGTACACTTGTGCCAACGTACTTTCGACGAATGCAGATGCTGCCCCAATCAACGCAATGAGCCACATCCAGAAAACTGCTCCTGGGCCACCTAGCGCAATCGCTGTCGCCACACCGGCAATGTTTCCTGTCCCTACACGAGCTGCCGTTCCGATTGCGAAAGCTTGGAACGAAGACACTTGGCCTTTTTCACGTGCTGTGCCCTCTTTGAACAAGAGGCGGAACATTTCAGGAATCATGCGGAACTGAACGAAGCCCATACGAACTGTAAAATAAAGACCTAAAGCAACAAGTACAACGATGAGCACTTGCGACCACAACAAATCGTTCGCTTGCGAAACGAGTTTCTCTACAAATTTCTCCATACTAATCCTCCATCATTCTAAAAATCTCAACAGAAAAAGTCATGTCAACTTTCTTAACATGACTTGAATTATAGGTAAATTATACGAAAATTGCAATATTAATTCGTTTTTTCAACATCATCTCGGTTCTTTCTAAAAGCAAAAAAACGAGCCGGAGAGCGCATCGCAATCCGACTCGTTCTATATTTCATTTAGATAAAGAGGTTTAAATTTCCGCCTTCTGCTGCGCCGAGATAAGCCGCCACGCCACCAAGGTCGACCCCGTCAATCAACTCTTCTTCTTTGATGCCCATGACATCCATTGACATCGTGCAAGCTACCATTTTCACGCCTGCTTCTTGCGCTGACTTAATCATTTCTTCGACAGAAGGAACGTTCTTATCGCTCATGACTTTCTTCATCATTTTTTGACCAACACCACCGAAGTTCATGTTCGAAAGTGGCAATTCGCCTGCATGTCCTGGCATCATCATGCCGAACATTTTCTCAAGACCTTGCTTTTTCACTTCCGGTGCGTCCGGTTTGCGGATGACATTGAGTCCCCAGAATGTGAAGAACATCGTCACTTCTTTCCCCATCGCGGCAGCACCTTGCGCAATGATGAGGGATGCGAGTGCGCGGTCGAGATCTCCGCTGAAGACGACCATTGATGCACCGTCTCCTGCTGGTGCGCCTGCTTGTGGTGCAGCCGGACCTTGTCCTTTTTGAAGGATGGCTTCAACGCGTCCGTTAACGAATTGTTTCGAGATGAGTTTGTTGCCTGTCTTCTTCGCCCATGCTTCGATATCTGCAAAGAATCCTGGGTCACTTGCGAGAACGCGGAGCGTTTCGCCTTCCCCGAGTTCTGCGACTTTCTTATTTACTTCTAAAATAGGTCCCGGGCATTGTAGACCACATGTGTCTAACATGACCGCTTCCCCGATTGGTGCATTTGTCATTTGTGTTGGCTCCTCTTCTACAACGGTAGCCGCTGTTTCATTTGATATGTTCGCTTCTTCAAGCGCCTCGAAATCACGATTGATTTGCGACCACGTCTTGTAGCCACCGCTCAAGTTTTTCACTTTGAAGCCGTTTTGACGTAAGATGCGTGATGCGAGATAGCCACGAAGACCGACTTGGCACGTCACGTAAATCGTTTCATTCCGGTCGTAGTTGTCCAAGTTTTCTCGTAATGAGTTGAGTGGCACATTGATCGATCCTGGAATCTTTCCGAGTTCATGCTCCGATTCATCGCGAACGTCTAGTAACGTCGCTCCGTTTTCCACGAGCTCATCGATTTCATCCCAATGCACGACTTCATTGTCACCGAGGACGACGTTCGATGCGACATACCCGATCATATTGACCGGATCTTTCGCAGAACTGAACGGTGGTGCATAACTGAGCTCAAGGTCAGGTAGATCGAGGACCGTCAAACCACCCTTCATAGCTGTCGCAATGACGTCGATGCGTTTATCGACTCCATTGATTCCGACACCTTGCGCACCATAGATTTCACCCGTTGTCGGGTGGAACAAGAGTTTAAGCGACACAGGTGTCGATCCTGGATAATAACCAGCATGCGAACCTGGATGCACGTGAACAGCCTCATACGTCTTGCCAGCCGCCTTCAACCGTTTTTCATTCCATCCTGTCGATGCAACCGTCATATCAAATACTTTGGCGATTCCCGTTCCCATCGTTCCATTGTATTTCACGTCGCGGCCGTTAATGATATCGGCAACGAGACGGCCTTGACGGTTCGCTGGCCATGCGAGTGGCACGACAGTTGGTTCTTTGAAGACGTAGTCGAGTACTTCGACCGCATCCCCGATCGCGTAAATATTCGGGTCTGATGTGAGCATCTTTTCATTAACACGAATGGCACCGCGCGTACCTGTTTCAAGGCCTGCTTCACGCGCAATCGTCGATTCCGGTGTAACACCGATCGACATGATGACCATATCTGTATCGATGACACGACCGCTTGTCAAATGAACTTTCTTTCCTTGCTCTGAGAACGAAGAAACGCCATCAGACAATTGAAGCTCGACGCCATGCAAGCGCATGTGTTCATGAATTGGCGCCACCATCTCACGGTCAAGTGGCGTCATGACTTGGTCCGCCATCTCAACGAGCGTCACCTCAACACCACGCTCACGTAAGTTTTCTGCCATCTCAATCCCGATAAAGCCTCCACCAATCACGGTCGCATGCTTCGGCGCCTTGTCATCGACGTAGCCACGGATTTTATCTGTGTCCGGAATGTTGCGAAGCGTGAAAATATCTTCTGCCTCGTCGATTCCAGGGATGTTTGGACGAATCGGTTTCGCTCCCGGAGAAAGAATGAGAACGTCGTATGACTCGTCATACGTTTCGCCTGTTTGAACGTGTTTCACCGTCACTGTTTTTTCGTCACGGTTAATTTTAATGACTTCCGTCAAATTGCGGATATCGAGTTGGAAACGCTTGTTCATCCCTTCAACGGTTTGAACAAGGAGTTTTTGACGGTCTTGGATGACATCCCCGATATAGTATGGAAGACCACAGTTCGCGAATGAGATATACTCCCCACGGTCGAACATGACGATTTGATTCTCTTCATTCAAACGACGGAGTCGTGCAGCTGCAGACGCACCACCTGCTACCCCACCGACGATTACGATTTTTTTACTCATTGTCGATTTCCTCCTCTGACGACTTCTCCTGGCCAACTCATCAAGCCATCTTCTATATTGACCACTTTATAGCCTTTCGCCTCCATTTGCCAAGTCGCTTGCGTGCTACGCGCACCTGAGCGGCAAAGAACGACATATTCTTCAGCTGGATCGAGCGTGTCGATCCACTCTGTCATTTCGGATAACGGATAGTTTTTCGCGCCCTCAATATGTGCTTCTTGAAACTCGTCACGTTCTCGGACGTCGACGATATTTACAGGCACTTCAAAGTCCATTTGACGTTTTAAAGCGGATGCTTTCATCGTTGATCTACCTTTCTGTTTTCAATTCGATTTATACCATTCGGCTTGGTTGCTGGCGTTCGACAAGTTTGTGATTTGTTGAACATTTCGCTTCCACGTCATTAATATACCCCCTTAGGTATTTAATTGCAAGAAATAAGTTTGACGAAATGTCGAATTTTTCAACATCATCCATTTGGATAGTTGATGCTCGACACATACTCCCCCATGTATTAAGATGAGCCTACACAATAAATAGTTGGGTAACTGAACAATTTTTCCTATAGAGGTGAATGATATGGAACCGTATGTATACGATGCAAAAGTATTGAATCGCATGAAACGAGTGGAAGGACAAATTCGTGCCATCATCCGGATGATGGAGGAAGGAAAAGAATGTCGCGATGTCGTGACGCAATTAAGTGCCGCACGTTCCGCACTCGATCGCGCTTCGACTATCATTGTGGCTAAGAACTTGGAACAATGTATCATCACCGCTCAAGCAGATGGCGAAGATACGTCCGAAACGGTGGAAGAAGCCATTAAAATGTTGATGAAACGCTAGTTCCCCTTGCTTTCCCTGTCCAAATGGGAGAAAGTTAGAGTAACGACTTACTAAGGGGGATTTCCTTGTGAACTTCGAAGAAAAAGTAGAATCATTTAGAGCGCTCGCCGCTGAACGCAACATGACGTTCAAAGAGAGCGACACTGAAACGCACGTCACGTTCTTGACGCGTGAAACAACAAAATCCGGGGCTCAGCCCGTTATGATTATCGCTTTTAACAAAAAGACGACAGATGCTGAGTTGTATGCTGCTACCGTCACGCACGTCCCAGATTACGTAGAAGATTTACCGATTCTTAATGCCTTGAACGAGTTCAACCAGGAGTTCAAATACTTCCGTTGTGTACTCGACAGCGATCGCGATGTCACACTCGCCTCGACACTCGACCTCGACCTCGGTTTCTCACCAGAGATCATCTTGCAACACTCATTCATGATGTTCCAAGCGGCCGATGAAGTGAACGAGTACATGCAAAAACTCTACACACAAGTACAATAATCAAAAGCCGTCCGGAAATGTTTCCGAGACGGCTTTTTTTGAAACATCTGATCGCCCCCGCTCGTATGATTGGACAAGGAGGCGATTCGACATGACACGATATGAACGATATGTAGAAGCACTAGAGGCCATCAAGACGGCAACAAAGTGGGAACTGACAGATGATTTCCGACGCTTGATGGCCGTTCATTACGCGATTCACGACACCCCGTTCGAGGCATCTCGATTTTCGAACGCACGCGATGTATTAAAACAAAAAACGAAGATGTTCTCGAAGTTTCGAGACAGTCAAAACCTCGTCTGGCTCTCGTTTCTCGACGCCAAGTATGAGGACATCGGAACCGCAATCGACGAGGCGCTCCGTCTCGATACGTTACTCGACCGGAAACACTTCCGCTTCAGTTCACTACGTCCCTTTTTAGCGAATCAACTGATCAATGTCGAGGAACCCGACCGTCGGCTCGATGAGGCGACCGAACTATATCAAACGTTCAAACGACATCACCCTTGGTTGACAAGCGAGGAAGACTTATTATCGGCGCTCGTGCTCGTGCAAGCGTTTGACGATATCATTGATTTGAACGAACGCATCGAGCAACATTATGCATTATTGAAGGGACGGCTCCCGAAGTCAAACGAACTGCAACTCGTCTCGCACCTTTTGACGTTCAGCGAGTCCTCACCCGAAGAAGCAGTCTCTCGATTGCTCACATGGAAGTCTCAATTAGATGAAGTGCACATCTCGATTCGTCGCGAACACTTACCCGCACTCGCACTACTTAGCATTGTCACGGAACCGAATACGAGCGCGATTCATACTATTCAGGAAATCGTAGGGGCCGAAAAAGACAAGCAGCGCTGGTTCAACACACATAGCGTGCTCATCGCACTTCAACTTGTAGCGGCCGAACGCATAACAAACGAGGCGAGCGACTTATTGCTCCACGGTACGTTTGCCCACTTATTGGCGATGCAACAAGCGGCGACCGCTGCCACGACTGCCGCCGTTATCGCTAGTACCTCATCAACCACAAATTAAATTAAGAGATTCATCGTGAGACACACCAGTACAAATACAGAGTTTGCGATTTCGACAATCCCAATCTTCATGATTGGGATTTTTTTGCCGTAGAACCAAATAGCACGAATCAAACTCGGAGCATATGCTAAAGCGAGCAGCGGATAACCGAGCGCAATGAACACGACGATTAACAGCATATGATACCCCCACGAAAGGTTACGATACGCGATGCTCTTCTTTTCCCGAATCATCGTCTTGACGAAAAAGATACTTCCGAGGAAATAGAGGTATGGCAAAACGAATACCCATGCAATTGTTTCATCCACGACGTGTGCTCCGTGGTAATAACTCGCCATTCCTCCAATACAGAATGAAGTGACGGCACTGACGTCATTCCATACGTTTCGCTCATCTTTGATTTTGGCAAAATAGGCGTTTGCGAGACCGAATGGAATCATTGCAAAAGCGAACCAGATGAGACTCCATTGCATCCATAAGACTGGGATGATGGATAGTGTAGCAATCATCAGATAGATGATCACGGTGCGTAAAAGCTCACGCGATTTCTTTCGTTGCTTGATGTATTGGAATAAGAAGAATGTCCCCATATAGACAAACAACCATGCAATAGCAAAAGGCACATGTGTCCACACCCATCCCCCGACTGTCCCTCCAAGAACGAACGGTAAAATGAGCATCGACCATGCCCCATGCTGTGTTGGAATCATCCATTTCATCAACCATCACTCCTTCCTCCACTAGTGTAATGGATGGTGAGAGCATGCGCTGTGAGATTTACCACAAAAAGCGAAAAAGAAAATAGGCAGCGCCAGCCACCTATTTCATCACATAGCTTGTTTCTTATTTTTCGCATAGTTCGTTATGAACATGATTCCAATGACAGATAGCGTCAGCATTGCCAGACTGTTCACAATCGTTTTGAGCATGTGCAGTCCTTCAAGGTTATTCATTACCATCACTGCCATAAGTAATGCGAGGATACTCAAGTTTACGATGTTACGGTTCATCTTCTCACCACCAGAAATTCAATCTATAGTTCATTGTACCACTCTCGATTTGTTAACAGTAATTTTTTTCCATCGGGATTCAAGCCAACCTAACTCGCTCTCACTCTTCATAAAAAAACGATCTCATGCGAGATCGTTTTTTGGTGTCCAATTTGGTGCGACGGGTGTCGCTTTCGGTTCGTCGACGACGAGCATCTTTGTGACGACCCTTCCGGCAATCGATACTGCGATGAGAGTATACAATGCGTTCGATAATGGTAAATAGATGAGTGAAATCCCAAGGACGATCACATCAAAAATAATCAGAATCGTACCGACCGACACACCTGTCCATTTCGATAAGCCAAGAGCGAATAAGTCATCGCCCCCGGTAGCCCCGCCTGACTTCAAGACAAGACCGAGACCATATCCGGTTACAATCCCACTCGCGATGGCCGCAAACAATGTTGCCGGCCATACTTGAATATCAAACGTGAGCAAGTCGAGACGGTCCCACATCGCATAACTAAGCGACAAGGACGAAGCGGCTAGTACCGCTTGCCCGACAAAACGCCATCCTCTCCACCACAAAGCGACGATAAAAAATGGGATGTCGAGCACGATCATCGAAATCGCCGGGTCGATATCAAATAAATAACGACCGAGTAGCGATAATCCTACGAACCCGCCTTCCGCCAAACCAAACTGTTCATTCAAATAATAATAACCGAACGCCATGATCAGCGTTCCGAGCACTATGGTAGCAACTCGTTTCATTCCGATTGTCCTCCCCGTTCTTGACGGAGAGGAGGATCCTCAGTCGTAGCTGCGGTTCCATCTGTTCCATCTCCGATCTTCCGTTTGTTGATTGATACACGTGTAAGCGATCAGTCAACGCTAGAAGTCCGGAAGTTGGAACAGAGGCCATGTCCTCTCGGTATCCATAAAGACCTTCCTTTCTCAAATTGCGCGTAATCTTGTACGTAGTTTACCACACATTTTGATTCAGTTCATGAATTTTACCTTTAGTGCATGTTACGTTTCGGTAAATCTTTCTTTCCGAACCACCACCAGTTCCAATCCCCGAACAGTTTCATGAGAGACGGAACGAGCAGGATCCGAATGATGGTCGCATCAATGAAGATGGCGAGCGCAATCCCCACACCAAGCTGTTTGATCGGGCTCACACCCGTGAAGGCGAACGCACCCGTCACGACGATCATAATGATGGCGGCTGAAGTGATGATTTTACTCGTCTTCGCAAGCCCCATCTCCGTCGCATAGTCATTGTCGCCTGTCTCGCGGTAATATTCCTCGATTCGCGAAACGAGAAATACCTCATAGTCCATCGACAATCCAAAGACGAGTGAGAAGATGAACACCGGTGTCAAAATACTGATTGTTTCTGCATCGTACACATAACCTGATTCAAAAATGATGACGAGTAAACCGAACGTCGCCCCAAGACCAAGCACGTTCATAAGAATCGCCTTGATTGGAATCAAGATGGATCGGAACGCCCACATGAGGATGAAGAAGGTTGCCAAGATGACGGTGATGACCGCATAGGGAATGCTGTCATAAATCTCATCATAAATCTCTTCATTGAAGGCTGCCGGTCCGCCGACTTCAAACCCTTTGTCTCGCCAATCGCGTACGAATGCTTGCGCTTCTTTGTCGCTCGGAGGTACATCGAAGCTGACATTCACGAGCGCCAAATCTGTATTCCCATCAAGGGTCACAAGTCGCTCAAGTGGGGCGAGTTGTTCTGGCGCCGCTTCGGCGAGTTGAGTAAACGTCTCAGGCGTCAATCCGGATGTCGTTAAGAAAGTCGAGACATTATCGACAATATCGACCTCGTTTAACTCATCTGTGAGACTCGTCAATTCCTCTAAAATCATCGGATCGGTCAAATCGTTCGCTTCAAACAGAAGGACCGCATCGGTCGAGTTATCCCCAAACACATCGTCCCATCGTTCGAGTGCCGCTCGTGATTCATATGAGGTAGGGAGCGCATCAGCGTCCGGAATGTTCAACTCTAGGTCGCGCACGAACCAAAGACTCGGGAGCAGGATCAACAAAGCAATGAGCGTCATCGTCACCGGACGTCTCATCACGAAGCGAGCAAGTTTTTGCCAGCGCTTTTCAGATTTCGTCTCATCTGTCTTGATGATTCGTCCTTTATTCAAGGCGTCACCGACTAAGTAAAGCGACGACGGCAACAAGGTCAGTGCAGATAGCACGGCCCCCGCGACGGCAATGAGGGCACCGAGCGCGACCGCCTGAAAGACATCTACTTGAATAAATAGGAGTCCGGCTAATCCGACAAAGACACATAGACCTGAAAAGAGAATCGAGCGTCCCGCCGTCGCTACCGTCCGGACAATTGCCTCTTCTCTCGATTGCCCGCGCGTTAACTCTTCCCGATACCGATTGACGAGTAACAGTGAAAAATCAATCCCAAGCGCAATCGCAATCATGGCGACGGCATTGAGAACAAAGATAGATAATTCCATGTTTTGTGCAAAAAAGAATAGCGATCCCGCTGCGACAATAAAGGTAATCAACCCGACGAGTAACGGCATGAGCGCGGCGAGCGGTGTGCCGAAAACAAGCAACAACACGAGAAGCGCGACCGGAATCCCAATCAACTCCGCTCGAATCAAGTCATTTTTCGAAGCTTCGTTTAAGTCATCCGCAAAGACCGGTTCTCCCGTCAAGCGGACTTCGGTATCCGTATCAACGATGAGCGCGTCTCGGACGGCATCGATCGAGGATTCCGCCGCATCATAATCTTCGAATTCCAGCACGAAATAGGATACGTCCCCTGAACGCGCGTCCGGATTCTCCGCCGGGGTAATCACGCCATCAATTGATGAAATTTCCCCAAAACGGTCTTGTTGTTCGTCCATGACCGCCTCCAGATTTCCTCCTTCAAATAAGACGATCATTGAAGCATCTGCTCGATCAAATCGTTCATTCAACTGATCTTCTACCTGTTGGAAACGTCCGTCTTGAATGGCAAATCCGTTTCCTCTCAACTCACCCGGGAGCTGTAGCCCGAAATAAACTGAACCCGCGAGTAAAATCGCCCATATGAGTAATACGCCATACCGAAAACGAACCAACTGCCTACCTAACCATTCCATTGATGTCACTCCTCCCTGTCTATCCATCTACTTCCCCTTTCTCGATTCATTCATCATCACTTCACAAAAAATTCCTGAACCTAGGTTCGGTTCAGGACTCTTGTCGTTCAAAGACTTGAAGCCAGCTATGACAAAATCGAGGTGGTGCAGACAAGACGACGAGTCGACCCCCTCGTTCATCTAACAGCATTACCTTCAATAATTGGGTGTCTGCACACACGCTTGAGCAAAATAATTCTTCCTCTCGATGAAACAGTTGGAACGACTCTGTCGATGTGATCGCCGTCGTTTCTCCCACTTGATCGAGAATGACCGTGTCGCGGTTTCCTTCGTATGGAATGCGCCAGGTTTCTTTCGTCTTCACATTTTCAACTAAAAAATGATGAGTTCGTTCATCGAACAATGTCACACACGTTTCAGGTGTGAATCGTTCAAAATCATACGTCTCTTGATACGCTAGCTCGATGATGTTCCCAAAGACAGGGACTTCTTCATAGCGGCTATATCGAAACGTATGATTATGGAGGTTCAAGGCTACGACATCCGATTCGGCTGAATATAAGAAGATGTCATCGCCTTGCCAATAGTGCAAATTGCTAAACCAGTCTCCGTTGAATCGTTGAGGGATTGCATGCGTCTCCATCTGTCCTCGTTGTAAATCAATGACTCCGTAAAGTCCTTTTTCCTGGAACCATGCCACGGCACGTCTTGCATTCGGCTCCACATATAGGGCGCATGGTGTCCATTTCCAGTCGATCTCCCAGCGAATTTGAGACGACTCGTCAAAGAACAAAAATCCAGTTTGCGCCAAGTACAACATCCAACCTTCACCTACACGTTCTAGCCATTCGATCGTTTGATGAAATTGAAAGTCTGCTGTTTGTTTGTACATTTGATCACTTCCTAGTTTCAGCTTAGCAACGACCGAAACGAAATTCGATTTTGAATGTGTTCATTCAACACATTTTCGATTTTCCTGTATACTGACGGTAAAGACATATCGTATAGAAAGGAGACCTTCCATGCGTCCATTACAACTATCACCAGAGACCGCAGTTGAACTCGCAAAAAAATTAAACGTCCCCCTCGAGGAACTGATGCATATGCCAAAACACATCCTCGTTCAAAAAATGATGCAACTCGAGGCATCTCAAACAGAGGAAGACACACCAAAGGAGACGGATTAACGTCTCCTTTTTGGTTACTGCTCTTTGCGTTTCCGCTTTCTCGATACATACCAGAGACCACCGATTACAGCGAGGGCCGCACCACCGGCCACAGCGTACTTGCTGTAATCTGGGCGACGTTCGGTTACGACTAGTGTCGAGAGTGGAGCGACCGTCATATGACGGTCCTCGACTTGACGTGGCGCCGTCAGATTAACGGTATGGTCCTCCACGTTCACCTCGAACTTGCCAGATGGAAGTTTGACCTCAACCGCCTCCTCGAGTGCGTTGTGGTAGACGATATGTCGTTCTACATATCCTTCCACATGACGGCTCAATTCAAAGGCAATCACACCCTCTGCTTCATCAAAGAAACGCAAGTGTTTGCGAATCTGTTCCGTGTTTTCGAGTCGGAAGAGCGGATATTGCTTACGCAGACGCAAGAGACCTTTCACATATTCCACACTTGGCGCTTCTTGCTCCGCCCGGTTCCAGTCCATACGGTTGATGACTTCGCCTGAATTGAAGCTATTCTCATCCCCGTCTTTTGTCCGGAAAAATTCCTGTCCACTGTGAAGGAATGGAATCCCTTGACTTAGGAGCACAATCGACGTCGCCAAACGGTGGCGACGGCGACGTGTCGTCTCGTCATCTTCCGGATTCGTCACGGATAACTTGTCCCAAAGCGTCAAATTGTCATGACATTCTACATAGTTGACGACCTGGTTCGGCTCATCAGCGAAACTTTGGCTCGTGATGCCACCAGCAATCCCTCGTTTCACATCTGCTGTCATATCCGTGTTTCCACTCACCCAGCCCGGTAAGTCTTCGATGAAGACGTCTCCTCGGACACCGTCTCGAATCCCATCATTGAATTGGGCGATGCGTGGCATCTTATGCGCATTATGCTGATTCGCTTTTTTACGAACCGGGAGCGGTGTATCCAAATCCCACCCTTCCCCGATGACAAGAATCGATGGGTCGACGCGGTCGAGCGCTTTCCGAATCTGGTTCATCGTTTTGACGTCATGGAGTCCCATCAAATCGAAGCGGAACCCATCAATCATGAATTCTTTCGCCCAGTACGTGACACACTCGACCATGAGCTTACGCATCATCGCACGCTCGGATGCCGTGTCATTCCCACATGCCGAACCATCCGCGAGTGTTCCGTCTTCGTTTAAGCGATAGTAATAGTCCGGGACGAATTGCCCGAGCGGTGTTGTCAACGCATCATACGTGTGGTTGAAGACAACGTCCATGATGACCCGGATGCCTCGATCGTGGAGCGCTTGAATCAGTGCCTTCAATTCGACAATTCGCGTCGCCGGGTCATCTGCCGACGAGGCGTATGATCCTTCGACCGCAAAGTAATGAACCGGATCGTAACCCCAGTTATAATTGTCTTCCCCTTCACGTGACTCATTCACCGAGCCGTAGTCAAAGAACGGCATTAATTGGAGATGAGTGATTCCAAGCGAGGTAATATAATCGAGTCCGGTCGGGTAACCGCTCGTGGTCGTCGTACCCGTCTCGGTCATCCCTAAGAACTTCCCACGGTGCGTCGCCCCACTCTCTGGGTGACTCGTCAAATCACGGACGTGCGCCTCATAGATGACCGCCTCTTGTGAAGAATTGAATAGCGGACGTTCTTTGATCCAATGGTCCGGGTTCAAAGATGCCGGATCGAGCAGACATCCTCGTTTCCCATTCACTCCGACGACTTTCGCATACGGATCGAGCGACTCTACTTTTTTCCCATCAATCAGCGCTTCAAATACATAAAATTGACCTTCGAATAAGGCACGGTCGAGTTCGATCACCCACGTCCCCTTCTCAGCCGGCTCGAGCTCGAGTCGTTCAAACTTACGGGCACGGGCTGTTCGATACAACTTGACCGACATCTGTTCCGCTACCGGAGACCAAACTCGTAGTCGAATCTGTTCCCCTTTGAACGTCACCCCTAGGTCTTTCCCGTGATAGGCAACGTGATCTAAGTCTGCATGTGTGTGTTGATCCATTGTACGTTCCATCTCTTCACTCCTTCACTGCTTCAAATCTGCTATCATTATAACAAAACCACACAAAGGATGGATGAAACATGGCAAAAGACAATTCTTTCGATATCGTGTCAGAAATGAATCTTGAAGAAGTAAAGAACGCAATCCAAATTGCGGAAAAGGAAATTTTGAACCGTTATGACTTCAAAGGGTCAAAGAGTGAGATGTCCCTCGACAGTGGCGACCTCGTCCTCATCTCGGATGACGACTATAAACTCGAGCAATTAAAAGACGTCTTGATCACGAAATTGATCAAACGCGGTGTCCCGACGAAAAACCTCGACTATCAAAAAGTAGAGAACGCACTCGGCGGCACGGTTCGCCAACGTGTGAAATTGAAAAGCGGCATCGACAAAGATGACGCGAAGAAAATCAACAACGCCATCAAGGAATCAAAACTAAAAGTCAAATCGCAAATCCAGGACGACCAAATTCGCGTGACAGGTAAGTCGCGTGACGATCTTCAAGCCGTCATGCAACTCGTACGTGAACTTGAATTGTCCGTCGATGCCCAATTTACGAACTTCCGATGAAACTCGCCATCATCAGTGACCCGCACGGTTCGTTTGATGATTTAAAGGCCGTCCTGGATGACGTTCGTCGCGAAACCGAGCATATTCTCTGTCTCGGGGACCTCTACGAATGCCATGTTGGCAAAAAACGACGTCACGAGCGCTTTCATCATGTGGAAGACGTCGTGACGTACGACCCAAATTATGAAGCGTTACTCACATTCCCGAGTCTACGAGGCAATCAGGAAGAGCGAATCGACGAGGTGCTCGTAATCGACCATCCTGTGAAAACACGGATTTCGTTATTGCCGGAACAGACGACTCTCGAGGAAGCACGCTTTTTACATGGACATCAAGTGAAGTGGAATAAAGACTGGGAACCGATGGTCGAGAAAGGAAAATACCCACTCGTCTTCATCGGACACAGTCACATCCCCGGGATTTACCGAAAGGGAACCTCTCTGCCGTGGGAACTCGGGACACCGTTCCATTTGAAGAAAAAACGATATGTCATTAACGTCGGCGCCGTCATCTTCGATCGGGAATGGTGTCTATATGACACGGAAGCCCGAACGGTCACGCGGATGAAAGCATGAATACAAAAAAGGACCTCAATTTTTTTGAGGTCCTTTCGTCTGTCTTACATTTCTTCCGGAGCTTCGACACCGAGTAAACGGAGCCCTTCTGTCAATACGAGCGTCACTGCCTTGACGAGAGCGAGACGCGATTGTTTGCTCGCATCTTCTTCTAGGACGCGGACGTGACCGTAGTACTTGTTGAACGCTTGCGCGAGGTCGAGTACATAGCGGCTGATGATTGATGGTTCGCGGCGTTCATGCGCACGCGTGATGACGTGTGGGAACGCATTGAGCATCGTGACGACACCCCATGAGTAGTCATCGTCTGCACCAGTGAATGGTGACCCGTCATAGTTTCCTTTACGAAGGAGTGAGTTCGCACGAGCGTTCGTGTATTGAACGTAAGGTCCTGTCTCCCCTTCGAACTTGAGCATGCTGTCGAGATCGAACTCGATGTTGTTGATGCGTTCGTTTTTCAAATCGTGGAAGACGACCGCGCCGACACCGACCATGCGGGCAACGTCTTGTGCGTTCGCAAGATCCGGGTTCTTCTGCTCGATGTTCGCCTGCGCTTTCTCGATAGCCTCTTTCAAGACTTCCTCAAGAAGAACGATGCGCCCTTTACGTGTCGACATCTTCTTCCCTTCTTGCAAGATCAAGCCGAACGGCACGTGATGCATGCCATCAACAAAGTCATATCCAAGCTTACGAAGGACCGAGAAGAGTTGTTTGAAATGGAGCGCCTGTTCGCCACCGACGACATAGTTTGCTTGAACGAAGTTGTACGTCTCGTAACGATAGATTGCCGCTGCCAAATCACGTGTCGCGTACAACGTCGCGCCATCTTTTTTCTTGATCAAGCAAGGTGGCAAGTTCTCCTCTTCGAGCGAGACGACCATCGCCCCTTCACTTTCCACTAAGAGGTTTTTCGCTTCTAGCATCTCGACGACGCGTCCCATTTTATCGTTATAGAACGCTTCCCCGTTGAAGCTTTCGAATTTCACTCCAAGAAGGTCATATACTTTCTGGAACTCTTTGAGCGACTCGTCACGGAACCACTGCCAAAGCTCTGTCGCTTCCGCATCACCATCTTCAAGCTTTTTGAACCAAGCACGGCCTTCGTCTTCGAGTTCTGGTTGTGTCTTCGCCTCTTCGTGGAAATGGACGTATAATTTCAAGAGTTCTGCGATTGGATTGGCGCGTACCGCTTCCTCATCGCCCCACTTCTTGTAGGCGACCATCAATTTCCCGAACTGAGTGCCCCAGTCCCCAAGGTGGTTGACGCCGACGACGTCATATCCGTTTTTACGTGCGATTTGGTTGATCGCATTCCCAATCACCGTCGAACGCAAGTGACCCATCGAGAACGGCTTCGCAATGTTTGGTGACGAGAAGTCCGTCACAATCGTTTCATTGCGTGCTTCGTGTGTCGCATATTCCGATTTTTCCTCAAGCACGGTGTTGATGATTTCTTTTGATACGACATCACGGCTCAAGAAGACGTTGACGTAAGGTCCCGCCGCCTCCACTTTCGTGAACAATTCATCGTTCAATTCATTTGCGATATCTGTCGCAATCATGACAGGTGCTTTTCGGTAAGCTTTCGCCAATTGGAAACACGGGAACGCGAGGTCACCGTGCGCCTCGTGTTTTGGCTTCTCAATCAATGCTTCAATTTGGTCAATCGTGAGTTCTTCACCGATGACACGGGATAGTGCTTCTGCATATTTGCGTTCATAACTCATCTGTATGTCCTCCTTCTTCAATAACAACTCATAAAAAAAACGCCCTTTGCATAGATGCAAAGAGACGGGAATTCCCGCGGTACCACTCTTCTTGCCTGCATGATGCAGACCGCTTTATGGTGATAACGGTTCCCTCCGGCTATGCCTACTCTCGTTTCGGATAGCATCTCAAAAGTGCGTTTCGCGACGTTTGTCAGCCCAGGCTCTCACCAATCCCCAGGTCGCTTTGTTGACTAAACCATCGTTACTCTCTTTTTCATCGACTTTCGTCTATGCGGTTGAAAAGCAACTTCATTATAGAGGATATTCCCTGTATACTCAATGCTAGAATTCAAGCATGATAAAAGAAAGGCAGGACTCGCACGAAATCATGACGAATCTTTACTATTATATCTTGAAATGTCCCATGCTAGGAGGGAACACATGAACCACTTTCGCAAGATGTCCATGCTCGGTTGGAGTATATGGAGTGTTTTGTTCTGCTTCACCATCGGATTATTTGCATTGGATGTGCTGCACGCCCCGACCATTGATCCGTTGTCCTTTATTTTAATCTCATTACTCGTCATCATCTTTCAACTCGATTCAATCGAAGTCAAAGGTGTGTACTTCACATTCTCTGAGAGTATCGTATTAATTCTTTTTCTATTCTTTGGATTTGAAACAGCACTCATCGTCAACCAGATTGGATTATTCGTCTTTCAATTCGCCAATTTGAGACCAAAAGTCGCCATACGCCGTTTTCGCTTCACCTATCCGTGGAACGCCATTACGGCATACTTAGAAATTGTCATTCCCGCTACCGTCTATCTCGCCCTCGGTGGGGATACTGGAATCGATTTCTATTCGAAAGAATCATTCATCCCGCTTGCCGGGTTATTTCTTGCCATCTTCTTAAACACCATTTTCCAAAAGTATCAGGTGAGATGGTGGTTCCGCGTTGATATCGGGTTGAGTGACTTTTTGAAGATCGCCTTCTACACATACGTCGTCAGTTTGATTTTCATCTTAGCCGCAGCATTCTTCCGAGAGACGAATTTACTTGTCGTGAGCAGTATCGCGGCAGCACTGACCTTCTTCATCAAACGACTTCTCATTCAAAAGGGACGACAGGATGCGTATAAATCTCTGATTGAACAGTACGACGAAGCGAAAGAAGCCGTCTCTTTGTCTCAGAGCGAAGCGCAAGCCATTGAAGTCTTTTTAAGTCAATGCGAACAATTGAACCATTACGATGAAGGATATATCGAGTTCAAGCTATTCAATCGCACACTCTATTTCGACTTGAAAACACGTCAACCGATTGATCGCCCCATCGTATTTGCGCTACTGGATATCAGTCAACCTGTCGAGCCTGTCCTTGACTACGAGATGCGATTTGAGTGGGATGCTTCATTGTCTGACGCTTTCCATGACGACTACCATAGCTTCGTCTCAATTCGTTCGGAAGAAATCGAGGGAATCCGAACATGGATCGTGATGACAGGAGAACCTGTATATGGGTATCCGAAGATTATCCAACAAGAAATCCTCAAGTTGCTCAAGTCGTTCAACCGGACCATCAGCCGTTGTCATGAACGAGATCGTCTGTATACCGAGAGCCGGACGGATAGTTTGACTCTCCTCGCCAATGCCCGCGCCTTCTACGAATACGGGATTCAACAAATATCCGACATCTCGATGTATCCGATCTCGGTCGCCATGCTCGACATCGATTTCTTTAAAAAAATCAATGATACGTATGGCCATCAAGTCGGTGACCAAGTGTTGCAGGAATTTGGTCGACGTATCCGGCAAGCCCTTCGCGCTGATGACTTTGCCGCCCGTTATGGTGGGGAAGAGTTTATCTTGCTTCTCAATCATTGTGACATGTCTCAAGCCGTTGACATTGCAGAAAGAATTCGCCAGCAAATCGAAGCGAAACCGTTCCTTGTCGATCATCATGAGATTTCTGTGACTGCGTCCATCGGGATCGATACAATCGATGCGTTTGGAAATAAGCGATTAGACGATACGATTCGAAACGCGGACCGTGCGCTATATGTCGGTGGGAAATACGCGGGACGTAACCGTGTGGCGCACTTCAACAATTTAACGACGTAAACTCCCCTTTCTCACATCGAATTGGGGAGTTTTTAAGTTGACAAGCAGATTTGAAACAGGTACGTTAGGGAACGTGTTTACTAATTGGATAGATTCACTTTTTATCGAGAGAGACGGAGGGACTGGCCCTGAGAAGTCTCGGCAGCGGGGAACCTGTGCCAAATCCAGCGGGCGTATTGCTCGAAAGATGAAAAGGGTATTTCGCACGAAGGACCTTTTTCTCAGAAAAGGGTCCTTCTTATTTTTTAGTGAGGTGATTATTTTGGAACAACCAACAGCAAACAAATGGGCACTCTTGCCGTTACTCGTCTTCTTACTTTTCTTCATCGGGGCGGGTGTCTATTACGGAGACTTTTATAAGTTTCCGGTACTCGTCGCAGCCATCATCGCCTTGATGGTTGCGGCATTCATGACAAAAGGAAGTGCCACCCAAACCGTAGAGCGCATCGCGCAAGGAGCCGGCAATCCGGGCATCATCATCATGATTTTCATTTTCTTACTGGCTGGCGCCTTTTCAACGGTAGCGGAAGCCATCGGGGCAATCGATGCAACGGTCAACGCCGCCTTGACTCTATTACCACCTTCGCTTCTCTTGAGCGGACTCTTCGTCATCGCCGCCTTCATTTCAATGGCGATGGGAACGTCGACGGGTACAATTGCGGCACTTGCACCGATCGCCCTCGGTATCCATGAAGAGAGTGGCGTCAATGTCGCCATCGCTGCCGCAGCCGTTGTCGGAGGGGCGATGTTCGGGGACAATCTCTCGTTCATCTCAGACACGACCATCGCTGCCGTCCGGACGCAACGAACGAACATGCGTGATAAATTCCGCACGAATTTCTGGATCGTGTTACCGGCCGCCATCATCACGACGGTTTTACTCGCCGTCTTGTCAAATGGGGAGTCAACGGTCGATGTCGCCGCATTCGAATGGTACAAACTGATTCCGTATCTTGCCGTCATCGGACTCGCATTGACAGGATTAAACGTCATTTTGGTTCTGTTAGGTGGCATCACGCTCACCGGCATCATCGGTCTCCTAGATGGAAGCCTATCCGTCACGGCGTTTGTGACAGCTATTGCGGACGGGATGATTGGCATGGCCGAAATTTCATTCCTGACATTACTCATGGGTGGACTCGTCGGTCTCATCTCACACAACGGCGGACTCACGTATTTACGTGACGCGTTGACATCTCGTATTCAAAAACGTGCCGGTGCCGAATGGAGCATCGCCGGACTTGTCAGTGCGACAAACGTAGCGACGGCGAACAATACGATTTCCATTCTCGTAGCCGGTCCACTTGCAGCGAACATCGCGGACGAGTATGACATCGAACGGAAGAAATCAGCAAGCGTACTCGACATCTTCTCATGTGGGGTACAAGGGATTCTTCCGTACGGAGCTCAATTACTCATCGCTGCAGAATTGACGAAGACCGCATCGCCGGACCTCGTCCCGTTCATGTTCTATCCGTTCCTACTCTTTATTTGTGGAGGAATCGCCATCGCATTCAATTTCCCACGTTTTAAAAAACAGTCATAAGTGAAAACACCCCTTGTTCAAAGGGGTGTTTGTCGTTTCGTGACCATCTCTTGTTTCAACCGCTCGTTCCGTTTCTTGAAAGCGCGTCGTTTGAGCACTTCTTCTAGACCCCGGCTGATGGCCCATAATGCGACCAAAAGTAGACCGAGCATCGATAAACGAAATGGACTTTGGATAAATTCCTCCCACTGGTCCCCGATGACAGAGAAAATCACGACGACGAGCAGTTTCCCGAATCCTGCCGCCATGATGAACGTACGGAGCGGCATCTGAATGAGCGCCAATAAATACGTGATCAAACTGACCGGGATGAACGGGAGAGAATACAAGAATCCGAGCGAGATCGGACTCATATGATTGATTCGTTCCAACCAATAGATCGCCGCCTTATGTTTTTCGAGCCAGCGCGTCATCGGTTTGCGGAAAACGTAACGGACAGCCGCAAAAACGACGATGGTTCCAAGAAGGTTCCCGATCCAGGATAAGAGAACGCCTAACAGAAAGCCGTATGTCGCTGCATTGGCAGAGATGATTAAGACGAGTGGTAAAAATGGAAAAATCGCTTCTAAAAACGGTGCACCGAGTCCAGCCCATGGACCACCAGGCAAACCTTGAAGCCATTCAATCAATTGGATGATGTACTGTTGGAGAGAATTAAGCATAGTCGTTCCACCTTCAACTTTCGTTACTACTCTATTACCCGAATTCGATTTACAAGACGCATCTCCCTGCATTCGTCAAAAAAAATTAAAAACCATTTGCGAAAATTCGTCGTGATATTTATCATATAATAATGGACTTGTGGTTGCAGGCAAGTCTATTCGTCGAACGACACAACCCAACGTTCGTTTTCCTGCAAAAAACTGAACACAGGGGAGCAACACAACATGGAAACAAAACCAATGCGGGTCTTGCTGTACTATAAGTACGTCAACATCGAAGACCCAGAAACACTCACGCAAGAACATTTGAAGTATTGTAAGGACCTCGGCATCAAAGGACGCATCTTGATTTCCTCCGAAGGAATCAACGGGACGTGCTCTGGTACTTGGGAGCAAACCGAGCAGTACATGAATGACTTGAAAGCAAACCCTCTCTTCAGCGATATCGAGTTCAAAATCGATGAAGTCGAAGAGCATGCCTTCAAGAAAATTTTTGTCCGTCACAAGAAAGAGCTCGTGACGTGGCGCTTTGATGGCGAGTTTGATGTACCGAAACAACACGGTGCATACCTCGAACCAGCAGAATGGAAAGAGATGATGAATCGTGATGATGTCGTCATCCTCGACGTTCGTAACAACTACGAGTACGAACTTGGTCACTTTAAAAATGCGATCAAAATCGATGTAGAGGCTTCACGTTACATGCCGGAATGGCTCGAAGAGAACAAGGACCTCTACGAAGGGAAAACACTTCTCACGTACTGTACCGGTGGCGTCCGTTGCGAGAAATTTACAGCATATATGCGTGACCAAGGTCACGACAACATCTTCCACCTAAAAGGTGGCGTCGCAATGTATGGTAAAGATGAAGCGACAAAAGGAGAGGACTGGGAAGGCGAGCTCTATGTCTTTGACGAGCGAATCAATGTCCCGGTTAACTCCGTGAACCCATCTGTCGTCTCACACTGTATGCACTGTGGGACAGAGACGGTTCGTTACGTTAATTGTGCCAACCCGGAGTGCAATGCACAGCATTTCTGTTGTGAAGAGTGTGAACCGAAACAAATGCGTTCATGCTCGAAGGAGTGTCAAGAACACCCACGCAACCGTTATATCATCGATAACATTGCAGAGAAACTTCAGGAGACTGAAGGAGTAGTCGGGTAACAAAAATCGACCAGAAGATGTCTTGGAGAACGTGTCCAAGACATCTTTTTTTGACGAAATCTTAACGTCTAGCTTGCGCCTCTTTCGGGTATAGTGAAGATACTATGTCAGACAGGAAGTGAATGCACGCATGTTTAACGAACCTTTACTCGCTGCGATTCTCGCTTGGTTTATCGCCCAAGCGGCTAAGCTCGTAACTGAACTCATTAAAACAAGAGATTTTGAAATTGAAATCATGTTCGCTTCAGGAGGCATGCCAAGTTCGCACTCGTCTACCGTCGTCGCACTCGCTACCGCGATTGGGCGAATGGAAGGCATTGACTCGAGTCTATTCGCTCTCGCTGTCGTCTTTGCCACTATCGTCATGTATGATGCGACCGGAGTTCGGCAGGCGGTCGGTTTCCAAGCACGGCTCTTGAACGATTATTTCAAAGGAATTAAACATGAGACCCCACTCTTGAATGAACTCGTCGGCCATACGCCGTTCCAAGTCATTGTCGGAGCGTTACTCGGTCTCGTCGTCGGACTGTTTTTCCCAATGTAATCGCAGAAGGTATGTCATTTCTCACACTCTTGATTCTTTTTGTGAAGTTTCACAAAGAAGACGGTATACTCAAGAGAGAGGAGGAATCGACATGCCTTTTTTGCAGAAATCTTATGAGTCTCTCGATACACTCGCCGAAGCGATTGGTCAAGCGATTCGAGCACCGATCACGATTGAGAATCGCCACCACCAGTTGCTCGCCTATAGTACACATCCGGATTCGACCGACCCGGCCAGGATTGCGACCATCATCGGGCGTCGTGTCCCAGAAGCTGTCATCGAAGACCTATGGGAGAGTGGTATTTTACAAGAAGTCATCGACCAAAATGAACCGGTCGTCATCCCGGCCCGTCTCGCCGTCGGTCTTGGGGAACGCGCCGCAATCGTCATCAAACAACATGATGAAGTACTCGGCTATATTTGGAGCTTAGCTCGGACAAATCCGTTCAGTACTCAAGAATTAGCCATCTTGCAAGAAGGGGCGACCATCGCCAAAAAGCTGCTTATGACCATCGCGATGCACGAGCGACGAATCAGCGCCGAGCTCGAACGCTTCTTATTAGATGTCCTCGCTTCTCCGACCCTGACGGATGCGAATCGCGAACGATTGAACGAACTTGCTCCGATTGCCGTCGCCAGTCGGTTGACGGTCATCGAATGTGCTCAACCGATCACCCCTCAACTTGCGGAACGCCTTCACTATGTGCTTGCGACGCAAGAGTCAATTGAAGTCGTTTTACATGCCATCGACGGTCAGCAGCTACTCGTCTGGCATTATATGAAGTCTGAACTCTCCGATGAAGAGACTGTACTCATAGCCTGGGCGGAACGGTTCGAACAATTGCTTCAAGACAAGTTCAGCGAATCCGAACCACGTCTTGGCATCAGCCGGCGTTTTTTCGAAAGTGACATGTTATATGCCGCAGCCGAAGAAGCGCGACGGGTTACCACGCTGCGTCGCAAGTTCCCGCTCGAACTATCGACTTCCCGTGCCTTCGAGCAGATCGGCATTTATCAACTCGTCCCGGAACTCGCTCGACGTATCGGACTCCGACTGGAGACCCACCCGACAGTCGAACGGTTGCAGCATTATGATTCATCCCATCAGACCGAACTCGTGAAGACGCTCGAATGGTATTTTTATTTTGATGGGAACGTCAAACGAGTCGCCGCTCATCTTCATATTCATCCGAATACCGTTCTGTACCGGATTCGCCGCATCGAAGAGTTGACGAATATCACACAAGTTTCCTTACCAGAAAGATCCATGATTTATTTAGCCATTAAGGCTGGTCAATATCGATTAGAAGACTAGACGCTCACTTTGTGATTTTTCACAAAGTGAGCGTCTTCGTTTTTAGAATCCATGCTAAAGACAGCGTTTTCAAATGGGTCTATACTAGGGGTGTGAACAAATTGTGTCAACGGAATGAAAGGGGAATGTTCCATGAAAATCGGGGTATTAAAAGAGATTAAAAACAATGAAAATCGGGTGGCCTTAACACCGATGGGTGCATTTATGTTAACGGAGCTTGGTCATGATGTATTCGTCGAAACGAATGCCGGTCTCGGTAGCGGATTCACGAATATGGAATATATTGATGCCGGTGCAACGATTCTTGAAACGGCGAAAGAAGTTTGGGAAGGCGTCGAACTCGCTCTCAAAGTAAAAGAACCACAGCCGTCTGAGTATCAATACTTCCGTCCTGACTTGACGCTCTTCACCTATTTACACCTTGCGGCAGAGCCAGAATTAACGAAAGCGCTCGTCGATTCTGGGATTACAGCCATCGCCTACGAGACAGTAGAAGTGGATCGCACGTTACCACTCCTCACACCGATGAGTGAAGTGGCAGGACGTATGGCTGCGCAAATCGGAGCTCAAATCCTTGAAAAACCACATGGTGGAAAAGGAATCTTGATGTCTGGTCTCCCAGGCGTGCCTCGTGCGAACGTCACGGTCATCGGAGGCGGTGTCGTTGGAATGAATGCAGCTCGAATCGCAATTGGTCTTGGGGCGAGCGTGACGTTGATGGATATTAGCCCGGCTCGTCTTCGTCAAATCGACGACTTGTTCGGAAACACAATCAATACGTTGATCTCAAATAAATATAACATTGCGAAACAAGTGGCTGAGAGTGACCTTGTGATTGGTGCCGTGCTCATCCCAGGAGCAAAAGCACCAAAACTCGTCACGGAAGAAATGGTACAGCGCATGTCGCCTGGTTCGGTCATCGTCGACGTCGCCATCGACCAAGGTGGGATTTGTGAGACGATCGATCATATCACGACGCATGATGCGCCAACGTATGAGCGTTATGGCGTGCAACACTACGCCGTCGCTAACATGCCAGGTGCCGTGCCACGCACTTCGACAATGGGTCTGACAAACGCGACGATGCCATATATCATCGAGTGTGCGCAAAAAGGCGTATTCCCAGCACTTCTTGAAAACGAGGCACTTCTCAAAGGCCTAAACGTCATCAACGGAACGGTCACGTATGAAGCGGTTGCACGTGATTTGGAATATCCGTTCGTTCCGGCCCATGAGGCGGTCTCAAAACAAACACAAGCTTAACCTTTAAGACGATGAGATGCCCGTTCTCATCGTCTTTTTCTATATCAAAAAAAGAAGAAACCGAACACCATCGTCCGATTCCTTCTTTTATTATGCGTTATGCGTTCTCAACGGCGATATCTTCCCCGATGATTTTCACTTCCGGCTCTAATTCCACTTCAAATTTCTCTTTAACGGTCGCCTGGACATGACGGATGAGTGAAATGTACTCTGTCGCCGTCGCCTCATCGATATTGACGATAAACCCAGCATGCTTGAGCGAGACTTCCGCTCCTCCGATGCGTTTGCCTTGCAGTCCAGAGTCTTGAATCAACTTGCCGGCAAAATAGCCAGGCGGACGTTTGAACACACTACCACACGAAGGGTATTCAAGCGGTTGTTTCGATTCACGTTTATACGTCAAGTCGTCCATGACTTCTTTGATCAATTCATAGTTTTTCGGTTCTAGTTCGAACGTTGCCTCGAGTACGATCAAGCCCTCTTTTGAGACACGGCTCGTTCGATAGTCAAGATCGAGTTCGTCTTTAGATAAATGAAGTACTTGACCATCCTGCGTCAATACCGTCGCAGATGTGATGACGTCTTTCGTTTCTCCGCCGTATGCACCTGCGTTCATGTAGACGGCACCACCGACCGTCCCAGGGATCCCACATGCGAACTCGAGGCCCGATAATCCCTCTGCCAGTGCTTGACGTGAGACGTCGATAATCGCTGCTCCTGCCTGGGCAATTATTTGATTCCCTTCCCGACAAATCGAGTCGAGTTCATTCAAGTTCAAAACGATTCCACGGATGCCGCCATCGCGGACGATCAAGTTAGAACCGAAGCCAAGAATCATAAACGGCATCGCTTCTTGGTGGGCCAGTTTTAAGACGGCCTGCACTTCTTCGTACGTGTGTGGAGCCACGAAGTAATCTGCTTTGCCCCCTAGTTTTGTATACGTGTGTGCCGACAATGGCTCGTCTTGAAGGACGCGCTCGGCCGGAATGATCATTTGAAGTTGCTGTAAAAAGCTCATGCGTTCACTCAATCCTTTATGTTCTATTTAATCAGTGTCTCGGTCCCACTTCATTCGTTCCGAGCACGTCACTGAATGGTTTCAGTACGAATCACAGTATACAAATGATTATTGGACGTGACAAGCAACGTTTTTCTTACAAATTCATGATTAGTTTATAGCAATAGTGATGTCGCAATGGCAACAATGATCGGAATTGTAAAGTTATCCCAATCTCGATATGAAATCGCTTCAGTTAGTGTAGCGATTATGGAAATGATAAACCCATATGTTACCACTTGCCAAAGGACGACATCATTCCACAAAAACAATAAAAATAAGACAGCATATGAGCTTAGAAACATGGCAATGCTTCCTTGGAAAGAACGCTTTTGTCCATATAAATCATAGATGACCGTCCCATATTTGCGTCCGATGAGTGCAGCCATTCCATCCCCCCAGGCGAGCACGAGTGATCCGGCTAAAAATGCGATCGGCTCGGACTCGAAGAAGAAGTATAAGATAATGAGCAATGCAATCGGATAGTATACAGTCCCGAATGATTTTCGTTCCGTTTGATGCACCGGTGACGGGCTTTTATATAACAGGACCGCATTCGCAAATGTGAAGAAAATGAGCGGGACTGCCGCGACGTACCATGAATCCATTAACCAAACTGCCAATAACGACCAATGCCCGACTGCGATATGTACACTTTTTCGAATCGTTTCATCCGTCCATCCCAGACGCTTCCCGACGTGTTCGAGACCCACGAGAAACACGAGGACGACTACAATGGAAAGAATCGAACTAATCCATTCATTCATTGCTTGACCACCTTCATATATAGAGTGTGTATGATACCGTCATTATACCTTAATCAGTGCCCATCCTAGCTTACTTTTCAAACATTTGGTAGAATGAGGTCAAATGACTGTATAGCCAACGTACGCTGTTGGCGATAGAAAGGGTGGCCGTATGCGCGACGCAACTTCAATTCAAACTTTGGCAGATTGCCTTCATTTTATGCAGGTCGGAGAAATCGAGCGAGCCATCGCCCTCTTCCCTGAAGACGTGCGTGAACATTTCCCAAAAGAGCTTCGAAAAATCCACTTGTTTCATATTGAAAAGAACGGCTTGTCGATTAACCAAATCGTCGCTCTCGCTAACGCACTGACCGGAGAGCATCTCTCTGCGACGACGATTCAAAACTGGACGAAGCGTGAAGTTCGTAAAATCATCGGTGTCCCACGAATCGGTAAAAAGTATTCCTTGCATCAAGCGGCAATCATTTATCTCCTTGATGACTTGAAACACCTTTTTTCCCTCGAAGAGACGAGTTCCTTGTTGGCGCTCATCTTCAACAACCCTGACCGGGACGAAGACGACTTCATCAAACCGATTGATTTTTATCGACTTTACGCGGAGTATGCGAAGTCAACAAGCCCGATCGACCTTCTCGATACACGGGCGAAGCGTTCGCTCGAAAAGATGAACTATGAACATCCAAATATCATTCACGTCTTGAAGCTTTGTCTATACGCACATCGGGTGACGACACTCGAACTCGAGGCCAAGCACTATTTGAACCGTTTCATTTGATGAGACGGTTTTTTCGTATCAAAAAACACCGGTCTCTTGACCGGTGCTCGTCATCGTTATGAGACAGATGCTGCGAGCGGCATCCGTGATTTGACCGTTAACGTCTTTAAGACGGAAAGGAGTTCGAACATCGATAACTGATCGGCTTCTTTCGTTAAGCAGAACGTATCGTCTTCTTGTTTCCGTAGTTCCGCGACAAGTTTACCTGCTTTGTCGCGAACGCTAAACTTGTGACGTTCCACATCATATTGAATCGTGAAGAGTCCGCGTTCATAGACGTTGTACTCACACTTTTTCCCGAATAACGAGAACTTGTCTTTCAATTGACCAATCGCCTGTCCATCATGGTTCATCACGACCCATTTTTGGCAGTTTGGGATGTATTTCCCATGAGCGATCTGTCGTCCAGACAAATTGTGCACTTGGACACTGCCTTCCGCGTCGCGGTGAACAGATCCGATCGCATCATTTGTCTCGTCATAAATGGTCGCCTCACCTTGTGTAAAGACGCAACCTTTTACATAAATTAATTTGCGCACCGCTTTTTCCTCCTAGCACGTTCCAACCGTGATTGTTTGTATGTGTACGGTCGGGTATTACTGAAAACCCCAATCGTTTCTCTGTGTAGTTTTTATCTCGTTTCAACTACTACATATTTCATATGACGAAGATGATTATTGCATCGTTTAAAGAAAAAGACAACCCTTTTTTTTCGACATCATTTGGATTCTGTCGAACTTGTGAACAAGCCTATTCTCATCGCTTATATCCCGCTTCTTTTAAGAGTTCTTCAAGCTCCATTCTTGCAATCAGACGAACTTGATTTGGCGCTGCCAATTCGTATGCGCTGTCCGTGAAATTCGAGTTCGTCACGACCCAGCCTTCGTGTGCTTGATAATAGGGAACGGCCGCTGCAATTTGTTGAACCGCTTCGAGTCCGACCGTCTTTTCATAACGCTTTGCTTGAACGGCAATCGACCATCCATCCGGTGTCTCCAATAACAAGTCAGCACCAAAGTCACGTGATGCTGGAGTCACCGTGACCGTGTAACCAAGCGCGGTGAACACTTCCTCTAAAAATAATTCAAACTCCCGACCATCCATCCGATCAATGCGGTCGATGGTCGACAGCCTTACTTTCCATATAAACCATGCAATTCCAAGCAAGAGAAGCAGTACGCTGCTCCAAAGCGGTGCCTCGAACCACCATAAACATATGGCACCGATGATCCCAATGAGTAATCCAATCATGCTCATCTTTCCTTTCCAATTCCTCTCCCTCACTTTACCGTTTTGAGGGCAGGAAATGAAAGGGGGATCTGTCGAATGATATAGAAGATGTGCTCGTCTGACACCGCGAAGGAGGGATGACTGTTCATGGAGAATCATGCCAATCTCCAAAGTGAGTTACTACATGCATTACCTTACGGAGTTGCGTTAATACAGAAAGATGGAACAATCGTTCAGGCAAACCGTCCGTTTCTCGAGCAGTTTCCTGAGAATCTACAGAGACGTTCGAACCTTTTCCATATGGTCAATCAGTCACCGATTACGATGGAATTGTCTCGTCGGATGGAACAAGGACTGCCTTGGATGTATGAACTGCCAACGATGCGAGTACACGCCATTCCGTGGGAAAATCAATATATCCTCTCCATTGAGCCATTGCCCCATGATACACGCGTGACGATTCAACACAACGCTTTTGAGGCGATGATGCATACTGAACTCGACATGGCGATGATCATGACGGATGCGAATCTGTTGATTACTCGTTTCAATCAGGGGGCCACGGAACTGTTTGGCTATGCGCCCCATGAAGTGCTTTACGAAATGACACCGTTCGCTTTATTTGAATCGAGAGAATTAAGTGAAAAGCGCTCTGCTTATCAAGACGAGACGGAACGGTTGCTATCGTTCGAACAAATGTTGCGCCTCGCACTCGACAAAGGAGACCGGGAATGGAAGTTTCAATGTAAAGATCGGACACATTTCATCGGCAAATTGTTCATGCATCCCGTTTATGAGCAAGAGCAACTCATCGGCTTCTTTTTCTTCGTATTTGATGTGAGTTCCGAGATTGAGTTGAAACGTGAGCTCCGTTATAAGGAACAGCGTTATCGCATGTTTGCCGAATCGGTCATCGAAGCCGTTCTGTTCCATGAAGATGGGATGATTCTCGATGCGAACAAGGCGGCGGAATCCATCTTTAAAATCCCTGCAGAGCAAATGATGGGACGCCAGACTATCGAGTTTATCGCGGAAGGGTACCGGGCCGATGTGTTGCGACGCATTCGCAATCACATTCAAACGCCATACGAAGTGATTGGTCGTCGGCAAGATGGAACGTTCTTAGAACTAGAGGTGTATCCGAAAGAAGTGACGTATCAAGGGCAAACGTTACGAGTCGCGGTCATGCGTGATATCAGCGACCGTAAAAAAGTAGAGCGTATGCTCGAACGTGAAAAAAATGCCATCGCCCGTCAGCGCGATATCATCCAGTCAATCTTACAAGCATCGAATGAAGCGTTCGTTTTGACCGAATCGAACGGGAGTGTCTTGTTCATGAACGTCCACGCAAGACGACTCATGGACTTACCGGGCATCGCTCCAAATAAAATTCAGGAGCGTATCCCGCTCCTCTCCACGTTCCGTCCTCGTGACAGGAGCGAGATGCTACGAAAGATGGATCAACTTCTCGATGGGACAGCGCGTGAAGTATCGATGCGTTTCTCCATCCCACAGCCAAACGATCGAGATGAAGAATACTATGAGATGTATGGAACGACGATGGATACAAAACGACAAATCGGTATGGATAGTGGATTCTTGTTTGTGTTCCGTAACCGAACTGAAGAAGAGCGTATGGACCAGATTAAGAATGAACTGGTGAGCACGGTCTCACATGAACTGAGAACTCCTCTTTCCTCATTATCGGGATATATCGAATTGATGCTCGCTCGGGATTTGACTCCTGAAAAACGGGAGCGCTTCTTGAAGACGATGTCGCGGGAAGCGAAACGATTGACCGCCCTACTCAACGACTTTTTGGACATCCAACGCATGGAAGATGGTCACCAAGAATATAAACAAGATCATTTCGCTTTGAATGAACTTGTCTTAGAAGTGATTGAACGCTTCCGCGAAACGAGTGATCATACCATTCATTTCGATAATGCGGATGATGACTTGCATCTCGTTGCCGACCGAGATCGCATCGAGCAAGTTCTCGTCAACTTGATTTCAAATGCGATCAAGTATTCCCCGAATAGACAGGAAATCGAAGTACGGGTCCGACAAGACCACAATCAAGCGCATGTATCTATTCGTGATTTCGGTATCGGGATTCCGGAGCACGCCTTCGAAAAATTATTCACAAAATTTTATCGGGTCGATAATTCGGATACACGTAAAATTGGTGGAACCGGTCTTGGTTTGTCGATTTGTAAAGAAATTATCGAATCACATGGTGGAAGCATCGAAGTGGAATCGACTGTCGGAAAAGGGTCGACTTTCACATTCACATTAGATTTAGCGGAGGAAACGTCATGAACAATTACGCCTTTACCGGGTTCCCTGGTTTTTTAGCAGGAAAATTAATTGAACACCTCGCTTCGTTACCGCATCAAATCGGAGTCATCTACGCCTTGCATCTTCCGAACCAACAACGTGATGCAGAAGAGCTACGAGATACGCTACTGTCAACGACGTCGCTTGCACCGCACCAGCTCGTCCTTGTTGAAGCAGACATCACGTTACCCGAAGTGATTCTCGACCCGATTATGCGGTCTGTCATTGAACGCGATGTACATTACATTTTCCATCTCGCCGCCGCATATGACTTGAGTATTCCTTATGACATCGGTTATCGCGTCAATATACTCGGAACCAAACATGTGACCGCGTTCGCCAAACGCTCGAAACAATTGAAGCGTTATGTGTACTTCAGTACCGCCTATATCGCCGGACGTCGCCGTGGGACGGTTTATGAAAATGAATTATGGCATCGGGTCCAGTTTAAAAATCATTATGAGGCGACTAAATATGAAGCAGAGGCACTCGTTTCAAGAGAAATGGGTGGCATGCCAATCACTGTCATTCGTCCTGGGATCGTAATCGGACATAGTCGCACGGGCGAAACGAAAAAGTTCGACGGTGTCTATTTCGTCTTACAATTGATGACACAACTCCAGCAGATGCGACCACTCCCTTACATCGGGCGGGCGAATGTTGAGGTAAACCTCGTTCCGTACGATTATGTAGTAGAAGCGACCGCTTTCCTAGCTCATTCTCCAAACGGCCTGAAGCGGACATTTCATTTGACGGACCCATTCCCACATGGCGCACGAGAGGTATATCGTATGTTGCATGAGACGATGTTTCAGCGTTCTCCTCGCGGAACCGTTCCTCATGCCGTTGCTGACGCGGCATTTACTGCTTGGAATGGTGCCAAGCGACTTGAGGTTCCTCACGAACTATTGGAGTACTTTAAACATCCTGTTCACTTTGACACGACACAAACGATACGGGCACTCGACGGAACGGGCATCGTATGTCCAGACCTCCAGGATTACCTCCCTGAGATTGTCCATTATTATATGGCACACAAAAAGCCCTGATTCGTCAGGGCTTCAACTATGATTGAAATTAAATGAACAAGTATACGCCGTGAATCATCGTACACTTGTTTATATCTCATCCGCGTCGTTACGAGACACCGCTTGATCGTGAAGCAGACGCTCGAGGACGAGGATATAGACCAATGCCACAAGGAGCCCTACGATACCAGGAAGAACCGCAACGATCGCATCCTCCAAGTATGCAGTTGGAATCAGGTAAACCAATAGCGACTTCACACCATACATCAACATCAACGAGGAGAGTAACACAAGCGTTACCGCTCGTTTCGACACATCCCCGAAGAACGGGCGCCCTGTCTTCTCACCTTTTGTCATACCGAGCCAAGATAACAAGTCCAAATCCTCCTTTATCGATTCATTCCCTAACCCATTATATACCAATTATTGCATACGATGAAGACCATCAAAAATCTGTGTCGCTCTTGACTACGATACCTCAAAAAAGGCTGCAACTCCTTCATGAGGAATGCAGCCTACAATACATGTTCAACCAATCAAAATCTTCTCTTTCGGATAGCGAATCTTCCGGTCGGCTTGACGTGCGACGGTAAAGAGAATGGTCAACGATCCGACACGTCCGAGAAGCATCATGAACATGATCAGCCCCTTCCCGGCATCATTCAATTCCGCTGTGATGCCGAGCGATAACCCTACTGTCCCAAACGCCGAGACCGTCTCGAATAGAATGGCAGTCGCCGGAATGTGGCCGTTCGACAAAATGACGAGTGTCGTGATCATCATAATGAACAAGAAACTTGAGATGGCGACGACGTATGCCTTTTTGATTTGAAACGCATCAATCGTGCGCTCCATGATGACCGTTTCTTTCTTACCTGCGATGAAGGCCCACATATCCGCAAAGATAACGGCAAGCGTCGTCACTTTGATCCCCGACCCGGTCGAAGCCGCTCCTGCCCCGATATACATCAGAATCAAAATCAAACCGATCGAGGCTGGAGCCATGGTCGCGATATCAATGGAATTGAAGCCGGCCGTCCTTGTCGTCACGGCTTGGAAGAACGTCACATGTAACGCCTCACCGAGGGATCGACCATACAATACCCCTTCATTCGATAGCCATTCAAACATCATGAGGACGAACCAAGCGACACCATTGATGACCAAGAGTGACAAAATCATGATTTTTGAATGGAGGGCGAGACGTTTCCAGCCTCTCACTTCCGTGGCATCGGCAATCGTCGTGAATCCAAGACCTCCAATCATAATCATGAGGGCGATGGTCACAATGATGGCCGTGTTCTGCTCAAATGACATGAGACTGTCTGGAAATAATGCGAATCCCGCATTATTAAAGGCAGACACTGCATGGAAGAAACCGTAATAAAGTGCTGTTCCAAAAGAATAGTTCTCTGTACTAAACAACTCGAACGTCAAAAACAACATCCCGATAAACTGCACGATGACTGTCGTGAAGACGATGTTCCGAACGAGACGAACTGTCCCCCCCGGTCCAGCTAAATTCAATGATTCTTGTAACAAAATTCGTTGTTTTAATCCGATTTTCTTCCCTAGTACACTTAACAACATCAAGGCGATTGTCATAAACCCAAGACCCCCGATTTGGATGAGGGCGACAATGACCAATTCACCAAACAGGGTAAACGAGGAGCCGATGTCGACTGTCGATAGTCCAGTGACCGTTCCGGCAGACGTTGCGATAAACAAACAATCAATCCAAGAAACCGATTCTTCTTGCGCAAATGGCATATATAAAAGAGTGGCTCCAATAAAAATCGCCAGTAAAAATCCTCCCGCGATAAAACGCGCAGGTTTTTCAAATACGACTCGGTAAAGCACCTCGATTCGTTTCAAGCGCAACTCACGCGCTGACAATCTATGTCGCATCACGACATCCCCTTCACTTCTATTATTCTAAGCCCCATGTTACTCCTCGCTTTTATAAATGCCAACAAGAAAATGTATCTCTAACGCTTTCTTCGATTTTTTGGTATTATGGGAGATAGACTTTAAGAATGTTGAGGAGGTTGAATGAAACCGTGGACCCTAGTACGGTAGATCATTCGATAGAGGATGTCTCACGAAGGTTGGAGCGCCAGTCACAATGTATGCCCGCTCACCTTTATTTTCAGCTAGAAGAGTTACTCAATTGGTCACTCGAGCAAGAAGTCGTGAATCAATTGTACGCATTGTTAAAAAAATACGACGTATTAACCGATATAGAGCGTGAAGAACGAAATATCAGCATTCAAATGCTGATTGATGAAAACGGCGCTTAATCATCGGGAACGCATGTTGCGGGAGACGAGTGGCGTCTCTCGCTTTTTTTGTCCTGATTTATTTCGGAAAGGTGGAAAACAAAGACATGGATGTCGTTACGTTAGTCGGACTCATACTCGGGTTCCTCACCCTCGTCGGTGGAATGCTATTAAAAGGAGCAGGTGTTGCGCCGCTGATCAACCCTGCCGCAATGGTTATCATTTTCGTCGGTACAGCCGCGGCTGTCAGTATCGCTGTATCGAAGGAACAACTTCAGAATGTTCCAAAACTGTTTAAAATCTTGTTCAAAAAACAAGAACTCCCAAGCAAGTCCGGATTGCTCACGCAATTCGTCGACTTGTCGACCCAAGCCCGAAAAGAGGGACTCCTCTCCCTCGAAACGGCACTTGAACAAGTCGAAGAACCATTTTTACGCCAAGGCATGATGATGGTCATCGACGGTCAACCTTCCGAATATATTGCGGAAGTCATGTCACGCGACATCGAAAATATGGAACAGCGTCATAAAGCAAACGCCGATATCTTCACTCAAGCCGGGACATATGCCCCGACACTTGGGGTACTCGGAGCCGTTATCGGATTGATTGCTGCCTTGAAAGACTTATCTGATATCGAAAAGCTCGGACATGCCATTTCTGCGGCCTTCGTCGCGACACTTTTCGGGATTTTTACCGGATATGTGCTTTGGTTCCCGTTTGCAAACAAGTTGAAGCAGTATTCGAAGAGTGAAGTCATCATCAAGGAAATGATGATTGAAGGGATTTTATCGATTCAAAGTGGTGAATCTCCAAAAACGCTAGAAGATAAACTGTCTGTGTATTTGTCTCCAAAGGAGCGAGCTGACTATGAAGCGCAAAAAGAAGCATGATCATGAAGAACATATTCCCGAAGGCTGGCTGATTCCTTACGCCGACTTGTTGACACTGTTGCTCGCGCTTTTCATCGTACTATTCGCATCGAGTAACATCGACCAGACAAAGCTTGAGAAAATGTCACAGTCTTTCAACCAGGTGTTCTCTGGAGGCGTCAGCGTCTTTCAAGCTTCGACTGCCTCAAACAGTGACATCAGTCGCACAGACAAAACCAATACGACCGCCAACCCACGGACGTATGAATTGGCTCAACTTGACGAGTTAAAAGAAGATGTAAACAAATACATTAAAAAGAACGGTCTCGAAAGCCAAATCAAAGCGACAATCAATTCAAGTGGTCTCGTCTTGACGATTCAAGACCGTGCCCTGTTCAACTTAGGAGAGGCGACTCTCGATGCTGATGCTCGTAACGTCGCACAAAACATCAGTCAAATTTTAGAGAAGGCGGGCAAGCGAGAGATTGTCGTCTCCGGCCATACGGATAACATTCCAATCAATACAGCACGTTTCCCGTCAAACTGGGAACTCAGTTCGGCACGTGCGACCGCGTTCATGCGTGGCCTTTTGGCAAATGATGCCTTGAACCCGGCTCAATTCACGCTCGCGAGTTACGGTGAGTTTAAACCGATCGCGACGAACGATACAGAAGAAGGTCGCTCTAAAAACCGACGTGTCGAGGTGTTGATCAAACCACTCGTCGACCTTTCTGAGGGCGAACCAAAGATGATTGAAACCATCACCTTACCAAACTAACAATCACCCACTCGTTCGAGTGGGTGATTTGTGTTATTGCATCAATTTAAAGTAGCGTCTCGCCAGTTCGGTGAGTGGGCTTTCGAACAATCGTTTCCGCCAGTAAAGGTCTGTCACTTTCTTCACGGCCTCACTTCGCGACGGATACGGGTAAATCATACGAGACAGCTTCCCGATTTTGTCACCACGTTGCATCGCATAAACGACAATTTGCATCCAATCCCCCGCCGATTCACCGACTGCATGAGCTCCGATGATTTTTCCATTTTTCTTCGTAATCACTTTGACAAAGCCTGCTTCTTGGCGTTCAGCAATGAAACGGTCCACTTCGGACAGTTTCGCTTCATACGTCTCAATGTCGTCACCGTAACGCTCGCGCGCTTCTCTCTCCGTCATCCCGACGTGGAACACCTCAGGGTCTGTGAATGTGATCCACGGGAGCTTACTATAGTCGACCTTGTTCCATAATCCAAAGAGCGCGTTCGCGACAACCGCCTTCCCTTCTTCTCCAGCGGCGTGTGTGAATGGGAGCGTCTTGATCGTATCTCCAATCGCAAAGATATGAGATTGTGACGTCCGATATGACGACGAGACATCGATATACCCTTTCGTCACCTGAACGTTCGCCCGGTCGAGACGGAGCGCATCGATTCGGGGAACGCGACCCGTCGCCATCAGCAGTTTGTCCGCTTCATATTCGACCGTTTCGCCGTTCACCTCTGTCGTGACACGAATGCGGCCATCGACCTCATCGACTCGATTGACCTTTACGCCGATTTTCAAGCGCATCGCCATCTCGAGTTGAGATTTCAAATAGGTGGCGACGTCCTCGTCTTCTTTAGGTAGGAAATCATCCTGCGCCTCTAGCACGGTCACTTGTGAGCCGAGTCGGACAAAGGACTGGGCCAATTCAAGTCCGACCGTTCCGGCGCCGATGACAATCAGGCTCTCCGGGAGCGTCTCTTCTTCAAAGACCGTTTCGTTCGTTAAGTATGGGACTTGATCGAGTCCATCGATTGGAGGAACTGTCGGTTTCGACCCCGTCGAGATGACAAATTTTTTCCCGATCAATAACTCGTTCCCTACTTTTAATTCGTGCGGACTTTGGAACGAGGCTTCTCCGATATAGACGTCGACGCCAATCTTTTCAAAACGCTCTGTCCCGTCATGGTCTTGAATAATGGCACGTGCTTTGTCGACACGCGCTTTTGACATTTGATAATGCTCTTGTCCATTGAACTCGGTTCCGAGAACTCGGGCCGCGCGCATCATCGCATTCGCTTCTTTTGAAGCGGCAATCAACGCTTTCGATGGCACACATCCGACATGCAGACAGTCACCACCTAAATGTTTGTTCTTTTCAACAAGTGCGACCTTTGCGCCTAAATTCGCAGCCCCTGCGGCCACCGTCATCCCGGCAGCACCGCCACCGATGACAATCAACTGATAGTCCTTCATCGAATCAACCTCCGGTATCGTTCGCTCACATCTTCCATTCGTTTTCGATTCACGCCAAAGTCTGAATAGCCGACACGCGACGCAGATCGAAACTCGACTTGTTGAGTAGCGTCATCAAATAAAAAATCGACATCATCTTTAAATCGCATCACTTTAGAAGTCACTACATAATGAAGTCCTTCATCTGTTTCCTTCACCAGTTCAGCCCGCGGCAACTGATTCATCGCCATCTTAATGGCTTCAATTGATTGCCCGCGACTGCCTGCATACGGCAGTGGGTCCATCCGCAATTCTTCAATTGAAGTTTGGGTTGACACAGCATTCGGACTTCCTTTTAACGGCTTCAAAGATTGATTGGCCATTATAAAAACCTCCCTCAGTCTACATACATCTATATGTAGCCTGAATTCGGGAGGTTTAATCCTATTAATGTAGTTCACTCGGGTCGAGCGGCAATAAGACGGTCACCGTCGTTCCGTGTCCGACCTCGCTCTCGATGACGAGTTTGCCTTCATGCGCTTCAATCAATTCTTTTGAAATCGCAAGTCCAAGCCCGCTACTACCTTCTGTGACATGAGCCTGATAGAACATCTCGGTGATGCGCTGCAAATGCTCTCGTGAAATGCCGGGACCTTCATCGATAATCGAGATGAAGGCAACACGTTCCGATTGCACGAAGCGGATGGTCAACGTTCCTCCGTCTGGCGAGAAACGAATCGCGTTCTCGAGGATATTTAAGAACACTTGTTTCAAACGATTCTCATCAAATAGTCCGACCGATTTTTGAGGATAGCGTTCGATGAGTGTGATGCTTTTGTCTTCAAGTGACTGTTTTAATTGCAGAGTCACTTGACGTAACAAAGAGACCAGGTCCAGTTCTTGGCGATACAAGACCAACCGACTCTCCTCAATTTTTGTATAGTCGAGAAGCTGTTCGACGAGACCGATCATGCGCTCTGTCTCCGAATGGATGATGCTTAAACCGAGCTCCGTCTCTTCAGATAGTTTCTCATCACCACCCCGAATCGTCTCGGTCCATCCCTTAATCGATGTGAGTGGTGTTCTGAGTTCGTGCGATACACTCGAGAGGAATTCGTTACGTGTCGACTGATGCTGCTGGACTTTCGCGCCTAAATACGTGAGCGTTCGAGCCAAGGCTCCAAGCTCATGTTTCTCATTTGACTCAACGGATACATCGAAGTCGCCCTGAGCCATCTCATCGGCCGCCTCGATGATGTGACGAATCGGTCTGACGAAACGATCGGCAATCCTGATGACGGTGTATAGGGCGAGCAACCAGATCAAGACGCCAATCATGACGACCGTCATCCAAATTTCGCGAATGAGCGTGTCCAAGTCTTCAAGCGGTCGCGTGAAACTGATGGCAAACTCGGACGTATCGTTCGTCATAATGGGACTCGTGACCGACAAGTAATGTTCATCCCCGACGTCATAGTCCTGCACGACGGACTCTCCTTGCGACAGTTGCTGTAACTGTTCTTGAGAGAAAGAGGCCTGCCTTGTTCGTTGTCCCGTCGTTTTGACAATCGAACCGCTCCGGTCGACAATCGTCAAATCAGTTCCAGGATATCCGAATGTTCGGACGAGGACTGAAAAGGCGCTCGGCGTTTCAAACCCAACTTGGGCTTGAGGGTATAGATATGCACTCGTTGTCGCATGACCTAGTAACGCTTCCGACTCATACTCGTAATAGTAGCGATACGTCCCGTAAGACAAAATGCTGACGAGCAAGAGCAAGACGATCGTCACGACAATCATCATGCGAATGACTAACTGTTGTTTCATGCCTCATGTCTCCGCCATTTATATCCGTGACCCCACAACGTCTCGATGTAGACCGGATGACTCGGGTCATCTTCAATTTTTTGACGCAAGCGACGAATGTTGACGTCGACTGTCTTTCGGTCACCGAAATAGTTGACGCCCCATACAGCATCGAGTAGCGCATCACGTGACAAGACGATCTCTTCGTTTTGGACGAGATGACAGATCAAGTCATACTCGGTCGGCGTCAAATCGATCGACTGTCCATACTTCGTCACTTGTTTTGCGGCGAGGTCGATTGCGAACGGTCCCGACTTCAAGCGTTTCGAATCTTTTCGTTTCACTTTTTCGACACGGCGCAACAACGCTTGGATGCGCGCCACTAATTCACCTGGACTGAACGGTTTGGCGATGTAGTCGTCTGCACCTTTACCGAGCCCTTCAATTTTATCTTCTTCGAGCGTCCGTGCCGTCAACATAATGATCCCTACATTTTCGTCAAGATCACGAATGGCAGCACATGCTTCGAATCCGTCCATTTCCGGCATCATGACATCCAATAGGACGACATCGAACGGTTCACGGTCAAATGCGGTGACCGCTTCTCGCCCGTTCGTCGCCTCAAAGACGTCGAATCCGGCTCGTTTTAAATTGACAATAATGAAGCTGCGAATCGCATGTTCATCCTCAGCTACTAAAATTCGATTCATATCGATTTCCACCTCTTCTAGAGTTCACTTCTCTACATTATAGTTACGTTTTTGCGACAAGGTTGTCAATTGACCTTAAAAAGGTTTAGGATGGAGTCATTAGATTCTGAAGGAGGACCCCCTACTACTATGAGTTACAAGATGATTGTATTGGATATGGATGATACGCTCCTCACGAGCGACCATACGATTTCCCCTAAGACAAAAGAAGCACTTCTCGATGCACAGGCGCGCGGCTATAAAGTCGTTCTCGCGAGCGGACGACCAACGTTTGCGATGTGGGAAGCAGCCCGTGAATTAGAACTTGCGAAATACGGAAGCTACATCTTATCGTTCAACGGTGCCTCGGTCATCGATTGTGCGACAAACGAGGAGATTTTCTCGAGCACGCTCCAGCCGGATACAGTCGCCCATCTCCATGATATCAGTGAACGGGAAGGAATCGCGATTCATACGTACGTCGGTAACGAAATCGTAACCGATCGCCCGAACCCTTATACGGATATCGAAGGTGAATTGACGGGAATGCCGGTCATTCATGTCGACAACTTTAAAGATGCCGTGACAGCTCCGGTCGTCAAATGTTTGATGCTTGCGGATGGCGACACACTCGCTCCAATCGAAACGAAGCTACAAACAGAATTGGCCGGGAAATTGGCTGTAGCCCGTTCAAAACCGTTCTTCCTTGAGTTTACTGAAGCCGGTGTCACAAAAGGAACGAGTCTCGCCTTCCTTGCAGATCAACTCGGCATCGCACAAAAAGAAGTCATCGCTTGCGGTGACGGAAACAATGATTTGACGATGATTGAATGGGCCGGCCTCGGCGTCGCGATGGGAAATGCTAACACGACGGTCAAAGGAAAAGCGGACTTCATAACAAAATCAAACAACGAAGACGGAATCGCTCATGTCATCGAAACGTACATGGCGGACGTACTCGTCACGCAATAAGCTTCTGATTGTAGAAAGGGAGGAAGGAAGATGAATAAAGGGTTGAAACGAGCTGGAGTCGGATTGATTGGAACTGCGGTCGCAGGAGCGGCTTATGTGTTCCTCTCACCGAAACCAGCCACACGTTTAATCAAAACTTCGTTTGCGGGGGGAAACGAAGTGGAGATGAAGGGATTCGAGGAAGTCGTTCAAAAGACGTCTGTCCGAAAAGACATCGACTACTTGTCTTCTTATGACAATGGAACCTTTGATTTGATCCGTTATGAAGGAAATAGCCGCACGGTCCCTACCATTTTTTGGGTACATGGCGGATCATTCGTTGGTGGGGATAAATCGGATGTGTTAAAATACGCCACTTCAATTGCGAGTAACGGCTACAACGTCGTCAGTATCAATTACGCACTCGCACCTGACGTGATGTACCCGACCCCGCTCAAACAAATCGAAGAAGCGTACTCGTTCATCGCTGAGAACAATGACCGCTTCCGTCTCGATTTAGACCGCGTCTTCTTTGCAGGTGATTCGAATGGTGGACAGCTCGCTGCACAGTTTGTCGGGATCCAGTTGAATGACGACTATTCGCCTTCTGCTGAAGTGGGACAAGTCGTACCAAAATCCTCAATCCTCGGTGCCATCCTCTTGTCTGCACCGCTCGACTTGAAGCGCACATGGCTCGAATCATCGAAGTCAGTGAACCGCTTCTTGTTCAAACGAATCGGATGGGCATACTTCGGCACATACAATTGGGAGACTCTCCCGGTCGTTGCTGAAGCGTCGCCACTCGTCAATGTACCGGCCACATTCGTCCCAACGTTTATCGCGGACGGGAATGACCATTCCTTTGAGGAGCAGGCCAAGGAATTTGCAACGATTCTTTCAGGACGTACGGATGTCACGACTGTCTTTTATGATCGGAACGAGCACGAGCTTGGCCATAACTATTACTTCGAAATGGACCGCCCAGCGGCTAATTCCACGTATCGTCGTTTGATTACGTTCTTACGTGAAACGACAAATCAATCTGTATAATGCACAAGAGGCGACGTTCTCCTACAGTGGAAAACGTCGCCTCTTTTCGTTAGCGCAATAGTTCGAACGCGCGACCAATCAATTCATTTCGGGATGGGGAAGTTTGACGCAATGCTTCAAGACGTTCAATCAATGTCTGTTTCAGTCCTTCATCCTTCACCAACTCCAGGCACTCGATGTGTAATAACCAGGCGTCAGGGTGGTTCGTTAAAATCTCTGGGATGAGACCATCGATTGATTCTCCCCGCTCACGCATGAGATGGATGCGGTTGAACATCGGATCATCGTTCGTCCATACACGTTCATCCCGTTCGATGATCACCGGTTTTTCAATCATCATCAGCTCGTCTACCGTTGTTCCTGGGAAAACTGATGGAAGCGAATCGACGCGTACTTCTAGCGAGTCGAGTGAGATCGTCCGTCCTTCTAGGTGAACCGTCACGTCTTCGAGTGCACCGGATGCACATGCTTGCCGAATGCTCGTCCCGTCCTCAAAGAGGTCATCGCGATCGAGCGCGGACTCTGTGTCATGAGCAATCAGTAGCCCGTGTCGCTCTTTTTGCGTGAGCTGTCCATGTTGTACAATTGAACATTCATCCCATTGAATGAGCGTATGTTCTTTCGACTCCGTCATGTGACGAACGATGCCGACACGTTCTGATCCATCTTCAAGTCGAATCGTCGATTGACTTCCTGACGCCAACGCTTTCGCCACAGATTCAATCCCACCTTTTCGAATCGCCATTCTTCCCTCTAGTTCATCTAAGACAGAAGAGAGCGTCTCAAAGTTTGGAATAACGAATAGCTCTTTTTGCATGTTTGTCACGTCTTGCTTCGTCTGTAGCGCGTGCTCCAAGTCGAATGGATGTTTGACGACCGCATCTGTCAGACAGTGACGGCTCTCTCCTACCGATGATAAGAGGCCAGCCCCGTAAATCATCGGATTGTCGAGGTCACCAATCAATCCGAATTCAACGGTCCACCAAAAGATACGCGCGACCTGTTGTGCTTCAGAAAAGCCAGTCACTTGCGCTTTCGCCTCATGTACGGCTTTCTCCGCCGCCTCGATATCCTGTTCGGTCGAATTCGCATTCTCCTTCACAATCGTCAAGCGTTTCAATGCGGCGAACGAGGCATGTTCTTCTCGGTTCATGAACGCCTTGGCCCCTAATTGACCGAAGCGTTTGACGATTGCCGAAAACGTCGGGTCCATCAACATTGGCGCATGTCCCGCCGCCTCGTGAATGATATCAGGGGCTGGACTGTATAAAATATTCTCGACTTTCCGAATGTCTGTCGCGACCGGGAGCATCCCGTTTCCTTGGAAGTCAAAAAAGGCAACGCCGGGGATGAGCCCATCCACTGCGACCGTCGACCATCCTGCCGCCTGCATCTCATCCGTCATCTGTTCGACGTTCGGCAATCGATCCGGTCCCATTCCCGTCCGTTTCAATCCTTCGATGTAAAACGGATGCGCCTTCCCTTCTAACGTGTGCAAGTTCAACCGCAACACGAAACGCCAAACGGCATGATCTGTTGGTGTGTATTCATTGTAGAACTGCGGTGAAATATGTGGGGCTAGGTGTTTTGGAATCGATTGTGTCAACATGTGAAGTCCTCCTTTAAAATCAAAAAATCCCTATCGATTGAATCGATAGGGACGACAAAGCCGCGGTACCACCCTGGTTGCTAGAAAAATTCTAGCCGCTTGATCCGATAACGGGGGACCGCTCAATGATGAGAGCTCAGGAACTGTAATTCGATTCATCTTTTGGGCGTGTTCGCAGCACCACACGCTCTCTGGGCCAGGGAAGATGTCTCTACTTCGGTTCTTTCTTCGCTTTTCTTACATATCCAATTCTTTATCTTTTCTACAGTTATGCTGTTATGCATATATGCTTTTAAGCACTAAAGTGACGTCTTGTTAGTTACTGTACCAAAGCTAAACAAAAGCGTCAACAAAAAACAGCCTGCGAATTTTCGCAAACTGTCAGAGACACCACTCAATCGGAGATTTTCCCCACTCCTTCAATGTATCGTTTACTTTGGAGAATGGCTTAGAACCGAAGAATCCACGATGGGATGACAAAGGACTTGGATGTACCGACGTGAGCACTTTATGTTGGTCTCCAATCCATTTCATTTTCTTCTTCGCATCATTTCCCCACAAGATGAATACAATCGGTTCCTCACGACTCCCGAGCCGCTCAATGATGGAATCAGTGAACTGTTCCCATCCTTTTCCACGGTGAGAGCCCGCCTTTCCCGCTTCAACCGTCAGTGCCGTATTTAAGAGAAGGACGCCTTGTTTCGCCCATTTCTCGAGATTGCCACTCTTCGGGAGATCACATCCAACGTCATCTTTTAGTTCTTGAAAGATGTTTCGTAGAGACGGTGGGAAACGAACCCCGTCCTGCACCGAAAAACTGAGTCCATGCGCTTGATTCGGTCCGTGGTACGGATCTTGCCCTAAAATGACGCACTTCACTTCACTAAATTTTGTATGAATAAATGCGTTCCAAATATCTTCTCGGGCCGGGTAAACGATCGTTTCTTCATAAGCTTGGTCGACGAATTGCTTCAACTGTTGAAAATAAGGTCGTTTCATCTCTTCTTGGACAATATCCGTCCAATCTCCAAGTAGTCGACTCGATAACTGATCTGCCATTGCATACTCCCCTTTCCCTTTGTATCATACCCAAAATAAATGCATACAAAAAGACGAGTCAATCGACTCGTCTCTCTAGGTTATACCGTTACTGCGCCTGCAACTTCTTTCGCAAGTGCTTCAGCTTTCGCTTTCGCGTCTGCAACGATCTCTTCGATTTTATCTGGGTATTGGTTCATCCCTTCGACCGCTACCGTCGTCACTTCAGATACACCGACGAACGCGAGCGCTTGGCGAAGGTATGCGTCTGCGAAGTTAAGGTCAGTTCCTGTGTAGATTCCGCCTGTCCCTTGGATGTGGATCGCTTGTTTGTTTTCAAGCAAGCCGACAGGACCTTGCTCCGTGTAACGGAACGTTTTACCTGCCATGAGCACGCTATCGAGGAACATTTTCATACGTGCTGGGAAGAAGAAGTTCCACATTGGAGTCGCGAACACGTAAAGGTCCGCTTCCATGAATTTCTCAAGCATGCCGCTCATTGTGCCTACCTTTTTCGCTTCTACATCAGTGAGCGCTTCGCCTGAAGCGAATTTGCCCCATGCACTGAGCACATCTCCGTCGATTTCTTGAACATCAACATCGTAGAGTTCGATTGCTTCCACTTCGATTGATGGATTTTCTGCTTGGAGTGTCGAAACGAATGTTTCTGCCACTTGTTTGCTGTATGAAAGTTCAGTTGGTTTCGGGTTAGCCGATACATATAATACTTTAGTCATCGTGTAATCCTCCATTTGTGTAATCTCTAATTTTTCAATAACAGTTAGAACTATATCATCTGTATATCTCATCGTCAATTATTTTAATTTCAAGATATTGAATAAAAAAGCAACGGGCTTTATTTGCCCGCTGCGTTATAACCGACTCGTTTCAATAACGAAATCAATTGTTCCGTCTCTTCATCACTTAACGGTCCATATATATCTTTGAAGATTTCAATATGTTGCGGATAGACGACGTCCATGAGCGCCTTTCCATCGTCTGTCAATGAAGCATATGTGACACGTCGGTCAGACGGGCAGGCGATTCGTTCAATCAGCCCTCGCTTCTCCAACTTATCGATCACATATGTCACGCTACCGCTCGTAATCAAAATCTGATCCCCAATTTGTTGCAACGGGGTGTCTCCTCGTTTATACAGTACGGATAAAACACCGAACTCTGTTGAATTTAACTGGTGGCGTCGTAAATCTTCTTTCACACGATCACTGATGGCATCCATCGTACGCGCAAGAACGACCCACGCCTTCAATTCAAGGGATTCAATCATGTCGGTTTCACCTCAATTCGTTCATCATATATCACTAGTATAGCAGGACTTATGCAGTATAAGCCGGGAAAAATACTTCGTCAAGGAACTTCTTCATTGTCGCCCATGTCGGAAACGTTTAGAATGGTAGTATTGTGATTTTAAGAAAGGGTGGACCGTATGCGTGAGTATTACGAAATTTCATTGACGATTAGACGGGAGTTTTTGCATGCTGTCATCGATTTGTTGAATCGGGAAGGCATCGCACCGGACTATGCGCTCGAAAAAGAAGGCGCGGTCTTTTTATTATTCAATCATTTACCTTGGCCAAACGTGACCCGTGAACCGCATGCCGTGGAACGTTTCTTATTGACGTTGAAACGATCGGACTATTTATTCGTCAAAACGAAACGTAAATCACCGGTCCCCGATCATGAACCGGTCGCCTGTATGGGGGCTCTCGTCTCCCCGTTCAATGAACATTTGCGCATCGAACTTGCCGTGGACGAGTCGGAAGCAAGTCATTTAGATATGTCCGCATTCCGTCATTATTAAACAATCGAATGCCCAACGCATCCCCTTGAAGATTAGAGCGAGATAGCTAATCGACATGGGGATTTTTTAGGAGTATCTGCTTTCTTTGACGGGAATAAAGGACAGTATTCGAGTTGAAAAGGAGACATGTTGGAATGGACACAGTCATGTTAATCGTCAATCCATCCTCAGGGAAAGAGTTGGGGGAACAACACGCAACACATGCCGAAGAGGTGTTGCGCGAACGATATGGACACGTCGATGTCCGCTTCACTGAAAAGGAACAGGATGCGACGAACTTCGCACGTGAAGCGGCAGAAAAGCACTATCAGGCCGTGATTGCGATGGGTGGGGACGGAACCTTGAACGAAGCGGTGACCGGTCTAGCCGAGGCTACTCATCGACCTGACTTCGGTATCATTCCACTTGGGACGGTCAACGACCTCGCCCGTGCACTCGGTGTCCCAAGTGACCCTAAACAAGCAATCGAGGCTCTCCGCGACGCTGAACCGACACCGATGGATATCGGAAAGTATGAGAAAGGTTATTTCATGAACGTCATCGCCATCGGGCTCATTGCCGAAGCTGTCGACGAAGTAAGTGTGGAAGAAAAGACGAAATGGGGACCGTTCGCTTACTTGATTGAGGGTGTAAAAGCGTTCCGTGAACATAGTCCATATGAGTTGGCGCTTGACAGTAAAGACGGGGAGTTTGATGGCGAGGCTTATCTCGTCGTTATCGCCTTGACGAACTCGGTCGGAGGATTCGAAAACTTCGAACCGGACGCGCGACTTAATGATGGTCTTCTTCACGTCTATATCTTTGAAGAGCTCGGGTTAAAGGACGCACTTCAATTAACACCCGCCCTCTTTACAGGAAAGTTGAAGGAAACGGATAGCGTCACCTCATTTTGTACGTCACGGGTGAACGTGACCTCGCCTGATGCGCTTCCTGTAAATGCTGACGGGGACACAGGCGGCAAGCTACCCCTCACCTTTGAAGTATTGCCGAGCCACTTAAACGTATTAAAGCCGATATAAGAGCAGGAATTTTGACGATTGAATCGAATGTGTTCAAGCGAGAAAGGAGAATGACCTATCAATATCTCACTTGTTCCATTAACAGTCGCATCCGGCGACATCGTCGATACATTCAATCGTTGGAATAACGATCCTGAGATCGTCCATCTTATTCGCCCGAGCCGCTCTAAAGAAGAATTGACCGCCCATTATGAGATGACGGTTGACGATTTAGAAGAACGACTCTTAACACACGATATTTTCCTTATCTACGCAGATGACCATCTCGTCGGAGAAATGAACGTCATGTATGACCCGCCTCATTTATATCGACAAGAACCCGGTACAGCTTGGCTCGGTTTCGTCATCGGCGAATCTGTAGGTCGCGGAAAAGGCGTTGGCACAGAAGCTCTTCGTTTGTTAGAAGAGCAATTGCGAGCCAAACAAACACCTCGTATGGAACTTGGCGTATTCGCTTTCAACCATGCGGCCCATCGTCTCTATACGAAATGTGGGTATCAAGAAATCGGTCGGATCGAGCACTTCACCTACTGGGACGGTCAATTTTGGTCCGATATTCGGATGGAAAAACGACTCGACGAAAAACCCTTTCACGCCAAGTGAAAGGGTTTTTACTTAGTTCTTTAAGTTCTCGACTTCGACAATCCGGAAGCCTTTTTGTTCAAGCTTAGAGACAACCTTGTTTTTCATGTCTTCTTCACAGTCTGGTGGTAGTGTCACGAGTACCCGACGCAATACTTTACTTTTCGCATCGAGCGTCATCAAGCTCGCGATTGATGTATATTTGTTCACGATTTTCGTGATTTTCTCAAGTGCCCCAGCCTGTTCGCTCAAGGCGATTGTCAAGACGTAACTACCCGTGTCGCGACTCCATGCTTCTTCGAGCATCCCGAGCATCTTACCGTGGGGAAGAATGCCATAAAATTCATTGCTCTCATCTTTCAATACAGCAATGTACGGCAATTCTTTGATTGAGAAAAATACTTCAAAGAATCCATCTGACTCATGGACGTACTTTTGTGTATTCTTGATGAGTGTCATCACATTATCGTCCATGTTTTCCCCGTTCATTCCATGACGATAAATATGCATCTTGTAAATGTTACCGCGGAAAAATTTCCCCGTCTCGTCTAAAACAGGTACACAACGGTATCCTGTTTCTTCAAGCGTATGAAGCGCTTCCCGCAATGTTGCCTTTTCACTGATAGTGACAACATCTTTCTTCGGGATACATAAGCTATGCACTAACATGCGTTTTCCTCCCAGCCAATAATAAAGTGGTCTACACCCTATTCATTATTATTCCCCAAATATGATGAATATCCTGCATACTTTTTCTGAAAAGTTATGAACACTTCTCGTAATCCTTGCATTTGTCGGAATTCAAAAAAGTCGTTATAGTGAAACTATCCAAACAGACAAAGGGGATGGACGATTATGACGATGAAAAAAGCATTGACGATTGCCGGTTCTGACACAAGCGGCGGCGCGGGAATCCAAGCCGACCTCAAAACGATGGAAGAACTCGGTGTATACGGTATGACAGCTTTGACTGTCATCGTGGCACAAGACCCACATAACGCATGGAATCACGAAGTCTTTCCAATCGACACGACCTTGATCGAGAAACAAATCGATACGGTGCTCGCTGGAATTGGAGTCGATGCAGTGAAGACAGGTATGCTCCCGACACCTGAAATCATCGAACTCGCAGCACGGAAGATTAAAGAATACGGAATCCAGAATGCCGTTGTCGATCCGGTCATGGCATGTAAAGGTGCGGATGAGATTCTTGATCCGAACGTTGCGGTCGCGATGCGTCAACACCTCGTACCAGTCGCAAAAATCATCACACCGAACTTATTCGAGGCGCGTATGCTCGCTGGCCTTGATAAAACGCCCGCAACGATGGACGAAATCAAAGAAGCCGCTCGTTTAATCCATGAACTCGGCGCAGAGATCGTCATCGTCAAAGTCGGTGGCAAACTCGGATTCGATACAGCATTCGACGTCTTGTACGACGGAAACGAATTCCGCCTTCTTGAAAGTGAAAAAATCGAGCCTGCGTTCACACACGGCGGCGGATGTACGTTCTCTTCTGCCATCGCAGCCTCACTCGCCAACGGTCACACGGTCGAAGAAGCGATTGAAATCGGAAAAGAGTTCATCACAGAAGCCGTTCGTCATTCATTCCGTCTCAACCAATACGTTGGACCGACGAACCATACCGGATACCGTAAAAAAGTAGCAACACAATCGTAAACAGATGACCCGGAACTACGTGTTTCGGGTCATCCTTTCCATTGGAGGGACAGACGTGAAAGCGATTCAACCTGATCACATTCAGCACTATTTAGACAATCACGTCGCGACACCACTTTTCGTCCATGTCGAGACGACGAACGGTGCCTACGCGACACATAATGACCCGGACTTTCATAACGCCGGGATGTTTATCCGTAATGCCAAAATCGAATACAGCATCGGTCAAATTAAAGGAAATGGTCCCTATCGTGTCGGTTTAAAACTCGATCACGGTTGGCTCTATGTCGAGGGATTGACCGACTATGAAATGCACGAAGAACAGTTGTTACTCGCTGGTCACGATCGTCTCGGTCGTCTCGCATGTGCGCTGCACATCGATATCAAGCCGCTCCCACAAGGCGCATCGGAGGTGGAGAATCAATGAATGGACCGTTACTCGTCATATTCCCACACCCGGACGATGAGGCGTTCAGCTCGGCCGGAACGATTATCCAACATCGTCAAAAAGGACTACCCGTCACATATGTCTGTTTGACGCTCGGTGAAATGGGACGTAATATGGGTTCTCCAATCTTTACGACACGTGAAGAACTGCCGAAAATTCGAAAACATGAACTCGAAGAAGCATGTCGCATGATGGGCATCGAGGACCTGCGCATGTGGGGTCTTCGTGACAAAACCGTCGAATTTGAGGACGAGGCCGAGCTCGCTGGTCGCTTCCGCGCATTGATTGACGAAGTGAAGCCGGAAACCGTCATCTCATTCTATCCAGGATATGCCGTCCACCCGGACCATGAAGCGACAGCCCGTGCCGTCGTACGAGCGCTTCAAGAGATGGGCGAGACGCGCCCTAAGTTCTTAGGTGTCGCCTTTGACCGCCGCACAGAAGACGAACTCGGACAACCTCACGTCATCGTCGATGTAACGGAAGAGAGCGAACAAAAGAAAGATGCCCTGTTTGCCCACCGGTCTCAGACGGAAGGTCTGCTTCGTGCGATCGATAACGCAGAAAACGCCCACGTCATGGAGTTACTCCAACGTGAGCGCTTCTATCATTATCCGTTCTCATGATTCATAGGCTAGACGGGTCATATAAAGCAATGCCCCGACGGTCCCAAGACCGATTAACGTTCCGAATACTACAACGATTTGTCCCATGTTTTCACCTCTTCTAGACTTTACGAACAATTCCATTCATTGGTTTCAAACACGTGCTATTCGCACGTGTTTTTTTAGAAGTAAAGAACGTAAATCACGATGGCCAATACGATTCGATAGACCGCAAACGGCATCAATTTCACTTTGTTAATCAACTTCAAAAAGAATTTAATCGAAAGAAGTGCGAACAAAAACGCGCTGACGAAACCGACGACAAACACGGGTAACGTATCGAGCGTGAAGTACGTCCATTTGCTGTACAGTGACAACGCACTCGCTCCAAACATGATCGGTACCGCCATGATGAACGTAAAATCTGCCGCTGCCCGGTGACTCATTCCGAGGAGAACCCCTCCAGAAATCGTTGAACCGGACCGAGAGAACCCAGGCCATAGCGAGAAACATTGAATCAACCCGACACCAAGTGCTTGCTTGTACGTGATGTCATCTAGCGTAGCGGTCGTCTGACGCTTCACGCCGGATAAATCTGCGGCAATCATAAAGAATGCCCCAATGACTAACCCAATCAACACCGTCTTGACTGAGAAGAGATGTGTATCGATGTAGTCCTCAAACAGTACACCAAGGACGCCAGCAGGCAGCAATCCGATCAAAATATGTATGAGATTGAACTGACGTGTGGTTCCGCTTTGTCTTAAGGTGAGGAGCGACTTTGGATTCAGTAACGCTTTGAACCGATCTCGAAAGACGACCACGACCGCTAAAATCGACCCTAATTGAATGACGATTTTAAACGTGTTCGCTACTTCCTGACCTAAAAATTGACTCGAATTCAACCAGAGACCGTCCACGAGAATCATATGACCGGTCGACGAGACTGGGGCAAATTCCGTCAATCCCTCAACGACACCTAACAAAAATCCTACAAATAATTCATACCATTCCACGTTGTTTCTCCTATTGACTCGTTAAGATTGTTCTCATCATACACTTCTCGGCACAATCTTTCGTCCGTCTTAAGATGTAAAAACAGACATGGCTTATGACCCATGTCTGTAAAAATTATCGGGCGGTCGCATGAACGAACCAAACGACAAGCCCGATTAAGATGAACGCCAAAAATAGCGACACTGTCGTTCCTACAATAAAGACAAACCCCAACACAAGGATACCGAGATGCCATAGCATCGAGACGGATGATTCCGTCGTCGCTCGAATGGATGAAGGAACTTGATGATGCAAAAGACCGTAATAGAGCGGCTCCATCGCTCCATATATAAGAGCCAACAGCCCCATCAGCCCGATTCCGATTGGATTCGGAAAAAGTCCGATGACAAGAAATCCACCGCCCATTAGCCAACCGAACCCGTTTAACCAATGTTCGGATGACGCAAATCGTATAAGCGTCCCTGCAAAAAGTTGTCCAGGTAACTGAATCAAGAGTAGGATGCTTGAAATGGCACCGAACCAATAGATCGGGATGGATACATCACGTGCATACAATTGCCAGAACTCATCGATGAAATTGAATGCGGATACGGCTGCTAAAAAACTGATAGTGACATGCCATAGTTGCTTGTTCGACCAAATGAATTGAAAACCTTTCAGCAAATGCCACCACGTCAAACGCTCTTCTATCTCTCGTCGAGTCGGTTCGATGAGAGATAGGCTACAGGTAGTCGCAATCAATAGACTCACGATGGAGAGCTTGTAGTTCCACTCCAAGGGAAGATACTGAGCCAACATACTGCCACTCAATGCCGCCGTCACAGCGGCAACAATCCCAATCGCGTTCAGTTTTCCAAGAACCCGTTCAAATGACGACACTTCCTGACTCTCCTGTAACGATTCGTACAACAAGGCATTCTCTGCCCCACTTCGAATGACCGACCCAATGGCCGAACAGCTGATGGCGACAAAAAATCCGCTGAAGGTGAACGAGTATAACAAGATCCAAAACGATAACCACTCCAAGGCTACACCTACCTGGATTAGCCGACGCCGTGTCGTCCGGTCCGCCCACACGCCGGTCGGCACCTCGAACAAGACGATGATGAGCGCATAGATCATCTCCAAGTAGACAACTTCTTGAATGGTGATGCCTCGTGACTCCCAAAACAACCGTTCAATCACATATGCTGGAATCAGCCCTTCAAACCAGCGAATGCACCCTAACCAAACAATGTTTCGACGAACTTAACTCGGTGAACGTGCTCGTTTTCTCATTTGAATCGCCTCCTTATCTTTCTTATTCCCGAATGCACAAAAAAACCACGAGATTCCTCTCGTGGTCGACGTGTTATTTTAATAAGTTGAGAATCTCACGATTGAATGCCGGAATATCATCTGGCTGACGGCTCGTCACAAGCTGATTTTGACAGACGACAACTTCTTTGTCCGCATATTTCGCTCCGGCATACTCCATATCGACTTTAATCGATTTATAGCCGGTTGCGTCACGACCTTCTAATGTCTTCGCCGTAATCAACAGCTGTGGTCCGTGACAGATTGCAAAGACAGGCTTCTTCGCATCCATGAAGGCTTTGGCGAACGAAACAAAACGCTCGTCTTCTCGCAATAAGTCAGGTGAGAACCCGCCAGGTAAAAGAAGGGCATCAAAATCTTCCGGCGATACATCGTCAATCGATTGATCGATGTTCACTTTCGCCTCTCCTTGCTTTCCTTCCACCGTGTTGCCAGCTTTCTTCTCGATTGTCACGACGTCATGTCCCGCATCCACCAATGCGTCACGGGGACCCGTGAATTCTACATCTTCAAACATATCTGTAATGAGCGTTGCTACTTTTGCCATGTTCTAAACACTCCCTCTGTTTGTTTTATGCACATAGGGACTGTTCCACTGGCATGAATCAGTTAAACATCTCCAGGAGCATTCAACGGAACTTCGAGACGTACGGATTGTCGCGTTCAAAAAATCGATACGGATAGTCACGCGCCTCGCCCGTGTTCGGGATGCCAATGCGTGGACCCGCCTCAATCACTACTCCAGCCTCACCCTCCGCGATGTAGAGTGGGTCTTGTTGAAAGGAATGGCCGTATAGATCCATTGTGATTCCGAGTGCTTTCGTCAACTTCCCTGGTCCGTTCGTCTGGTCATATCGTTTCACCCCAGGACGGTTCGTTGCAATCCATTCATGGCCTTGAATCGGTTCGACCGCTCGAATCAAGACGGCTTCTGGTGTGCCGACTGGTCCACTAACCACGTTCAAGAGCGTATGCGTATGCATCTGATAGGTGTACACATACCCCGGTTTCCCAAACATGACTTCCGTTCGCTTCGTCCGACGCCCTCCGAAGCTATGCGCCGCTCGATCGATGGCACCGAGGTAAGCCTCCGTCTCGACAATCTTCGCGATGATGTCACCTTCTGGATTGCGCCTCACCAAATATTGGCCGAGTAAGGCACGCGCCAAGTCAAGTGTCGGTTGTTCATAAAATGCTAAATCGAGTCGCTTCATGGTTCCACCTCCATTTGTTTCATTTTCTCAAAAATCGTGGATTGCACACAAAAAAGATGCCCTGCATGGCAGGACACCTGGACGTTATGATGCGATTTTGAGCGATTCACGTTGCTTTCCCAATCGGACGTATCCCAAAATGATGGAGAAGACCGGGCTGAGCCAGAGGAAGAAGGCAAATGGTGCGTATTCTAATACAGGCACGCCGAGTGTCGCTGCGAAGAAAGCTCCCGAGACACCCCAAGGTATGAGCGGGTTGATCACAGTTCCACCGTCCTCAAGCGCCCGTGACAAGTAGCGCGGGTCGATCCCACGATCGATAAACCCTTGCTTGAACGCCTGACCCGGCAAGAGAATCGACAAGTACTGTTCTCCCGCGAGCAAGTTGACCCCGATTGAACTGAGGACAACTGATAGGACCGAGCTCCCTGGTGACTTCAAACGCTCGAGCAACGATTCAACGATGGCTTGGAAGACACCGAGTTCACGTAACAAGCCACCGAACGCGAGGGCGATCAAGACGAGACTGACCGACCAAAGCATCGATTCAAGACCACCACGATCGAGTACATTCGCAATCGTTTCATTTTCGATACCTGACTTAAAGCCCGACTGCATGACACCGAGCCAGTTCGAGATGCTCCAGTTCCCTTGAACGAAACCGGCCGTCAACACACCGGCGAACATCCCGACGAGCATCGTCGGTAAGACCGGCATCCGACGGAACGCAAGCACTGCGACGAGCACAGGGGCAATCAACGTGAGCCATGAGAGGTCAAACCGTCCGCTGAGCGCGGCTTGCGCCTCTGCAATTTGTGCCGTGTCGGCAGTTTGACCGCTACGTCCGAGGAACGTGAATAAAATCAAGGTGATGATGAACGCTGGAATCGTCGTCCCCATCATGAAGCGAATGTGGTCGAACAGTTTGACACCCGCCACTGCCGGCGCAAAGTTCGTCGTATCCGACAACGGGCTCATCTTGTCTCCGAAGAGGGCACCCGATACGATCGCACCTGCGGCGAGCGCCGGCGAGATGTCTAGTGCCGTCCCGATTCCAAATAAGGCGACACCGACCGTTCCGACGGTTGTAAACGCACTTCCTGTGAAGGTCGAGACGATCATCGTGATCAATAAGACACTCGGTAAGAACCATTCAGCAGAGATTGTATTTAGACCGATGGAGAGGATCGTCGCGACCGTCCCGGACATTTGCCATACTCCGATGAGCATCCCAATCAACAACAAAATCAATACCGGCATGATCGCTTCACGAATCCCGTTGATCATCGCCGTTTCAATCTGTTTGAAGTCGCGTGAACGATAATACGCGTATCCACCTACTATTACCATTGTGCCAAAAATCGCCATATGTGGCGTCGCTTTGGCCAAAAACATCAGTGCGAGCAAGGTAATCCCGCTCATCAACACGACGAATACAGCTTCTTTTCCTTTCATCTGCATCGACGTCCCCTCCTTTCGTTATATCTTCTTTATTTATTATTTTGCCTAACCGCTTAAACGCTTTTATGCACAAAAGCATGTCAGTGATGTTTTTTACTATACTCGCTTCCTTTCTCCCTGTCAAACGTCTTTTTATGATAAATTATATGCTTGAGGGTGACCTCCGGAGTTCGTAACCTCCTCCGACATCAAAACTAGCGAAAAGGAAGTGTGCTTCATGCAACACGAAAAAGCATTGGTCGTCTTTAGTGGTGGCCAAGATTCAACCACTTGCCTGTTTTGGGCAAAACAACAATTCTCTCATGTAGAGGCGGTGACGTTCGCATATGGTCAACGCCATGATGCGGAAATCGAAGTCGCCAAAGAAGTTGCGACAGAACTCGATGTCCCACACCACATCCTCGATTTGTCCCTACTCGGACAACTCACTTCAAACGCGCTCACGAGACACGATCTCGACATCGACAATGCGGACGTCCCAAACACGTTCGTCGATGGACGCAACCATCTATTCTTATCGTTTGCAGCCGTCATGGCCAAACAACTCGGTATGCATCACATCGTGACCGGTGTATGTGAAACGGACTTTTCAGGTTACCCGGATTGCCGAGACCAATTCATCAAATCACTCAATGTGACACTCAATTTAGCGATGGATTATCCATTTGTCATCGACACACCGCTCATGTGGCTCGATAAAAAAGAAACGTGGGCTCTCGCCGACGAACTCGGTGCCTTTGACTATGTCAAAGAACGCACGCTTACTTGCTACAACGGTGTCATCGGTTCAGGTTGTGGAGAATGTCCGGCGTGTAAGCTTCGTCAAAACGGACTTACAGCTTACGAGGAGGTGCGCGTATGAAACATGCTCCATTCCTCGCTCCGACCAGTGTCGAATCAAAGCAAGAAGGATCGCTCATCTACTGTCCGCATCGCGTTCAAATCGTCAAAGAAGTAACGTTCGACGCGGCGCACCATCTCTTTGACTATGACGGCAAATGTCGTGCCCTTCATGGTCATACGTATAAGCTCCAGATGGGTGTCAGCGGCTTTCTCGACAATCGCGGCATGACACTCGACTTTGGTGATTTGAAAAAGATCTTCAAAGAAGAGCTTGAGCCGTATCTCGATCATCGCTATTTAAACGAGTCACTCCCTTATATGAATACAACTGCAGAAAACATGTGTTATTGGATTTTTGAACAACTGGCGACACACTTGCCAAATGAACGCGACGTCCGTGTCGAGTTCGTCCGTCTGTATGAAACGCCAACGTCTTACGCTGAGTTCCGCCGTGAATGGTTGGTGGAATCGTGAAAATCCCTGTTCTTGAAGTGTTCGGACCGACCTTTCAAGGAGAAGGACGCGCCATCGGACAAAAGACGATGTTCGTTCGGACCGCCGGTTGCGATTATCGCTGTTCGTGGTGCGATTCCGCCTTTACGTGGGACGGTTCAGAAAAACCGGACATGCTGACAGCCGATGAGGTGATTGCTCGCCTGGATGCACTTGGTATGTACGATTACGTCACCATCTCGGGTGGCAATCCACTCCTTATCGCGGCTATGGGAGACCTGGTCGAGAAGTTGAAAGAACGAGGCGTCACACTCGCCGTCGAGACGCAAGGCAGCCGCTATCAAGACTGGCTCACACAAATCGATGACGTGACCCTCAGTCCAAAACCTCCATCGTCTGGTATGAAAACGAACTGGGAGCAACTAGACGCTATCGTCGAACGGTTGCGCCCGGAGCAGACGACATTCAAAGTTGCTGTCTTTGATGAAGTGGACCTTGCCTACGCGAAAGAAGTGCAGCAGCGCTACTCACCGGACGTCATGTATTTGTCGGCCGGTAACCCGGAGCCTGGTGCAGACGGCGACATCACCGATGCCCAGCTCCGTCGTTTGAAACAACTATGGGAAGACGTTGCACGTGATCCGTCATGGCAAAGCGTCCGCGTCCTACCGCAACTACACACATTACTGTACGCCAACGAACGTGGCGTGTAAGGAGAATGAACATGAGACCAGAAGACTTACAAGACCTCTCGCTCCTCGGACAGAAGAGCGTCCCTTATATTTTTGAATACACACCAGACGTCCTGGAGGCGTTCCCGAACCGTCATCCTGAGAACGACTACTTCGTTAAATTCAACGCACCAGAATTCACATCGTTGTGCCCGATCACGAACCAACCGGACTTCGCAACCATCTACATCTCATACATCCCGGATGAGAAACTCGTCGAGTCGAAGTCGTTGAAGTTGTACTTGTTTAGCTTCCGTAACCACGGTGACTTCCACGAGAACTGCATCAACGTCATTGGGAAAGATCTCGTGAAATTGATGGAACCGCGCTATCTCGAAGTGTGGGGGAAATTCACACCACGTGGCGGTATCTCGATCGATCCGTACTACAACTACGGAAAACCGGGTACGAAGTACGAAAAAATGGCGGAGCATCGTCTATTCAACCATGACCTGTATCCAGAGACGGTTGACAACCGTTAATTGAAAAGTAGGCGCTCCATCTGGAGTCGCCTACTTTTTTTGATAGCGATGAATCTGTCGCTTAATCGGTTCGCGGAACACGGTCGCAACGAGCGTCAACACGAGCATGATCCCAAATGCCAAGGCGATGAGCGTCCAATCCCCACTGGCGATACTACTCCCGAGAAAATTGTTCGCGAACGCCCCGGGAATCATACCAACGACGGTCGCAAACAGATAGGCGAGTACGTTTACTTTTGCCAAACCAGAAGCATAGCTGACCAAATCAAAATTGACGAGCGGGATGAGACGTAAGATGAGGACGTAAAAGAAGCCGTCTTCTTCGATTTTGCGCTGAATGGCTTCGTAATTCGTTGATTCGAAGTGATGCAGGAAACGATCGCCGAAATAAATTGCCACATAATACGCAACAAGCGCACTCAATGTCGCCCCGATGACGGTATAGATGACGCCCGGTAACATCCCAAACGCCAAGCCGCCGGCGACCGATAAGACGGACGTGGGAAACAAGATGAGCGGACGAACGGTGAACAATAAAATGTAAATGAGCGGAGCCAACCATCCGAATTGAATGATGTAGTCCCGTATATCGCCTGGGCTTACATCAACCCACTGATAAAGGAATGTCGCCGTCCCGAACAGGAGTAGGACGAGTGCAATCATCCATTGTATCTTCCACTTCTTCATCGTCCTCCTCCTCTCTATTTGCTTTTATTCCCGTAATCTAGGATGTCATCCACCTTTTTTCAGCCATCTCGATGTGGTACGGTTAGAAAAAGCAGAAGGAGGAAATCGATATGAACCTTGCAGATGCCCTAACATTGAAACAGTTGCTCCATGAGCAAATCGATACATTGACCGAAGAGATTGAGCATGTGGCGTTCATCTCGCTTCAAGCGAATGAATCCATTCCGACCATTCAGTCCCGTTCCCTTCAAGACATCGAGATGGAACTTGAACACATTCGTCTAGACTTACGTCAGCTCGACCGTCTCATTCAAGAGGCGAACGTCCAAGCCGTCGTTGAGACGCATGACGGTCCACTCCCGCTCGTCGAGGCAATCGAGCTCGCCATTCAGTTACGTGTCCAGGCACGACTTTATGAGAAATTATCGCTTCGTCCGAAGAAAGACTATGTGCACGGAGTTGCCGTGATCAAACACGCCTTATATGACCCCGAACTATATCGTTTAAAAGCACGCGATATTAAGAAGCGTGCCATTCGAATCGAAAGTGCCATTCAGGCCGTCCGTTATCAGACTGACATTGAATTTGATGCATCACGATATATGTAAAAAAGCGAAGGGATTCCTTCGCTTTTTTACATATGGTCATGGTGATTGTGATGGATATCATGATGACTCGATGAAGAAGAACGTCGACGTGGAGGTGCCTCATCAGCAAATTTTTCTCCGTCCAAAATCCCGAGACGCTTATATTGACGACCGACCCGCTCTTTTGTCTCTTCGCGAACAGTGCTCGACTCCATCACCAATTGGTAGCATCCGAGCGCGACACGAAACGGTTCCATGCGTGTCCGTTCAATCGAGAAGGAATCGACGCCACGTAAATAGTCTGCCAATCGCTCAGCCGTCTCGTCGGCTGGATCATCTGCAAGCTGTGAGGCGAAGTGTTGTAAGTCCTTCAATGTATTTGATGTTTTAGAGTAGCTCACTCCCGATTTGATAAATCCAAATATAATCAGACCGAACACAACCATGAAAATGATTGGAAACACACCAAATAGTCCGCTAAAGAATGAGTCCCCTATCGAGCTATCGAACGGATCCCCGCCAAATCCAAATACTATCATTTCAAACTCCCCCTTTTTCTTTATGTACGCTCACATATTAAAATAGGTTTCAACAAAAAAACCGCGATCACACGACCGCGGCATCGATTCAACTGTTCAGTTGTTTCTCCATCATGATGCGTGGCTCGCCATCTTCTGTGTAGGCGCCCATGATGTCATATCCGCAAAGGAGGTTCAAAATGATGACCCCTTTGTTCGTATTGCGTGCTTTCGTCCGAATCGAATGGAACCCTTGCGCTTCGACCCATTCGAGTTGCGTATCCATCAGCTTGCGACCGATGCCATGCTTTTGGAAGTCCGGATGTACGCCGCCCGCCCAGCTGTAAAATCGATAAGGCTCCGCCTCATAGCCAATTTTAAAGCCGACCAGTTCCTCTTCCGAGAAAGCCAGTAACACTAGCGGATTGGCGTGCCGATATAAACGCTCTTTAAAACGCAACTGATCGAGGTCGCCATATAACGTGCGATACAGTCGGAAAAAGTCCTCTTCAAAATCCTTAAAGTTGTTTGTCACATCTTTTACGATAAATGAACTCGTCGTACTCATCGTGCCATCCCCTTTCAGTTTCTGGACAAAGATTCCGTACGTCTGTTCATTTCGCCGTTCATTCTGAATTTCCTGTCTCCCGTTCAAAAGCCGTGACACCTTTTTGTTTATAAAGTCCGAGCGTACGTTTCGGCAAACTCTTGACCATCCAGTCTTTAAAAATATGTGCCTGATCCTCGACAGGCAGTTCATAGCCCTCCGTCACGATATGTCGCGACCGTGTCGTGACATCGTACAAGGAAATTGCCGCCGCCACGGAGATGTTCAAACTCTGAACGTATCCTTGCATCGGAATGACAAAGTTTCCATCCGCCTTCTTCAATGCCGCTTCCGACACACCACTATGTTCATTCCCGAATAAAAGAACTGTCGCCTTCGACACATCCACTTCTTCGAGCGGAATTGCTTCCTCACTCAATGCCGTCGCATATACTTGATAACCGTCTTCTTTTAAAGCGTCAATCGCCTCTTCAATGGAGCCATGCTCGACGACGTCCACCCAGCGGTCGGCACTCTTGGCGATAATCGAGTTTGGTTTGAACTTTGCACGCCCTTCGACGACGTGCAGCGTCTGCACCCCGAACGCATCGGCCGAACGCAATACGGCAGATTGGTTATGCGGATCGTCCACACCTTCCGTCAAAATCGTGATATGGTTCGTTCGTGTATTCAATACTTCATACATCCGTTTGATGCGATCTGGCATGAGCATCTCATATAGAGGAAGATCGTCTTCCTGCAATACACCCTTCTGCAACAACTCTTCTTTTAATTCAATCTGCTCTTCTTTCGTCAAAGCAGATGTCGTCTGTCTCCAACCCATCTTTCTCGCTCCCTTCAACCTATCATATTGTAGCTAGATTCGATTCGACTGACAAGTTCGCCTCACATCTGCTATTCTCACTTCGGAAATGAAAACAAATGAAAATAGCGAAAACGGTTGCATGAATTTATGCAATCGATTACAATCATTTATGCAAGCGATTGCACTATTGGCAAACACAAAAATAGATAAAACTCCCTCACAGGAAGGAAGCGTATAGCATGAAACAATTGATCTCATTCGATTTCTGGCAGAAACTCGGTAAGGCCTTGATGGTCGTCATCGCCGTCATGCCGGCTGCCGGTTTGATGATTTCCATCGGAAAATTGATTGGAATGTCAGCCGGAGATGTCGGTATCTTATTAACAACAGCTCGTATCATTGAAGATTTAGGTTGGGGCATCATCGTCAACTTACATATCCTCTTCGCAGTCGCGATTGGTGGTTCGTGGGCAAAAGATCGTGCAGGCGGTGCATTCGCAGCACTTCTCGCCTTCATCTTGATCAACCGTGTCACAGGTGCCATCTTCGGTGTCAACGGTGCCATGCTTCAAGATCCGGAAGCGACAATCGAGTCACTCTTCGGTGCGAACCTTGTCGTCGCTGATTACTTCACATCTGTACTCGGCTCACCTGCCCTGAACATGGGTGTGTTCGTCGGGATTATCGCCGGTTTCCTCGGTGGTGCACTATATAACCGTTTCTACAACTTCAACAAGTTGCCGAACGCTCTCTCGTTCTTCAACGGGAAGCGCTTCGTACCATTCGTCGTTATCCTTGGTTCAGTCGTTGCTGCCATCGTTCTATCGATTCTATGGCCAACCATCCAAGGTGCACTCAACAGCTTTGGTGAATGGATTGCCACATCACGTAACACGGCGCCTGTCCTCGCCCCGTTCATCTACGGTGCGCTCGAACGTCTCCTCTTGCCGTTCGGTTTACACCACATGCTCACAGTACCAATGAACTACACAGAGCTCGGTGGAACGTATACGATTTTAACAGGTGCGACAGCTGGATCGGTCGTTGCCGGTCAAGACCCACTCTGGTTGGCATGGGTGACGGACCTCGTCAACTTGCGTGCTGCTGGTGATACGGCCGCATACAACGCGCTTCTCGCTGATGTCGTTCCAGCACGCTTCAAAGTCGGCCAAGTCATCTTGTCATTCGCTGCATTGATTGGTGCCGCGTATGCGATGTACCGCAACGTCGACGCGGATAAGAAGGCACAATACAAGCCGATGTTCTTATCAGCCGGACTCGCTGTCTTCTTGACAGGTGTCACAGAACCGATCGAATTCATGTTTATGTTCGTCGCACCAGTTCTTTATGTCGTTTACGCACTCATGGCCGGTGCTGCCTTCGCATTGGCAGATATCATCGACTTACGTGTACACGCCTTCGGTGCAATCGAACTCTTGACGCGCATTCCGATGATTGTCAAAGCAGGACTTCTTCAAGACTTGATCAACTTCGTGCTCGTCTCTGTCGTGTTCTTCTTCCTCAACTTCGGTGTCTTCAACTTCTTCATTAAGAAGATGAACCTACCGACGCCAGGACGTAACGGGAACTACATGGAAGAAACGACAGAAAAATCATCCGTTACAGGTAACGAACAAGTCATGGGGATTATTGCACTTCTCGGTGGGGAAGAAAACATTGAGGATGTCGACGCATGTATGACTCGTCTTCGTGTGACCGTTAAAGACGTTACACTCGTCTCTGACGAACCAGAATGGAAGAAAAATGGCGCTATGGGTCTTATCGTGAAAGACCGTGGAGTCCAAGCCATCTATGGCCCGAAAGCCGACGTATTGAAATCAGACATTCAAGACGTCATCGGTGCATAATCTACTGGCCAACTCGCTCGAGAGTTGGCCTTTTTCTAAAGGAGGACTATCGTGAATATTTTAACGCTCAATTGTCATGCCTGGTTAGAAGACCGTCAACAAGAGAAAATCGATGCGATTGTCGAACGTATCGCAAGCGAAGAGTATGACTTCATCGCGCTCCAAGAAGTCAATCAACATAAAGAGGCCCCCCTCATCTATGGGAACATCCGTGAGAACAACTTCGCACACGTCCTCGTCGAGCGCCTGAAAGAGTTAGATCTTCACTATCACATGACATGGGACTTTGCCCATTACGGATATGACATTTACGAGGAAGGCGTCGCCATCTTGTCACGGACACCGTTTCTATCGACCGAATCATTCTTCGTATCCAAGACGACGGACCCTGACAATTACAAGTCCCGTAAAATCGTCAAAGCCGTGATTGAAGGTCCTGAAACGCCGACGACCGTCTACTCGTGTCACCTCGGATGGTGGCATGACGAAGAGGAGCCAGTGAAGCATCAACTCGACGAGCTCCTGCGTCGCGTGGAGCATGACGACCATGCACTCCTACTCGGTGATTTCAACAACGATGCTTTCATTCGAGGCGAAGGATACGATTATTTGATGGATAGTGGGCTTCAAGACTTGTTCCATCTCGCAACGGAACGCGAAGGCGATGCGACCGTCCAAGGGAAAATCGCTGGATGGGATGAAAACAAGAAATCGCTACGCATCGACTTGATGTTGACGAATGCACCCATTCACGTCTCCCGTCATGCCGTCGTCTTCGACGGCGAAAACGGACCTGTCGTCTCCGACCACGCCGGTGTCGAAGCCACAGTGTTTTGGCGTTGATGCACCTTTTTCTTCCGACTTGGGAGAAAAGGGTTTTTCTTTTGGGAAAAATCTTGTAACGTGATAAAAGACTGATGTCTAACTACTAATGAATGAAATAGAAAGAAGTGTTTGAACATGAAGACAAGCTCGCTCAGTCGAAGCGACTGGACTTTAGTTTTATCCCTATCCTTATTAACCTTCGTTCTCGGAACGAGTGAATTTGTCATTGTCGGCATTTTGCCTGATATCGCAAGCGGTCTATCCATTTCCATCGCAACGGCTGGAAGTCTCGTATCGGCATTCGCCATCAGCTTTGCCGTCGGTACGCCAATCACGATGTCCTTGACGAGCCATCTTCCAAAACGCAAATTGATGCTCGGTTTGACGATTCTCTTCACCTTATTGAACTTGTTGAGCAGTCTCGCTCCCATGTATGAGTGGTTACTCGCCTTACGCATGTTGACGGCCGTCGTCACAGGTGTGTTGATCTCGCTTGCTATGCTCGTCGCTAGCGAAAGCGTCCCTCCGGCAAAACGAGGGGTAGCCGTATCCTTTATTTTTGGTGGCTTTACAATGGCCAACGTGTTCGGTGTTCCAATCGGAACATTCATCGGACAACAAGCAGGCTGGGAATCCACATTTTGGTTAACGACCGCACTCGGTGCAGTCGCCTGGATTGCCATTTATCGTGTCTTGCCGAATCATTTGTCTCAAGAAAAAGCATCACTCCGTGAACAAATGGCACTCCTGACGAATCCGCGCATCTTGATTGCCTTCTTGATTCCGGCGTTCGGTTTTGGGGCGACGTATGTCGTATATACGTATCTCGTACCGATTTTAAAAGATGTACTCGGTGTACCGGTCGCTTGGGTCAGTCCGATTTTATTCGCCTACGGATTCATCTCGATCTTCAGTAATATTGCTGCTGGAAAGATCGCCAGTCACAATCCGATCGGACGCTTACGATTCGTCTTTCTCGTCCAAGCGTTCGTCTTGGCCGCGTTGTTCGTGACGACGTCGAATATGACGCTCGGTCTCTTCAATATCGCCCTCATGTCGTTCATGGCGATTTTATTGACGACGTCGACACAGATTTATTTGATCGACTTGGCGGAGAAATTTAATCCGAACGCCAAAGGTCTCGCCTCGTCACTCATGCCCGTGGCGAGTAACGTCGGAATCGGACTCGGTTCCGCTCTCGGTGGTGTCGTCTATGCGACAAGCCCTATCATGACGCTCGCGCTCGTAGGCGGCTTGGTCGCCCTCGTCACAGCCGGGTTGACCGCAGTCAGTTATTCGCTCGACCAACGTTAAAAACGTGCGCACCTCGATGCAGGTGCGCACGTTTTTTATAACCATTCGAGAATCGCGGATAGGACTTCGTCGAGTTGTTCTTTCGATGTGAGCGGACTTTCCTGATCGCCTTTTTGAGGACCATACATTCCGAAATTTGCATGATTCCCGCCTTCGATTTGTACGAATTGACTATCGTCAGGAAGGTCGCTTCGACTCGCCTCGATGTCTTCTGGGACAGCTAATCCATCCAACTCACCCGAGATAGATAGCACGCGTAAGTCACTATCGACCATCGAGCTGATCGGATATGATGCGAGGAAAATGACACCTTCCACCGCCTCTTGATGCTCAAGCGCGTAACCCGATGCCGCCGAACCTCCGAGTGAATGACCGGCCACGACCCAACGTTCAATCTCGGGATGTGCTTCGATGATTGGATCGGCTGCGTCGATATCTAAAATGCCTAAGTTGAGACGAAGCGACGGAATGGCGACGAAATACCCTTCCTCGGCTAAACGTGTTCCGTAATACGCATACGCCTCTTTCTCCACTTTTGCTCCTGGATAAAGAATGATGCCGATCTCGCTCGTCGTATCTCCGAACTCGAGACGGTTGTCGACCACTTTCCCCTCTTCCGCATACTGTGTCGCTTCATCGGTTGGTCCGTACGTGAACTGCGTCCAAATCAAAAAGCCTGCTACCGCGACAACAAGCAATCCTACGATTGAGAGTGCGGCCCACTTGAAGAATTTCTTCATTATATAGCCTCCGTTTGCATCCACTTCATCATAACGTTACACTAATAAGAAAAAGCATGATCAGGGGGACACCATGACCAGAAGTAATGTAACCACGACGATTCAGTGGTTTATTTTTATTTTAGCTACAAATATTGTACCACCACTCTCCATCGCCGCCTTGTTTGAACTGTCGCCAGATGAGACGATGACCTTCATCTCCCGCTCACTCTTCATCTTCGCACTCTTCAGCATCATCCAAACGTTGCTCGGCCATCGCCTCCCGATACTCGAAGGACCTGCCGGCATTTGGTGGGGTGTCTTCACTTTATACGCCTCCATCGGTCCCGCTCTATACGGAAGTCAGCAAGAGACCTTGCAAGCACTCGGATTCATGCTGTTTTTGAGTGGAATCCTTGGTGTGTTGTTGACCGTCACTGGTATCTTAAGACGCATGCTCGCCCTGTTTACACCGCAAGTGCTCGGCGTCTATATGATTTTGCTCGTCCTTCAATTATCAGGGGCCGTCATTAAAGGTGGCTTTGGGGTGACGGAAGACGGAATCAACGTCGTTCAGGCAGTGGCGACGGCAGGTCTCGTCTTGTTCGCACTCACGCTCGAGCAAAGTCGCTTTAAACAATATGGGCTCGTCATGACACTATTCGTCGGGTTCGGCTTATTCCATTTACTCGACCTTGGAAATCCAATCGTTCGTTCAGAATCTTTCTTCCTCGTACCGGAACTTCTTCCGTTCGGAAATTGGGTATGGGATTGGAACTTGTTGCCAACGGCTTTCGTCATCACCTTGCTTCTCATGACGAACGTCCTTGCGAACATCAAGTTGATTGAGCGCATCGTCAGTTCTCGCGAAAAACGAGAAATCAAAGGGAACGTTCCCGCATCGGGTGTCGCCAGTGGCGTCAGTCAAATCGTGGCCGGTCTGTTCGGTACACCGGGTCCTGTCGCCATCTCCGGGACAGCTGGTTTTCTCTCTTCGACGGAGAGCGTCCAGCGTACCCCGCATTTGATTGCCCACGCCCTCATGATGTCGTTAGCACTCATCGGTCCATTCGTCTCGTTGATTGCGAGCATCCCGGCCGCTGTCGGTTATGCAATCGTGACACCGCTCATTGCAACGATGATCATCATCGGAATCAATGAGGCGGCCTTTGAATTGAAGCAGTCCACGGCATCTCTCACGGTCGGACTCCCGCTCGTCATCGGTGCCGGGGCGATGCTTCTGCCACCCGGATCAATGAATGAGTTACCACCGCTTCTTGCGACCGTCTTCTCTAACGGACTCGTCCTCGGGACGATTGTCGCCTTAACAACTGCCATCTTAAGTAAAATCAAGGATTGAAAAAAGAACTGGCCATATCGGTCAGTTCTTTTCACGTACATGCATATGGTAACGGGCATCGTGCGGTAAAACAGCGCCTTCTTCTTGTTCGAAATGCGCACGGTCTTTCCAATAACGAACGACTGACGAAGTATCACGATGCAGGGCGCGTTGTAGCGCTTGTTTTGCCGTGACAGGCGTTTCGTCATCGTTTTTCAATTCAAGTCCCATCAGTTTATAACCGATTGTTTGTCCACCTCGACTCATTTGCCAGGCTTCCATGGCATATGTCAGTAGTGTCGGTGTGATGACCGCATGCACAAACTCGCTCTTTACTTTCTTTCGCACGAGCTGTTCTACGCCCACGCTGACAAGACCTGCAATGACACTGTCAATCATGACTGCTTTGGTTCGCTTTTTTGTCAATGGATTCATCGGCTCATCCTCTGCATCATCCCTGACGTCAACACTTCGATTCCTTCGCCTTCTTCAGACGCCATAATCAAGGCACGAGCGACATGCAGCGCTTGAATCGGTGCGACTTCCGGTGTCTTCTCAAGCAAGATTGACTGGAACGGTCGACTGATGACCTCAGCCGCTTTCTCCCCGAAGCGGAATGAATCACGCTCTCCGAGTAACAGAGAAGGACGCGCGATAATCAAGTGATGGAAGTTGAAAATACGTAACGCGTTCTCAAGCTCCCCTTTCACACGGTTGTAAAAGAAAGTCGAACGCAACGATGCGCCTTGTGCCGATACGACCGCATAGCGCGTCGCACCATGTGCCTTGGCGACACGGGCGACTTCAAGTGGTAATTCTAAATCAACTTGTTTGAACGCTTCTTGCGAGCCGGCTACCGCAATCGTTGTGCCGAGCGCACAGTACACGTCGTCGATCTGTGGAAGGGATGAATCCATCTCCTCGAAACCGACGACCTCATGTAACTTCGGATGACTCCAACGCTTCGAGCGACGGACAACGATCCAGACCGCATCATAACGGTCACTCTCTAACAACTGTTCAACCAATTCGCGGCCAATCAAGCCAGTCGCGCCTACAACAAGTGCAGTTTTCCCCATTCGTGACTCCTCCTAGACTACTATTTCCTTCAGTCTAGCTGACTTGCCGTTCCTCGGCAATGATTGTCCCGGGACGGAATCGGTCCATCATACGGAAAAATCCGTTCAATGCGAGCGCCGTGAATGAGCCTGCCACGATAGCACTGTCCGTGAACAACTGCAGCCACTCCGGCATGTTTGCGACGATGGCTGGATTGGCGGTAATACCGAGCCCAACACCGATTGAGAGCGCAATGGTAATCAAGTTCTCGTTTTTCGAAAAGTCGACTTGACTGAGGATACGAATGCCAGAAGCAGCGACCGTTCCGAACATGACGAGCATCGCTCCCCCAAGCACAGGCTTCGGAATCAATGTCGTGAACGTAGCGACTTTCGGGAGGAATCCGAGCAAGATGAGCAATCCGCCTGTCCAAAAGATGACGCGACGCGATTTCACACCTGACAATTGAACGAGTCCAACGTTTTGACTGAACGTCGTGTACGGGAAACTGTTGAAAATCCCTCCAAGAATCGTTGCGACGCCTTCCGCACGATACCCTTTCGTCAATTCTTTCGCACCGATTGGTTGTTTCGTGATATCGCTGAGCGCCAAGAACACCCCTGTCGATTCAATCATCGAGATGATGGCGACGAGCGTCATGACGAGGATGGCAGACAGGTCGAATGTCGGCATCCCGAAGTAGAACGGCTGGACCATTTGGAACCATCCTGCTTCACGAACAGGACTGAAATCGACGAGACCTAGCGAAGCGGCTACCCCTGTTCCAACCAATACGGCAAAGAGGACGGCAGCAGCACGCGTGAAGACGGTCCCGACACGGTTCAAGACGAGAATGAGTAGAATCGTTAAACCACCTAATCCGAGATTCTGCATCGATGCGAACCCTGGTTCACCGGGCATCCCGCCACCGATGTCATTGACGGCGACCGGAATCAGCGAGAGACCGATGATCGTCACGACCGAACCGAGCACGACCGGCGGGAAGAAGCGCACGAGTTTCCCGACAAATCCAGAAATGAGGATGACAATGAGCCCGCTCGCAATCAACGCGCCATAAATGGCAGTGATCCCGTTCGCGCTTCCGATGGCGATCATCGGACCGACCGCAGTGAACGTACATCCGAGGACTACCGGCAATCCGACACCAGTGAAGCGTGTCGTCCATACTTGTAGTAGCGTCGCCACCCCACACATGAATAAATCAATTGCGACGAGATAGGCGAGCTCGGTTGGACCAAGCCCGATGGCACCACCGACGATGAGTGGGACGATTGCCGCTCCCGTGTACATCGCGAGTAGATGCTGGAATCCTAGACTAGCTGTCTTGAACGTATTCATCGAACGACCTCCACGAACGAGATATGGTCTTTCTCTAATTTCGCAATGCGTGCCAACGATTCGACGCGATAGCCACGCTCGATCAATTTATCGCGCCCTGGTTGGAATGACTTTTCGATGACAATCCCAACGCCTGCGACCTCTGCACCTGCCGCTTCCACGAGTTGTGTCAGTCCGAGTGCCGCTTCCCCATTCGCGAGGAAGTCATCGATGACAAGAACACGTTCGCCTGGTAAGACGAAGCGTCGGCTCAAGCTGATGCGGTTCGTCTCTTGTTTTGTGAACGAATAAACGTCCGCTTCTACGAGGTCGTCTTGGAGTGTCAGCGATTTTCGTTTACGCGCGAATACGAACGGGATGCCCATCTCAAGCGCCGTCATCATCGCCGGCGCAATCCCACTCGATTCGAGTGTGACGATGCGGTCTATTTGAGCGTCTTTGAAACGTTCTGCGAATTCTTTGCCGATGCCTTTCATGAGTACCGGGTCGACCTGATGATTCAAGAAAGCGTCGACTTTCAACACTTGGTCGGAAAGGGCCCGACCTTCTTCACGGATTTTGTCTTCTAACTGCTTCATTGTTTTCCCTCCAATAAAAAATGCGATTCGTCACCCCTCATCGGGAGGCAACGAACCGCATGGAAATCAACGATAGCATACGACAAGCGCCACCCGTAGTCGAACCATTTACGGTAGTTCGGTAGAGACTTGCGGACCATATTTCCGCTGATATACGAGTGCGAATCTATTTATATAAGATAGACCTTATTGTAGACGAGCTGACGAGAAATGCAATAGGTTGGAATCAAACGGTGAAATGTTCGATTTTTCTGAAACTGCTGTATACTGTAGATATTGGATATGAGAGAGGAGCCTTGCCCTTATGAAGTTATTCGTATTAGGCGCAACCGGTCGGACCGGACATCAATTCATCGATCAAGCCATCGAGCACGGTCATGATGTCACCGCGTTCGTCCGTGAACAGAAAAAGTTGATCCGGACGCCACAACTCGAAATCATTGAAGGCGACTTATATGATGTCGACGCATTGACGGAAGCGATGCATGGTCACGATGCGGTCGTCAGTTGTCTCGGAACGGATTTGAGCGACCCAGACTTTTTAGCGAGTGTCACGGACAAGCTTGTCCCTGCGATGAAGGCAAACAATGTTTCACGTATCATCTATCTCGCTTCAGCGGGAATCGACAATGAGATTCCGGGCCTTGCGGGGAAAGCCATTACGTTCATGCTCCGGAAACCGCTCCGTGATCATCGGGCAGCCGTGGACTTATGGCGAAATTCGTCATTCGATTATACGATTGTACGACCGATGCAATTGACGGACGGTCCTCGCACCTCGACATATCGCACGGCCATCGATGAAGTGCCAGAGAACGGGAAGCACATCTCACGGGCAGACGTCGCCCAGTTCATGCTTCATACGATTGAAGAACAGGAACACGTACGAGAGTCGGTCGGACTGGCGTACTAATTTGATTCAATTCATGCTACAATATCGGGTAGTTTACTTTGAAAGGAACGAAAACGAATTATGAGTATATTAACGGTACAAAACTTGAGCCACGGCTTTGGTGACCGCGCTATTTTGAACGATGTCTCTTTCCGCCTCTTAAAAGGGGAGCATATCGGTCTCGTTGGAGCGAACGGTGAAGGAAAATCGACGTTCATGAACATCATCACGCGCAAGCTGCAACCGGATGAAGGGAAAATCGAATGGGCGAAAAACGTCCGTGTCGGTTACCTCGATCAACACGCGGTACTTGAGCGCGGGATGACGATTCGGGACGTCTTGAAAGGTGCCTTCCAATACCTGATTGACATGGAGACGCGCATCGGCGAACTCTACATGGAGATGGGCGACGCGACACCGGAACAGATGGAAGACATGCTCGCAGAGGTCGGTGAGCTTCAAGAAACGCTCGACTCGAACGACTTTTATATCATCGACGCGAAAGTAGAAGAAGTCGCACGCGGTCTCGGTATTTTAGACGTTGGTCTCGACCGTGACGTCACGGACTTGTCAGGTGGACAGCGTACGAAAGTATTGCTAGCAAAATTACTTTTAGAGAAGCCAGATATCTTGCTCCTCGATGAGCCGACCAACTATTTGGATGAAGTGCATATCGAGTGGTTGAAACGCTATCTTCAAAACTATGACAATGCCTTCATCTTGATCTCCCACGATATCCCGTTCTTAAATAGTGTCATCAACTTGGTCTACCATATGGAAAACCAAGAGTTGAACCGCTATGTCGGAGACTATGACAAGTTCATGGAAGTGTACGAGATGAAGCGTTCCCAACTTGAAGCCGCCTACAAGCGTCAACAGGCCGAGATCGCGGATTTGAAAGACTTTGTTGCACGAAACAAGGCCCGTGTGTCGACACGAAATATGGCAATGTCACGTCAGAAGAAACTCGATAAGATGGATGTCATCGAATTGAGCGCGGAACGTCCAAAACCAGAATTCCGCTTCTTGCAGGCACGTACATCGGGACGCCTCATCTTTGATGCGAAAGGTCTCGTCATCGGATACGATGAGCCACTCTCACGTCCGCTCGACCTTCAGATGGAGCGCGGTCAAAAGATTGCCCTCGTCGGAGCGAACGGAATCGGGAAGACGACGCTCTTGAAGAGTTTGCTCGGCTTGATCAACCCGCTTGAAGGGACAGTCGAACGTGGTGAGTTCCTCGAAATGGGTTACTTCGAGCAGGAAGCAGCATCAAGCAATAACACGTGTATCGAAGAGATTTGGAGCGAATTCCCGTCACTCAACCAACAACAGGTGCGCGCGATGCTCGCGAAATGTGGTCTCATGACGAAGCACATTGAAAGTAAAATCTCTGTCCTCAGTGGTGGGGAAAAGGCGAAAGTACGTCTTTGCAAACTCTTAAACAACGAAACGAACTTGCTCTTACTCGATGAGCCAACGAACCACTTGGACGTCGACGCGAAGGAAGAGTTGAAGCGTGCGTTGAAGGAGTACAAAGGAAGCGTCCTCCTCATCAGTCACGAACCAGAATTCTATGAGGATATCGTCACAGATGTCTGGAACTGTGAATCATGGACGACGAAAGTATTCTAATTCAGTAAAGGACGTGTCGTATGGCTGGCCCAATTCAAACGAATGAACGGATTATTTTGTATGACATTATCCGAGGGTTTGCCCTCTGCGGCATTTTCCTCGTCAATATCCCGAGCATGCTCGGGAGCGACTGGATGTTCGGTCGTCCCGACTATTACGGGAGCGACCTGTTCGTCCGAACACTCTTCGATTTGTTCGTGCAGACGAAGTTTTATACGATTTTCTCCCTCTTATTCGGGATCGGCTTTTCGATTTTCCTCGAGCGTTCTTACGCTCGTGGCGAATCGGTCAGTCGTTACATACGCCGGATTTTGATTCTCTTCTTGTTCGGTCTGGCACACCTGGCGATTTGGTCAGGGGATATCCTCCATACGTACGCCATGTGGGGCTTATTGCTTCCCCTCTTTTACGGATTGAGTAACCGCGCCATTCTAGCGTGGGCGTGGAGTTTATTGATTGGAAGTTTCCTCTTATTTTATGGATCATCTGCGCTTGTGGAATGGGCAAATGGCGGTGACTTCAATAGCGGCGCTCCATTCCCAACACCATATAATATGGGATTCGGCATTTGGTTCGACTACCGTCTACAAATTGAAATATTCGCCGCCATGTCGAATTCACTTCTTGTGGGTATTGAGATTCTTAGCTTATTCTTGTTCGGTCTTTATATTGGACGGGAACGGAAGCTGCTCACATGGTCGATTCAAGGATTGACTCGTACTGCGATCATTTGTGCCCTCTTCACCTTGCCATTTTTCGGGGTTATCATTTGGCATCATTATGGTCAAGGCGAGGCCTATTACTGGGTGAACCTTGTTGCCGTTCTCGTCTCCGGAAAACTGCTCGCTACAACATACGTCTGCCTATTCACCATCGCCGTTCGAAAAGGTCGGACGTTCGCCCCGCTTCAAGCACTCGGTCGAATGGCACTCACGAACTATCTGACACATACGTTGATCATTGTCTTGCCAGTGATCGCACTCGGGGCGTACGGGGCGCTTTCTTTAACCGAAGGCTTGTTCCTCAGCATCGCCATTTTGATTGTGCAATCGTTCTTCTCGATGTGGTGGCTGAAGAATCACCGTTATGGACCGTTTGAGAAACTATGGCGTCTCGGAACATACGGACGACAAACGTAATCTTCTTAAGATCGGACTTCATTGTCCGGTCTTTTTTTATACAGGTAGGAAATCCCAGATTCACATGCTATTCTGATGAAGGAAAACGCTTGCACGATTAAGGAGGAACGTATGTCACAGTCAGCTATCGAGGTCCGCGACCTTGTGAAACACTATCAAATTTTAGAACGAGATGCCGGATTAAAAGGCGCCATCAAAGCTTTGTTTTCAAGAAAGTATCGCACCAAAGAAGCCGTGAAAGGAATTGACTTGTCTATCGCTCCAGGCGAACGCGTTGGATATATCGGCTTTAACGGTGCCGGAAAATCGACAACCATCAAAATGCTCGCCGGTGTCCTTCGTCCCGATGCCGGTTCCGTCCGCATCTTTGGAATCGATCCGCATGAGGACCGGATTCAAAATGCTCGACAAATCGGGGCGGTCTTCGGCCAACGGACCCAATTGTTTTGGGATATTCCCGTCCGTGAGTCGTTCGACCTGCTTCGAGAAATCTATGAAGTGCCGCGCGCAGAGTTCGAGGAGACCGTCGCTTGGTTCATTGCACGTCTCCAACTTGAACCGCTTCTCGATGTGCCAGTCCGCCAATTATCACTAGGACAAAAAATGCGTTGTGAGCTCGCAGCCGCCTTCTTACACCGACCTCGTGTCGTGTATTTGGATGAGCCGACGATTGGTCTCGATATTGACATCAAAGAGACGATTCGGGCGTTTATTCGCGAAATCAGCGATGCCTGGGGGACAACAGTCATTTTGACGACGCACGACATGCAGGATATCGAGGAAGTCTGTGACCGGGTAATCGTTCTAGACGAGGGACGCATCATTTATGACGATCGTATCGAAACGCTCAAACAGACGTTCAACAATGAACGCACCCTTGAAATCACACTCGACGAAGGGACATCATTCACCGTCCCGCCGTCGGTGACAGGACTCGTCACGGAACTCACCTCTGATCGAGAAACAGATACGATTCAATTAGCATTCAACCATCATGAGATTTCAAGTGGACAACTGATCCGTGAAATCGTGAACTGCAATCAAGTGAAAGATTTATCCGTTGTCGTGCCAAAAATGGAGACATTGATTCGAAATCTGTATCAGCCAGAGGTGAGTGCATGAGGCTTAAAAAATATGTAGCGCTCGCCTCCTCGCAAATCAAAGTCGATATGGCTTACACAGCCTGGTACTGGGCGAGTATGTTCTCGGTGACGATGCGACTGTTCATCTTATATTTCTTTTGGCAGGCCGTCTATGAGAATAAGACTGACGTGTCAGGTATCTCGCTCTCGATGATGTTGACGTATGCGGTCCTCGCGACGATGCTCGATCAATTCCGGGGAGGGGCCGGACGCGAACTCGCGCATCTCATTAAACATGGCGGAGTCGCCGTCGAACTGCTTCGACCGTATCATTTACTGGATAAGTTACTCGCGCAAGATATCGGGACAAAAACGTCGACCTTTTTTCGGTCGACGCTACCACTTCTCGTTATCGCCATGCTGTTTATCGGGGTTGACCCACCGACCTCACTTGAGAGTGCGTTCGCCTTCTCGATCAGCGTCGTACTCGCAATCCTTCTTGCGACACTGATCGATTTACTCGTCGGTGTGCTTTCCTTTTATACGGTGAACGTATGGGGACTTTCTGTCTTACAGGAGGCGGTCATTACGATTATGTCCGGGGCAATCATTCCGCTGACACTCTTTCCTGACTGGTTCCAGACGATCAGCTTATATTTACCGTTCGCTTCTCTTGTCTATGTACCTGTCGCCATATATACAGGTGACATCCAAGCATCTGGTATATGGCCGTCGATTCTGATTCAACTCGCATGGGTCGGGGCATTCTTTCTATTTGTACGACTCTTATTCGCATATGCGGTTCGGAAAGTGACGGTGTTTGGTGGATGAAACGATACGCAAAACTATATTGGCTCTATGCCAAAAATCATTTCAAAGTAATGATGGAATATCGAATGGATTTCTTGATTGGCGTCTTGTCAGTCTTCGGTCAACAATTTGCCGCCCTCTTCTTTTTATCCATCGTCTTTCGACATATCGAGTCGCTGAACGGATGGGGATTTTATGAGATTTTGTTCATTTACGGAATCGCGTTTTTAGGCCGGGCTGTTCATCATATCTTTTTTGATAACCTTTGGACGATTGGTTGGCAATATATTCGCACGGGGAACTTGGACCGCATTCTGATGCGTCCCGTAAACCCATTGTTCCAAATCGTCGCCGAACGGGTTCAACAAGATGGGTTTGGTCAACTCTTGATTGGTGGGAGTGTGCTCTGGCTCGCCTCGAATGAGCTAGGAATGACATGGAGTATGATGGATATTCTAGTCCTACTCGTCATGGTTCTCGCGAGCGGAATGATTTATATCGCGGTGAACCTATTCTTTGCGACATTCTCGTTTTGGATGATTGATAGTCTACCGGTCGTATTCGCGGTCTTCAGCTTGAGTGATTTTGCACGCTATCCGATGACCATCTATTCGAAAGTCATCATGTTCGTCTTAACGTATATCATTCCATTTGGCTTCACGGCATTTTATCCGGCGATGTATTTCTTTGAAGGACGTGGGTTCACCATGTTTGCATTGGCGACCCCGCTCGTCGCTATGCTCTCACTCGTCATCGCCTATCGGTTTTGGTTGTATGGACTGCGTGCATTCGCAAGTACAGGATCTTAATGAAGGAAGGGTGAGTAGATGAAGATCGTTCAACAGTGGGATCAGGAAGACAACGACTATATTCGACAGCGCCTGATTGAATATAACGCATCGCAATTACCCGATGAGGTGAAGCACCCCGTCGAGCATGTGAGTTTCATCGTTCGAGATGACTTCAATCAGATTGTCGGGGGCGTTACCGGAACGGTGTTTTGGTACACGATGCACATTCATTTCTTGTGGGTGGATGAACAGCTTCGAGGAAAAGGATATGGCACGCAATTGATGACGCGTATCGAACAATTGGCTATCGAGCATCGATGCCGTCTCATTCAACTCGATACGTTCAGTTTTCAGGCACCTGATTTTTATACCAAGCTCGGGTATGAAATTTTTGGAGTGATTGAGCACCATCCGACAGCCAATCATCAGCAATACTATTTGAAAAAGACTCTTCTCAATCAAAATTAAAACTGCAGACGTATTAACGTCTGCAGTCCCGCTCGAGGCCACGGCTTCGAGTTTTTATTTTGTTGCCGCTTCAGTTAGGAATGGCACGATTTGCTTCTTACGCGAGACGACGCCAGGAAGTGTCGCCAATCCGTTTTGAAGCGTCACGTTGAACGCTTGTTCGAAGAGTTCTGGTTTTGGTCCGACAACGACGGCTTCCGAATCGTTCGTCAAAATGTTCGTGATGGCGAATACGAACAAGTCCAAGTTTTTCGCTGCAACCGTTTTGGCGATTGCGGCTTCAACTTCCGCTTTCCGGTTCAAGACATCGTTCGCATCGACCGTGTTCACTTGTGCGATTTCGACACGATAGTCGCCCATCGCGAATTCTTTCGCATCGAGTGAGATGAGCTCTTCAATCGTTTTTTGGCTAAGGTCCGCACCGGCTTTGAGCATCTCAAGACCGTATGTTTCTGCATCGACGCCAGCGATCTCCGCAAGTTCTTTCGCTGCTTTGATGTCTTCATCTGTGCATGTCGGTGATTTGAAGAGAAGCGAATCCGAGATGATGGCTGACAGCATCAAGCCGGCCATATCCGCAGCAATTTCGACACCATGCTCTTTATACAACTTCAACAAAATCGTTGCCGTACACCCGACTGGCTCCGCACGATAGTAGAGCGGGTCTGCCGTTTGGAAGTTTGCGATACGGTGGTGGTCGATGACTTCAAGGATTCGCACATCTTCAATGCCATCCGCACTTTGCTGGAACTCGTTATGGTCGACCAAGATGACTTCTTCCGCCTCACCTTTCACACTTTCAATCAAGCGTGGTGCTTTCACACGGAAGTGATCGAGCGCATATTGTGTTTCACCGTTCACTTCACCGAGACGAACCGCCTCTGCGTCCATCCCTAATTTCTTTTTCAACTCGGCATAGGCGAGCGCTGACGTGATTGTGTCGGTATCTGGATTTTTATGTCCAAAGACTAGTACTGTACTCATGTCTCATTCTCCTCACTAAATAGTTTTCCCTTATCCATTATAACGCCCACGGCATTTCTTTCAATTCCCAAACAAAAAGAGCCGTGTCTCGGCTCTTATGCTTGTTCATCTTCATCTGTCTCTTCGAGGTCAGAATGATCTCCTTTTGAATCTTCTTCATGGGAGATGTCCGGCTGATCTCGCTTCAACTTTTCTTTTTCTTCTTGTTCACGCTTTTCTTTGTCTGACATATGGTGTCATCCTTTCGAAAATCCGACTTGTCGTAATCTGTTCCCCTAGCTCGATTTCGTCAAACGACATTTCATCAAACGTAAACAAACTGAAACGTCAGGCCTGCACGAAGACGATTTCTTCTCCGCGGAGCTCGACCTTCACGTCTTGTCCTTGGAATAACCATTCGTCTTGTTCTGCCACAACGAAGCGAATCCCATCTGCCTCTGTCTCAACAGCAGCATTGTTCACATCTTCTGTGATGACCCCGACAGAAAAACCGTGCGTCAAGTCTGTCGAACCCCCATATTTTGCAAACAAACGAACCGTTTGACCTGCTTCAACTTCCATCTCTTGTTTGAACCATTGGAGCGCTTCTTCTGTTACTTGAATCTTCATAACATCTCCTCCTCTCGACTACTCCTTTCATTCTAAACGTTTCAAAAGAGTCGAGCGAGGAAGTTGCCTAAAGTGTTGTGCCAACTTGATAGCTCACCGTCATGCCATGCGTTTCCGGTTGAGCACCGCTCATTTCAGCGAGCGTCGTTTCAAATAAGCGTCGCCCGATTTCTTCATTCGGTGAGAGCATCGTCGACAGTCCGAATGCATGACCGATCGGATGTCCGTCAAAGCCTAGCATGGCGACTTCCTGAGGAATCTTGATGTCTCGCCGTTGCATCTCTCCTAAAAATCCGAGGGCGACATAATCAGACGAGAAAAAGAGCGCTCGAGGACGCTCTTTTTGAGAGAGGAACGTTTCAGCTAGCCGAATACCGTCCTCACTCGTCAAATAGCCCGTCCAAATCCATTGCTCACGCGCATGCGCTACTTCATCGAAATAGGCTTGCTGACGCGCAAGGGAACTCGGACTATGGCTTCTTGACAAGATGATTCCAATCTCTTCATATCCATGTTCCTTCAAGACATGAATACCTGATACGAACGACGCGTAATGATCGACATGGATGGACGAAATCGTCTCCGGTGCACCGACGGTCGCCACAGCGATTGGCCCGTACGCGCGGTATGCCTCCATTTCCTTAAAGGACATCTCGTGAGACAAGACAATCGCCCCATCGACTTCACGATGCTTCAATAAATTGAGTGCTTGTCGTTCCTCGCTCAATTTATACTCCGTCTGCCACATGACGAGCCGGTAATCGTGCTCGAGCGCCGCCTTGGCGAGTCCATTGACGAAGAGACCGTAATACGGGTGATCCATATAAGGTAGGATCACGACAATTCGTTGCGTCTTCCCTGTCGACAACGTTAACGCCTGTTGATTCCGCAAATACCCGAGCTCTTTCATCGCTTCATGAACACGGGTCCGTTTTTCTTTCGATACGTACGGATGCTCGTTCAGGACGCGTGAGACCGTCGTCACCGAAACGTCAGCGTGCTTTGCGATATCTCGAATGTTTGCCATTCATCTCACCTCAACTTGTCAGTCTTTGCATATAGTGTACCCACTCTGCTTGCTGACTGTCACCTCTTTCGACGACTTGACAACGGATCGCCTGAACGAGACGGAAGCGCTCTTCTAACGGCAAGTGAAGAAACTCTTCACGGAAACGGGTACACAACATTTTCCCAAACGGTGTATACAACTGATTGATGACGAGCTCGTATACGATTCCACTGCACCATGTCTTCCACGTTGTCGGTTTCATATCGGTTCCCCTCCCTTTGTCTATACCGTATCTTCTGAAACGCGTTTCAGAGCAAGCTTCTTTTTAAAAAAGTTTATTTCCGAACATTTTTTACTATTGTTCCTAATTTTTCATGTTTTTCACGTAAAACAATTGACGGGAATCAAACATTTTTGTATAGTCATCAAGTTGATAACGTTAATTTAATCATTTTTTTCAATTAATGTTCGGAAATAGACCGAAATAAGGAGTTTTATCGATGAATATCTTTCAATTGAAACAACATGGAACGAATGTTAAACAAGAAGTGATTGCTGGGATCACAACGTTCGTGACAATGGCATACATCTCTGTCGTCAACCCGGCGATTCTATCTGATGCTGGGATCCCATTCGCACAAGCTTTCACGGCGACAATCATTGCCATCCTCATCGGAACTGGCTTGATGGCGTTTTATGCGAACTTACCAATCGCCGTGGCGCCAGGAATGGGGCTCAACGCATTTTTTGCTTACACGCTCGTCGCCCAAGAACAGATTGCGCCGTCTGCCGCGCTCGGTGTTGTCTTCGTCTCGTCCGTCTTCTTCTTGATTTTGTCGCTCTCTCCAATTCGGACGAAGTTGATTCAAGCGATTCCAACTTCGTTGAAGCATGCCATCACGACCGGGATCGGTCTTTTCATCGCTTCACTCGGATTAAAATTATCAGGCTTAATTGTTGCTGATGAAGCGAACTTGGTACGTCTCGGTGACGTGTCTTCTCCAGAAGTACTACTTGTACTCGGTGGTTTGATCGTCTCGGCACTCCTCTTTTCACGAAACGTACCCGGTTCTTTACTCATCGGGATGGTACTCACGGGGATTGCAGCATACTTCATGGATATCTTAAAAATCGATGGTGTCACGGCGATGCCAACACTTCCGGAAGGACTCATGGTTAACCCCGTGACGGCATTTAGTGATGTCATTCAATACGGTTTGTTCGGTGCTGTCCTCTCGTTCTTCCTCGTCACTCTTTTTGATACGACAGGTACGCTTGTCGGTGTCGGAAAACAGGCAGGTCTCTTAAAAGAAGATGGAACAATTGAGAATGGTCACCGTGCACTCTTTGCCGATTCACTTGCCACAATGGGTGGATCACTCGTCGGAACGAGCCCGTCTACGGCATACATCGAGTCTGCTGCCGGTGTCGCGCAAGGTGGACGTACAGGTCTCACGACGGCCGTCGTCGCCGGTTTATTCGGATTGACACTCTTCTTCAGCCCACTTATCGGCGCCATTTCTGGCGTAGCGGCAATCACAGCTCCCGCCTTGATTATCGTCGGTGCACTCATGTTGACGAATGTCCGGTACATCGACTGGAGCGACTTCAGCGAATACTTCCCGGCTTTCATGACGATTTTGATCATGCCTTTGTCAGGAAGCATCGAACGCGGCATCGCCTTCGGGTTCATCTTGTACCCGATCTTCAAAGCGATGAACAAAGAGACGGTTCACCCGCTCATCTACTTGTTCGGCGCACTCTTCATCTTGGAAATGTTCTTCCTATAAGTTAGACAGAAGATCCTCGTCATGTGTCGAGGATCTTTTTCTGTTATACGTTCTCCTTAGCTGTTTTATATCAGAAAAGAGATGAATATCTGTTCAGTGAGATACGTTATCAATTAGACAGGATTTTACAAATAAATCAGTTTTTCTCCCCATTTTTCTGTAACTTTCCTACGCTTTATGAAATAATGACGTTGAAATCGCTATCATCAGAAGAAAGAAGGAATGGCTATGCCGAATGTAGCTTTATTCGTCACTTGTTTATCTGATACGTTGTTTCCATCCGTCGGACAAGCGACAGTCGAACTACTCGAACATTTAGGGTGCGAGGTGACGTTCCCCTTTGAGCAGACATGCTGTGGGCAGCCTGCCTACAACAGCGGCTATCATGAGGAGACGAAAAAGGTTGCCAAGCACATGATTGAAACGTTTGAACAAGCAGATGCAGAATATATCGTCGGACCATCGGGGTCGTGTGTCATGATGATGCGCGACTACCCTCATTTGTTCCAAGATGATCCAGTATGGGGTCCTCGCGCTGAAGCGCACGCCGCCAAAACGTTCGAACTGACGCAGTTCATCGTCGATGTGCTCGAAGTCACAGATGTCGGTGCCAAGTTTCCCGCCAAAGCGACCTATCACGCGTCTTGTCATATGACTCGCCTCCTCGGAATCGAAGCGGCTCCCGGTAAGTTGCTCGGAAACGTCGATGGACTGACGATGGTTCCCCTCGCGAACGTACATAACTGTTGTGGGTTCGGCGGGACGTTCTCCGTCAAGATGCCAGACGTGTCGGTACAAATGGTAGATGAAAAAGTCGATTCCATCTTACAGTCAGGCGCAGAGGTGTTGATCGGAGCGGATGCGTCATGTCTGATGAACATCGGCGGACGTCTTCATAAACAGGGACATCCGATTAAAGTGATGCATATTGCCGAAGTCTTGAACGAAGGAGTGAAGCAAGCATGAGCATGGGGATTCGATTGGATGAGAAGTTTCAAGATCGACGAAAAGATGGAATCGAAGATGCGTTCATGCGGCAGGCCGTCAGTTCGGCTCAAAACCGTCTACGGGATGGCCGGTTAAATGCTGCAGGTGAACTCGGGGACTGGGAATCGTTTCGCGACCATTCGGAAGAAATTCGTCAACATGTGCTGGAACATCTGGATTATTACTTATATCAATTGAGCGAGAATGTCTCAAAACGTGGTGGAAGCGTCTTTTTCGCGGAGACACCGGAAGAAGCGAACCGCTACATCCGGGAAGTCGTTCGGTCGAAGCAAGCCAAACATGTCGTGAAATCGAAATCGATGGTCACGGAAGAAATCGGCTTGAACGAAGCACTTCAGGAAGAAGGATGTACCGTCGTCGAGTCCGACCTTGGGGAATGGATTTTGCAACTCGACGAAGACCCACCGTCTCACATTGTCGCCCCGGCTCTGCATAAAGACCGCAACGCTGTCCATGAGACGTTCACTGCTCACGGCTATACCGGTTCAAACGATCCGACTGAACTCGGTCGTTATGCGCGTCAAGAACTGCGCAAAGACTTTTTGAAGGCAGAAGTCGGCATCACCGGCTGTAATTTCGCCATCGCAGAGAGTGGAGCCGTCGGGCTTGTGACCAATGAAGGGAACGGACGCATGGTGACGTCGCTTCCTGATACGGTCATCTCTGTCATGGGCATGGAACGCGTCGTCCCGTCTTATGAAGAGTTCGAGGTGCTCGTCAACATGCTTTGTCGAAGCGCGGTCGGTCAGCGACTCACGTCATACATCACGACATTTGCCGGGACGCGCGCGGTCGGTGAAGTCGATGGACCAGAAGAGTTCCACCTTGTCATCGTCGACAACAAGCGTTCTGGTATTCTCGGGACACAGTTCCAATCGGTGTTGCAATGCATCCGCTGCGCGGCCTGTATCAACGTCTGTCCCGTCTATCGCCATATCGGTGGTCACGCGTACGGGTCAATCTATCCAGGTCCGATTGGTGCCGTCTTGGCTCCGCTTCTTGACGGATACGAGAACTATAAAGAACTCCCCTATGCGTCGAGTCTCTGTGGCGCTTGTACGGAGGCGTGTCCTGTAAAGATTCCGCTGCATGAGCTGTTGATTGAACATCGACGCGTCATCGTAGAGGAGAAAAAGCAATCACCTTTCGTGGAGCGGATTGCGATGAAAGGATTTGCCGTCACCGCTTCGAGCCCATTCTTATTCGAAACAGCAGAACATGTCGCACCGTTTGCGACATCACCGTTCGCCACCTCGGGTCAGATTGAGAAAGGGCTACCGGCTTGGACGGACTCGAAAGACTTGCCGCAGCCGAACAAACAGACCGTCCGAGATTGGTTCAAGAAACGGGGGAATGCCTGATGAATCCTGGTACAATCACAAACCGTGAGGACTTTCTACAACGAATCGCCAAGCAACTCGGTCGTGAGGTCAAGCTCACGCCGCCAAAACGGGAATATACACATCGTCCGCAAGATGAGGTGTTGAAAGGCGCGAGTGAAGAAGAGCTGCTCGAGACGTTCCGCATGGTCGCGACCCGAATCCATACCGATTTGGTGGAATGTGAATCTGCGAAGCTTGATGATACGCTTCGCCTCTTGATTGAACGCTATCATGGCGCACGGATTCTCGCAGAAAACGATGAGCGAATTTCCGCTTGGGCACCTGCAACAAGTGAGACGTTTGATTGGTGGGATTCGTCACAACCCGAAGCGAGTCGAGAGCTGGCCACTCGAGCGGACATCGGCATCACGATTGCGGATGCGGCATTTGCGGAAAGTGCGACAATCGTCCAATATGCGAAGCCTGGTAGATCACGGACGATCAGTCTGTTACCGCAAGACCATATCGCAATCATCCCGAAATCTGTCCTTGTTCCACGTATGACGCAAACAGCACAACAACTCGCCACACTCGACCGAGACGGTCTCCATTCCCCGAACGGTGTCAATTTCATCTCTGGTCCGTCGAACTCGGCCGACATCGAGATGAACCTCATCGTCGGCGTTCATGGTCCTGTTCGAGTCGCCTATGTGTTGGTACATGATTTATAAGTATAGCCCCTCCATCGATCGATGGAGGGGCTATGTTCATCCTGATACGGTGACGCTCCCATTTGAGCTCGTTAATTTCACTTCAATCGATCCGTCTCCAAATACGCACTCTTTCGACCGCTCTCCAAACACATCAACTTTCCCATTTCGTGACTTCGCACGAATCGTCACATCTTCCGGACGTTCATCGACATGTAAGTCAATCTTCCCATTGTTCGTCTTCAAGCGAATCGGTGCTTGAATCGCTTGTACGGAACAGTCTATCCGTCCATTAGAAGTTTTGGCATCGACCGCTCCCGTGACGTGATCGACATCGATTCGACCGTTCGAGGAATGGATGTTGATCCGCTCGAGCTGAGAATGTTTCGCTTCGACACGACCGTTTGAGGAATGAAGCTCCCAATCGTGACCGTGACAGCTTGATGCGAGCACTTTTCCGTTCGATGTGCGCAGGACACCATGACGTGCTTGAATGTGATGTGCGACGATTCGACCGTTCTCACTCTCCACGTGGAACCGTTCCGCTTGGAGATCTTGTACATCACTCGAACCGTGACGATTTTTCAATTGAATCTGATGATAGGCGTGATGAGGCAATTCAACCCGAAGTACAGGTGCCTTTGACCCAAACCATGAAAACAGGTCCGAAAGACCGAAACGACGTTCGGATTCAATCCGGATTTCTAACGTGTCCCCGACGATATCCATGACTACCCCATGGTCGGTCTCTGTTTCAAGTGTCGCATAAGCGTACCCATCTTGTGATGGTGTCACGAACACCTGCGCATGTTGAACTTGAATGAGGACGCTTTGGAAGGCTACGTTCGAACTTTTGACCACCGCAGGCGGTCGCGTCGAGACCGATTCTTCAATATCGACAGAGGCGAGCAATTCCGATGCGAGTATGTTCGGTTCCCCTAATTCACGTGCCAATTCTTCGTCACTTCTTCCTTCTAATCGACCACTCGTGAAATATTCCGATACGTCTCGTAAAATATCAAGCCGATCTTTCACCTTCACGTTCATCAATAATTGTTCGAGCTCTGACAAGTACTGTTCTTCATTCATCTGTCGTCTCCCCCTCGGATTAAGTCATTGACACCGTTCGTGAATACGTTCCATTCCGTTCGCAACTCAGTCAAATGTATTCGTCCTTGTTCCGTAATCTGATAGTACTTCCGTGGAGGGCCCTCTCCAGATTCCATTAAATACGTTGTGAAATAGCCCTCTGTCGTCAGCCGACGCAACAACGGATAGACCGCACCTTCTGAAATGGCTACTTTGGCCGAAATCGCTTGGACGAGTTCATAGCCGTAGCGGTCTTGTTCCGCTACAAGCGCCAGCACACAAAGATTGAGTACGCCCTTCTTGAATTGAGGATTCATGATCCCACCCCCTACTATACATAGAACAATAGCACATCAATCACTACTATTCAATAAACAATAGTATTCATTCCCCTGATTTCTCAATATCTAGCTTCTGAGGAGGTGAATCTGTACAATAAAAGAACGACACTCGTAGGATATTTGTCACAGTCGGAATGTTCATCATTCTAGGAAGGAACGGTCTTTATGAAGTCATGGATTGACCAGCGGATCGGAAGACAATTTTTATTCGTCTTCTATTTATTCATCGGACTGATCCTCCTCACATCACTTGCCGTATATGTGTATACGGAAAACCAAATCGAACAGACGACGTCATCGCTCGAGAACATCAGTGAACGGCGCACAAATGCGACCGAATTGTTCGAGACATGGCAGTCGATGCAATATGAAATGCGCGGCTACGTACTCCTCGGAGACGATGCGATGCTAGAGCGCGTACAAGATAAACAAGTTTTGATTGACGAACAGACGACTTGGTTCGAACAGAACGCCGTAACCGATAAGGAAAAAACGTATGCGAGCGATGCCCGTACGCTGTTTGTCGCTTATCAAGAACGCGTCATGCCGAGCCTTGAACGTTATGTAGAAGGAAAACGGGACGGAAGTGTGACCGAACCCTTTTTAAAAATGCCAACGCTCGGGAAGGTAAACCCTCAAAAAGAGCCGCCGGCAGACCGTAAATTTAAAATCAACTCAAAAAGTGCCGCAGATATGAGCGCGAGCATCGTCGATATGGAGAGCGTCTTCACGGAATATCGGAACTCACTGAACGCAGAAGAGGATGCGCTCCGTGCTCAGCTTGCGACCCATACGAAGTGGGCACAAGCTCTTTGGCTCCTCTCTTTACTCGGTGTTCTCTTCATTCTCTTTATCGTCGCCCGTCCATATGTGAGACGCTTAACTGGTCAACTGCAGGAGTTGATCGAAAACAGTAAGCGCCTTGCCGGAGAACGACAGCCAATCACACCGGCGGCAGCCCAATCTAAAAATGAAGTCGGGCAATTGACAACATCGTTCCGACAGATGGCTACATCTCTCACGACACAACGCTATCGGATTGAAGAGGAGCGTGAGAAGACAGCGCGCCTTCTGCACTCGATTCGCGATGCCGTCATCTATGTCGAACACGCAACAAGCGAAAAAGTAGCGAACCAAGCGTTGTTCGTCTTATTCAATCAACCGATTACGAAGCGAAATGAAGTCGATTTATATCGTTTAGACGCTAGCCTTGAGGAGCTCGGACTGCAGGTCGACCAAAAGGATGCCTTTTTCGCGTTCATGGAACGTTCATTCGATGGACAGTGTAAAGAAGAGAGCGTCACGTTCTCGATGAATCAGGAAGAGCGCTTTATTCAAATGTATGCGGAGAAGATTTACTTGCGAGGAACACGTCATGGAACGATGCTCGTTTTCCGTGACGTGACGCACGAGACCGAAGTCGACCGTCTGAAAACCGAACTCGTTTCGACCGTCTCTCACGAACTCCGGACTCCGCTCACAAGTATCATTGGATTCACTGAACTCCTTCGTTTCCGAAATCTTTCATCTGAACGTTCCGAAAAATATTTAGGAATGATTCATCAAGAGACATTGCGTCTTGAAGACTTGATTTCGAACTTGCTCGATGTACAACGGATGGAGTCTGGACAACAGACGTACCATAACGAACCAGAGCGTCTGTCCGCTATTCTTGAGCAAGCGATCTCGGTGCATCAAGGCTCAAGCCAACATCATCACATCACGTTTGATTGCACGGAAGACGTCTATGTATACGGAGACCGGACGCGACTCAATCAACTCTTCATGAACCTACTGCACAACGCTGTGAAGTATTCGCCTCGGGGTGGCGAAATCCATGTCCGTGTCACATGTGAACGACCGGATTGGATTGACATTTCAATTGAAGATCACGGTATCGGGATTCCCCAAACCGCGCTACCAAAATTGTTTGACAAGTTTTATCGCGTCGACAATTCCGCCAGTCGAAAAATCGGAGGGACCGGTCTCGGTCTCGCGATTTGTAAAGAAATCGCTGAAGGTCACGGTGGAACGATTCACGCTACCTCAAACATCGGCAAAGGCTCTATGTTCACTGTCAGCCTTCCCAAGTCGGATATGACCAATCAAATGAGTAGCTAAACGAAAAGAGGGTGCATCATCGCACCCTCTTGTTTATTGGACTTTGTTCTCTGGACCAAATGACGGATAGAGCGAAAGCCCACCGTCCGCAAAGATGGTTGTCCCCGTCACATAGGACGACTCATCCGACGCGAGCCAAGCGGCAACGGCTGCGATTTGTTCCGGCTTCCCGATGACGTGAGATGGGATGAGCGCTTCTAATCCCTTCTTCTCTTCCGGGTCGCTCATCGTCTCTTCGTTGATTGGTGTATCAATCGCCCCAGGTGCGATTGCATTGACACGAATATGGTTTGGAGCATACTCAAGCGCGACGGATTTCGTGAACATTTTCACGCCACCCTTGCTGGCTGCGTAATGTGTATACCCCGGACGCGGGATGACTTCGTGAACAGAAGACATATTGATAATGTTCCCCTCGATTTCATTCTCAACGAAGTATTTTAAAGCAGCACGAACACCAAGGAACGTCCCGTTCAAGTTGACGTCGATAATCTGCTTCCAGTTATCAAACTCCATCTCATGTGTTTTTGCCTCGACTTGTACGCCGGCATTATTCACGAAAATATCCATCTTCCCAAACTCAGAGATGGCTTTTTCAATCATCTTCTCCGCGAGTCCTTCCTCCGCGACGTCTCCTTTCACGGCGACAGCCTTCCCGCCAGCTGCCTCGATTCCACGGATGACTTCTTCCATCTCTTTTTCACTGTTGCGGTAATTCAGGACAACGCTCATCCCTTCTTTTGCGTAACGCTCCCCGATGGCACGACCGAGCCCCTTCGAGCTGCCCGTGATGACCGCGACTTTGCCTTTTAACTCTGGATAGTTTGCCATGTCAATTCCTCCTTCATCTTCTCGGGTTTAGTTCCCGCATTCCCCTCTTCATCAAACATGATTGGCTGCATTTTGAATATTTGAAACAAATCAACTATACTGAAACAAACTATTCGTTTTCAGGAAACGCCTGAAAGACGTTTGATCTTATACTCAATGGAGGTGACTCCCCGATTTTTGGGGGAATTGTTGGACAGTCCCATGTTACTCAGCTTACTCGTCGTTGCACTTTTAATCTTTTTGACTGCCTTTTTTGTGGCAGCCGAATTTTCAATTGTGAAAGTGCGTGGCGCTCGACTCGACCAGCTCGTGCTCGAAGGAAATAAGAGAGCGGTCAGCGCGAAAAAAGTCATCGAGAATATCGACGACTCCCTTTCTGCCTCTCAGTTCGGAATCACGCTTTCTGCACTCGGCCTTGGATGGATTGGTGCCGATCAAATCGAAGCGTATATCCACACTCTGGTCGAACAATTGAACATATCGCCATCTCTCGTGACATTCTTGTCGTTTTTGATTGCCTTCTTATTGATTGCGTTCGTCCATGTCGTCATCGGTGAACTCGTGCCAAAGACACTTGCAGTTCATGAAGCGGAAAAACTGACGCTCCTCGTCGCACGTCCGCTCTACGTCTTCACAAAAATTTTCTATCCGTTTATTCGGGCCTTGAACAGTATGGCTCGAATCACACTTCGCTTATTCGGGGTACAGACGACAGCGCAAGAAACGGCACACTCGGAAGAAGAACTGAAAATCATCATGACGGAAAGTTTCCGTAGCGGTGAGATCAATGAAAACGAGTTGGCTTATGTACAAAATATCTTCTCCTTTGACGAACGGATCGCCAAAGATGCCATGGTCCCACGAATGAACATGGTGACAATCGATGAAGAAGATACGATTGAAGAAATCATTGCCGTTGTCGAAGAGCATCAGTATACACGCTATCCTGTCACACGAGATGGCGATCGCGATGACGTTCTCGGATTCGTGAATGCGAAACAGCTCTTCACTGCTCAACTTTCAAAAAATGATGCACCGTTCGAGTCGTTCATTCATCAATTGCCGCTCGTCACCGAGTTCACGCCACTTCAAGAAGCGATGGTGAAAATGCAAAACGCGCAGACGATGATGTGTCTCGTCATCGATGAGTACGGCGGGACGGCAGGACTGTTGACGATTGAAGACATTTTAGAAGAAATCGTCGGCGAGATTCGAGACGAGTTCGATCGAGACGAACAGGCTGAAATTACAGAAGTCGCTCCGAAACATTATCGCCTTTCGGGACTCGTTTTAACGCAAGAACTCGAAGAGCGGTTCGGCATCGAAATCGAAGATGACGTCGATACGGTCGGTGGATTCGTTTTATCACAAAAAGCGAATGCCCGAACAGGCGAGCGCTTCCTTTTACCTGGCAACCATGAACTGATTGTCAGTGAAGTCGATAACCACCGCATCGTCTTTGTCGACTTGATTCTCGCCTCTCACGAAGAGGAAGAACCATTATCTGAATGATGCTTTCTTTAAACCCTTCTCCGAAATATGGAGAAGGGTTTTTCTCGTTTGCACCGAACTGTCGCTATATTTTCGCCTCTTCCCGTGATATACTGCACATATGTTGCTTATTTGAGTGTCACCCACTCAATGACACAACATCACCGAAACATGGCGAGATGTTCGGTTTAAACAGAAAGAAATAGAAAGAAGGTTACGCATGGAACGCAAACTATTTTTGATTGACGGTAACTCCATGCTGGCCAGTGCTTATTATGGTGCCGCCGCGAGCCGAACGAAAAAAGGACGCGAGGTATCTAAAAACGATCGGAGTGCCGTCATCGGAATGACCGGCCTCATCCGGACGATTCTACGCAGACATCGTCCGACTCATTTTGTCGTTGTTTGGGACGTCTCACGTGAAACATTATGGCGTCGAGAACTGTACCCAGGCTATAAACGTCGCAGACGTCAAACACCGCCTGAATTAAAAGCGCAGATGGAACTCATGCGCCAACTGCTTGAGGATAGTGGAATCCCACAATTCCAAGTAGAAGGGTATGAAGGGGAAGACTTGATTGCCCACATCGCCCGTAAATTCAGTTGCAGTGCCCCTGTCGTCATCATGACAAAAGACAAAGACTTGTTACAGCTTGTCAGTCCACGAATCACCGTTTGGTTACAGACACAGGAGCTTCAGCAAATGCAGGCTCGCTGTGACATTCGTGATAATCGTCCGTTGCCACTCAAGCGTCATTTAGAAATTCGACCAGAAGAGATTGCGGCGCTATACGAAGGATTGAAACCGAAGCAACTGTCAGCCGTCAAAGCGTTGACAGGAGACCGTTCTGACGGAATCCCTCCAGTTGCCGGGCTCGACGAAAGCCAATCGGTTCAACTCATCAAACGATTTGGTTCGCTCGATAAGCTGTATTCTGCCTTGAGCATCAAGGGTGAAAAACGACAACAAGTAAATGAAACGATCGCGGCACTGACGTCAGAGGAGGTGCCCCGTAACTTGAGACGAACACGCAAAAAAGCAGAGCGCAATATGGAGCTCGTTCGCCTCGATGTCACGGTGCCGGCACTTGAACATTTGAAGCTAGCTCACCTTGAGCTCAGCCTCAATCCTAAACGAGTCGAGCAAGCGTATCAAAAACGCGGACTTCGTCTCTCGTTTAACGCAGGTCAGAAGAAAACATCCGCACGTTAAAAAGAACGAACGCTCAAGCGTTCGTTCTTTTAATATGCACGGTAATCCCGTCTTCATCGGTCAACGACCATTCAGACGATGTTCCGCCTAACGCCTGGTTCGTCTCTTCATTGACGAGAAGCGTCCATGCTTCGATTCCGGTCTCCATTCCCACAGGATCGCTCGGACGGGCCCACACGTTCGTTCCGATGTGATGGTGGTAGCCATCAGCTGCTAGGAAAAGTGCGCCTGGATAAGAATCCGTCGTAATGGAGAAGCCAAGCCGATCATGATAAAAACGTTTCGCCGCCTCGATTGAGCGTACTTTAAAATGCACGTGCCCCATCGTCGTTCCGATCGGTAAACCAGTAAACGACCGATTGGCTGCCGCTTGAAGCATCGATTCATAGTCGACAGGCTCGGTCGCCATTTTCACATGGCCGTTTGCCTCGTACGTCCATTGGTCCTTCGGGCGGTCGGCATACAATTCAATCCCGTTTCCTTCTGGATCGCTCAAGTAGAAGGCTTCACTCACGAGATGGTCGCCTTGCCCCACTTCGATGCGTCGCTCAATGAGATGTGCCAACATGCTTCCTAACTCTACACGGTTCGGGAACAGAATAGCTAAATGGAACAAGCCTGCCGCCCGTGGATTGGTTTTCGCTTGCGGGACACTGTGCAAGATGACAAGCGGACGTTCCTTCGTACCGAGTGTAATGAGCTCTTCGCTCTCTTCTAAAATACTCATCCCAATCACGTCTACGTAAAATCGTGTCACCTGTTCAATGTCACGGACTCGAAGCGTTACCGGACCGAGTTCGATTTTTTCGATTTTCATATATTATCACCTCCCCTTCACTATACCCGCTCGGTCGATGTTACAGAAGTAGGCACAAAAAGGTGGTATAGTTACTTCAACGATACTATTGGAAAGGAAGAGCGACGTGACTAACATAACAAGCTGTGAAGTCGATACGGCACTCGAACTGATTACAGGAAAATGGAAACATTCCATCCTCCTCGTGTTGATCAATGGAGATACATTGCGTTTCAGTGAGTTGAAACGCGCGTTACCAAAAATCAGCCAAAAGATATTGACCGCACAACTCCGCGACTTAGAAGAACAGGATATCGTCATCCGGACCGTCTATCCAGAAGTTCCACCTCGTGTCGATTATCGCTTAAGTGAGTACGGGAAAACACTGATTCCGATTCTCGAAGCGATGAACGAATGGGGAATGCGTCATGCCGAACGGATGCGCTCTAATTAGTTGTCCACATGTGGATAACCCATTTTTCTACTGAACATATCACTTATCCACAGGAGGTTGTCATGATTCGTTATCCACAGTTAACCGGTCATCAAATTGGTGTCACCGCCCCTTCGTCAGGTATACCAGAAGAATTACACCATTTATTGCATCAAGCGGAACAGAAATTTTCCGATCGAGGGTTCACGTTGCAATTCACTCCGAATGCGTGGAAACAACGATCTGGGAAGTCCGCTCCGGCTCGAGTCCGTGCACATGAACTGACATCTCTACTTCAAGATGACAATGTCGACTTGATTGTTCCGCCCTGGGGTGGGGAACTCTTAATGGAAATCCTCGATCACATCGAGTGGCAGTCCTTGTCCGCAAAATGGATACTCGGTTATTCGGATACGAGCCTATTACTTTTTGTGTATACGCTAAAAACCGGAATCGCCTCCGCCCACGGTCCAAACTTAGTCGACTTGCGTGCCGATATGTGGGACGAGACGAGTTCACGCTGGCTCGATGTATTGTCGACGCGGACCGACGAAACGGTCATCCAACGCTCGTCCGAGAAGTTCCAAAACGAATGGCAGCATGATAATCCGACGCCACATCTGTTTCATCTGACGGAGACGACCGAATGGAAAGCGATCGGTGGTCAAAACGCAACGGGGCGCTTGCTCGGTGGATGTCTCGATGTGCTCTTACATACAATCGGGACACCGTATGGAGACGTCAAGACGTTCCAACGCGATCACCTGAACGATGAACCAATTCTTTGGTATTTTGAGAACGCTGAGCTGAACGTCCCAGCATTAAAAAGGACCCTTCTTCAAATGAAGTGGGCCGGTTGGTTTGAGCAGACGTCGGGCATTCTATTTGGACGGAGTGACGCCCCCTCTGTGCATCAAGACTATACGGTCGAAATGGTATATGAGGAGCTTCATCATATGTTAGAAGTTCCTATCTTTTTTGATATCGATTGCGGACACGTACCCCCTCAGATGACACTCGTCAATGGGGCCCACGCTTCTGTACAAGTCGAGCATGGCAAAGGAACATTGATTCAAACGTTCAAGGGCTGATTCGTCAGCCCTTGATTTGTTGTAGCAATGTCTCTAAACGTTTGCGAAACAGTCCTTGCGGGAATTCAGCTACTTGTTCTTCGATGACTGGCACCCAGTCATCCCCACATCCGTTCAATGTTCCCCTTAATAAACCTTCGTAGTAAATCGCGATATCGACTAAGCTATGTGTTTTCCACTCATCTCTGTTTTCCCATAATGCCAATAAACACTCTCTTCCCATTTCCGTTTCCCCTCGAAAAGCGTAGTACACACCTTTCGCCATCGAAATCGCTGCTATAAATGGTTCGACATCTGTCGTGAGAGATTCCATCAATTTGATGTTCTTTCCTAATAGTTTGACATGTCGATATTCCATCGCATAGAGCGCTTCAGAAAGTGCCACTTTGATTTCAGCCAAACGATCTTCCGTGAATTGAATATATTGCTTCGCCTTTTGTAACGACTCATGAATTTTCTTCTCATCGTTCAAATAGAGCGCGCAAATCGAAATGGTGCGATACACGTCGTCCGCACGGTAGTAGATTCTTGTCCGTGTCATATACTCGAGCACGTCTTCAAGCTGTCGAATTGCCCCTTCTAAATCCTCATCACAAAGAAGATTCTTAAATACAATTAACATGGCATATTCAGTTCGTGTCTTTGTTTTCATATATTTTGCATCAAGTAGTTCTATCGCTTCAATCCGTTCAATCGATTCCTCGTAGCGGTTCCACATCAATAAATAATAAGCCTGGCTAATTCGTCCCATCGCCAATTCTTCGGACTCACCTAGCTTCTCAAAAATCTCAATCGCGCGGTCATAGTAAGCTAGTACTCTCTCATTCTCGCCCTCTTGAAAGTACGTATCACCGTACAGCATATATGCTTTTCCTTGCCACACGGAGTTCATTTCTTCCTGTAAGTAAGGCTTGAGCATTTCCCGAATTTTTTGATCCGGTAGTGAAATGAGTTGCATCTCCTCAAATTCTAGCTTCTCCACCAGCGACTGTAGTTCGACCTCTTTTGGATCGGTCAATAACTGTTGCATCGAGACATCTAATCGACTGGCAAGTTCTCGTAAACTGCGCATCGATGCCTCTGCTTTTCCGTTCTCAATCATACTGAGCATCGATTTTGTGACAATCCCTTCCGCCAGCTGCGTCTGAGTCATTTTTTTCTGTTTTCGCAATGCTTTAATGCGCTCACCAATCATATGTCACCTCAAAAAGTTAAATTATATTGAACTTTATATTTACAATTCACTTCGTTGCCTTTATGATAATGTTAAATCACATTTAACTAATTTGCAAAGGAGTGTTTCTATGAAGTTTCTCTCTTCAAATCTATCAATTTTACTGCTCGGTAAATTCATGTCGTTATTCGCATCCAACTTATTTACGTTTGTGGCGGGACTCACGGTGTTGACGACGACCGGATCTGGGCTCCAATTCGCCTTCGTTCTCCTCGCAGGTACATTACCCCGTGTGCTTCTATCCCCATTCGCCGGCGCTTATGCAGACAAACTTGACCGAAAGCGAGTCATCATTAGGATGGAGTCTTTGAACGGAGGATTATTTTTACTCGCAGGTGTTGGAAGCTTACTTTGGACGTTTGAAGCACCCGCTTTTTACGTCATCACATTCTTCTTAGCGATCGTTTCCACTTTCTTATCGGTCACGTTATCAAGTTCGATTCCTCTTTTATTTGAGGAAGATGAACTGCAACGCGCCAACTCTCTCATTCAAAGTATCATCTCCATTTCAAGCATCGGCACCCCGCTTCTTGCCGGGGCCCTGTTTAAACTCATACCGATTCCTGTCTTTTTGTTCAGTTCAGCTCTATTCTTTATGATTGCCGCACTTCTCGCCTCTCGACTTAAATTTCATCAGAAAGAGGTCGCACCCACCGAACAATCGACTTGGGAAGACGTACGGTCCGGTCTGTCTTACTTGAAACAACAAAGAGTCTTGTGGACAGTTGCCGTCCTAGCTGCCTTCTTGAATTTCTTTTTCGTCGCATCGGAAGTGTTGTTCCCGATTGCAGCGTTACAGGAAGTCGGTGTGTCCCCGTTTCAATTCGGACTCCTTGAAAGCATGGTCGCCATTGGTTTTTTAGTCGCTTCCTTACTTCATGCCTTACCGTTATTCAAAATCAAACATCGCTTAGCAACGATGCGATCCGCGTTGACCATTCTTAGCGTTCTGTTCGTCGGACCCGCCATTCCATTATATTTTAACTTCAACGTCCTCACGTCAATTTTCTTTTTCGCGGTCTTCGCTTTATTGAGTGGTTTCTTGATCGTACGTGTCAACATCCCGATTCAATTGTTCCTCCAAACGAATACGGATCCGAACTATTTAGGGCGCGTCATCGGTGTGCTCGAATCACTCGCGATGGGGATTACGCCGATTGGATTTATCCTATTCGGGGTATTGAGTGATCTCGTCTCTGTTGCCCATCTCTACACCGCTTGTATGGTGGGTCTACTCATCTGCACGTTCGTCCTCACGTACCGAATACGTCATGACATTCGAGAAGAACGAGATTCAGCTCAGTCAATGGATCGCGTATCATAAAAAAAGACATCGAACGAATCAGTTCGATGTCTTCTCTGTTGACGGGAGTACCCGTTTTTCTAATAAAAATGGTCCGAATGGGATAACCGATGCCATGACAGCAAGCGTCAAAACTTTGAATCCCCAGCGCAAGCGCCATGCCATGTACATCGCCGCGAGCACATACGCAACAAATAAGAAACCATGTGCTGCACCAACGATACTGACCGCGAGTGGAATACCAGCCATATATTTCAACGGCATCGCGATGAACAGTAATAACAAGAAGGATACACCTTCTGTGTAGCCAAGCCATTTAAAATGAGTCGTAGTCATATGCGTTCTCCTTTATTTCTGTAGGCTATGTCTATCGTAGCCGAAACGTGAGAGGTTTGTCACAAGAGAACGCATAAAAGTTACGAGGCTATTTGACGATTTGGTGAACGATGCAATACTTTCGTTTCGACAAAACGGCGAAGGAACAACCCGTCGACCCCAATTTTTCCAGCGTTATGACCGGCAACTAAAATCAAGACAGATACGATCAACATCGTTGGGTTCGTACTGACTGTTCCTGATAGTAAGAACGCCATGTTCATGACGAGTCCGAAGAACGCTGCGCTACGTGTGAGGGCACCGAGCAATAATCCTAAGCCTACCAAGAATTCACCGTAAGGAATCAGGACATCGAATAGCCCGGCGTTTGGAATCGCAAAGTTTTCTAGGAATGCAGCCCACCATCCAGCAACGGCCGGATGTTCTCCAGAAGCGAGTGACACCGCATTGTTTAAGAATCCTTCTGTTCCAAAACCTCCCGTGATTTTACCCCAACCTGCCGTTAACCAATGATAACCGAGCCATACACGTAACACCGTCAAGATCGCTGTAGCGATGTTATGATTTTGCCAAAATTTCGTGAACATCATAATTCCTCCCTTTCAAGAAGTTAAATAAATGTATAATGTGATTACATTCACAATATACCATTCATGTTCACTATTTCACATATGTATTTTCCTTTGTTCATGATTCGTCCATATGTACGCCATATTCTATTCACATTCATCCACAAAAAAAGACACCTGATTTAGGTGTCTTAGAAGAGATTATAGTGTCACTTCTTGTGGTGGTTGACCTTTCTTGTTCATCACGCGCATCGATTCCGGTTCGATTTTAAGGATCACAAGCTTTGGATCGTCCGGACCATCGAACCATCCTTCAAGTTTCTCATTCCATACTTTCTCTTTCATCGATTCATCATCCGACACGGTCGCTTTACCGAGGATTTCTAAGTAAGTGTCGCCCACACCATCTCCATCGTAGCCGATTAAAATATGCGTATATGGATTCTTTTCTAGTTCTTCTACTTTATCTGTATCGTTAGAGGTTGCTGTGTAGAGTGTGAAATCATCATGGAAAAATGTCATATATCGACTGTGGGGTTTCACCTTATACACGGTCGCCATCGTCCCGACATTGCTACCCTCTAGAATTTTTAACGCTGTGTCTTTTGCACTCATTCCAAATTCCTCCTTCATGATTTGTCGCTCGTATACTGTTCCCTCAAACTATGGGATTAAACACAAAAAAACCTGCTCGCCGATGCGAGCAGGTATCATATTCCTTAGAAAGGAAGATTAGATTTTTTCAACGTTAGAAGCTTGTGGTCCACGAGCTCCGTCAGTGATTTCGAAAGTTACTTCTTGGCCTTCTTCAAGTGTTTTGAAGCCGTCGCCTTGGATTGCTGAGAAGTGTACGAATACGTCGTCTCCGCCTTCCATTTCGATGAAGCCGTAACCTTTTTCTGAGTTAAACCATTTTACTTTACCTGTGTTCATGAATGAACCCTCCTGAAATAAACGCTATGCGTTATAGTAGTGCCTTACTAGAAAAAACTTGACCAAAAAAAATACAAGCCTCTGGATTATCTAATGAAAAATAATCCCAAGCACTTGTGAATTATGATTCCAGCTATTCTTAATTAAGCACATATTGAATATAACACGACTAGATGTTTCTGTCTAGTAAATACTTCTGATTGCTAAAAAACAAGGTGAAACGGGTACATGCTAGAGAAGATGATGCTAGGAGGATTTATAATGAAAAACATTAAGGACCCACACGCAATCGCATCGATGATTGCCTCTCATTCCGATTGGTCGGAAGAAGACCTCATCCAACAAACACTTGAATGGCACCGTGCTACACGGGAAGCTTCTTACTTTGAGCAACAACAATCTATCCCGTGTCGAATCCCATTGACGGAACGGATCACCCCTGTCCGCACGTCCTTTCCGCTCGAGCAAGTCGACGGCATCGTTCGTCCCGTCTGGATGCGTCGGCTCGATGCCGAATATTTGAATTTACTGCAGACGACGAAACAATGTGTTGATGTAACGGACTATGGTGCTGTCGGAGATGGAAAAACGGATTGTACCCTCGCCTTTCGACTCGCCATCCGCTCGAACCGTCGTGTCTTTGTCCCAGCAGGCGTTTATATCGTTCGGGGGATTCGTCTACCTTCCAACTGCGTGCTCGAAGGCGCAGGACAAGACGTCACGATTCTCAAACTGTCCGATCGTGCACCGAGACATCGACGATTGTTACGAAACGCCACCCCTTTTGCAGGAAATCATCATATCGAGGTATGCCACCTGACGCTCGATTGGAATGTCGCGCGCTTAGGTGATGTGAAACGGACGACGAGCGGTGACACGACATCGAGCGCCTTGACGTTTGCCCATGTGACGTATGGATGGGTGCATCATGTGATAGCCAAAAATTCTGGGCTCCATGCGTTCGACATCACGTCTCCGCACTATCATTACTTAGGGGACGGGCTTCGCGCGGCAAACGGGAGCCGATATATCCATCTCGATCATCTCGAGGCGACGAATTATGGGGATGACGGAATCACCACACACCATAGTGATGCCATTTATATTACCAACTGCTATTGTCATCATCCTCACGGTCGAACACACGCCTTAGGGTTCTCAAACTCAAATGGGATTGAGATTGATGACGGTTCGCGGCACGTCACACTCGTTCACAATAGAACGGAAGGCTGCTTTGGAGGCATCGAAGTAAAAGCACATGGGACCTCATCTGCCGCACACGACGTTCATATCTTCGGCCATCTTTCGGTGCATGACAATCGTTCATTTAACTTCCGTCACATCGGTCATCATTTAGCAGACGATCCGAACTCAGAGACAGCCCGCTTCCTATCAGGCACAAACTTAGTGTCCGTCGAGCCGGTTCACAGTTCACTCTATACAAAATCCTCACCACGAAGCCTGGTTGTATCGGCCTATCAGGACGTCTTGATTCATGGTTTGACTGCAATCGGCGACCCGACCTACGATTACGAACAACATCCGGCACTTGCGATCCAATACAAATCGAGACGCGTTCAACTGAAACGAATCGCCGTGCGCGGGTTTACCACAGCCCGAGCCGACCTCGAACTATTTGGGGGAGATAACCGCACCGATGAAGTGACTATCGATGCCTTACGATGCCAAGAATCTGCACCTATCGCTCTAAAAATCGGTCGTCAACTCGAACACCTTGCTCTTCATCAGATTGAAGGGCAGAAAAAAAGCGGAGATGTACTCATCTCCACGAAAAGCCCGATTGATGTGCATGATTTACTCGCTCAAGGATTTTCAGACCGGGTGCGCTCAGACGTTTGAGCGGCTTCCACGAGTTGATTCAGTTTGGCATCGTCGAGTTGAAGTGAACTCTCTTTTTGTTTGGCCATCATGCGAACGATTGCTTTGTCTAAAAAGCCCATTCGTTCAAAGTCGTACCCGCTCCCGACGACCTCGACGAAATAGGCATGTTCGCGCAGCGTGTCACGATAGGCTTCTTCTAGCTCGCGAATCCGTTCCGACTCTGTCGGTGTCCCGGCACACAAATATAAAGCGAGGGGATGCTCAAGCAAGTGTGCTTCGTGAAGCGTCAACCATTCCTTCATCTCGTCTTGGATCGTGCCCATTCGAATTGAGCTCCCGACGATGACGTGATCTACCATCTCCCACGTGACGTTCGGCTCTTCTACGATATTTTGGACACGAACGTCACCCGATAGACGTTCGGCGAGTAAAGCCGCCACTTTTTCACTCGTTCCATATCTGGAAGAGTACGCGATTAAAGTACCCATGTCGTTCCCTCTTTTCATGTCAGACGTTACTTACACTATTCCCGAATCATCGAGAGAAGATACGTATGCACTTAAAAAAGCTCGCCGTCTGGCGAGCTTTTCGTCACAGTTTATACACTTGTGCTTCATAAGGACGAAGGGTGAACGCTTCTATCGGTTCCATGTTTCCGATGACACGTTCTTTCACGTCATATGGTAGCTCTCGTTGTTGTGTCTCGTCGGAGAAGTTACAGAGTACGAGCCATGTCTCACCTTCGAATGAACGTGTGAATGCATAGACCGCCTCATCTTCCGGTAACAACAGCTCATACTTTCCGTAGACGACGAGCGGGTTCGCTTTACGGAGCGCAATCAACTGACGGTAGTAATGGAAGAGTGAATTCGGATCTTTCCTTGCCGCTTCCGCATTGATGTCAACAAAGTTCGGGTTGACCTCGATCCATGGCGTCCCTGTCGTAAATCCACCATGTGCTTCGTCTGACCACTGTACCGGTGTACGTGAATTGTCACGTCCTCGCTCATGGATGCCACGGAAAATCTCGTCGTGCGTTAACAACCCTTTGGATGTGTAGTCACGGTAGGCGTTCAACGTCTCAATATCTCGGTACTGATCGATTGATTCAAACGCGACGTTCGTCATGCCGAACTCTTCTCCTTGATAAATGTAAGGCGTCCCTTTCAATAGATGAAGAAGTGTCGCGAGCATCTTCCCGGAACGAACGCGATATTCAGGCGAATCGTTTCCAAAGCGTGAGATGGCACGGGGCTGGTCATGGTTACTCCAGTACAGGCTGTTCCATCCTTCCTCTTCGAGCCCTTCTTGCCAACGCGAGAAGATTGTCTTTAACTCAGTCAACTTCCAGTCTGTCGGATTCCACTTCCCGAAGCTTCCGTTCCCGACGTCCACATGTTCAAAATGAAAGACCATGTTCAGTTCGTTGCGGTCTTCACCCGTATAAAGTTTGGCTTCCTCCACACTGACCCCTGGCATCTCCCCTACCGTGATTGTGTCGTATTTCGATAAGACTTCCCGATTCATCTCCTGCATGAATTCATGGATGCGTGGTCCGTTAAAGAAGAATGGTGTACCGTCACCGAACCCTGTTCCTTGCGTTTGACCATCTGGATAGCTTGGATTTTTTGAGATCATATTGATGACGTCCATCCGGAACCCGTCGACCCCTTTATCGAGCCAATATGTCATGAGGTCATACACTTCACGACGAAGCGTCTCGCTTTCCCAGTTCAAATCCGGTTGTTTCTTACTGAAGAGATGGAGGTAGTACTCATCGCTTGCCTCATCATACTGCCAAGCACTGCCTCCGAAGAAAGCCCCCCAGTTCGTCGGTGGCTGACCGTCCTTCCCTTTTTTCCAAATGTAATAGTCACGATATGGGCTGTCTTTTGAAGAACGCGACTCCATGAACCATTGGTGTTCGTCAGAAGAATGGTTGACGACGAGGTCCATCATGATTTTAATCCCGTGACGGTGTGCTTCTTCAAGCATCGCATCAAAGTCATCCATCGTACCAAACTCGTCCATGATGGCACGGTAATCACGAATATCGTATCCGTTATCGTCGTTCGGTGAATCGTATACCGGTGAGAGCCAGATGACGTCGATCCCGAGTTCTGCCAAATATGACATCTTCTCCGTGATTCCTTGGATGTCGCCAATCCCATCTCCGTTTGAGTCATTGAAGCTACGTGGATAAATTTGATATACGACCGCTTCTTTCCACCATTGTTTCATGTTATGTCCTCCTTGAAGTTCATTTTCCGTTTCAACGCTTTCATCGTACTGCCTCCAAGGAATCATGACCATCCATGATATGATTAAGATATGTACAATCTTGCTATAAAAAGAGGAGATTATTATGGAAATCGGCTTTTGTGGCTATTCATACCATACAACGACTTATACTTTTCCATTTGCTAATCGACTCGATACGTATCTGATTCGCTTACAAACGGCAGGAACGGCTCGGATTGTGGTCAATGGGGAAACGATGATCACACGACCTGGTGACGTATTGATTGTTCGTCCGGGTGACTTCTATGAAATGCATGTCGATACACCCGCGAGCGGAGACTATCATATCTTCTGTACCGGGCATTCAATCGAAACATGGTGGCATGCGACTCCACGGGAGCGACTATATGCCATCACTATCGATTCTCGCCTACTCTCACTATGGCAACACATTACGGAAGAAGTGCGCCGTCCACCGTCTGAACAAAGTGCCGTTTTAATTGAAACACTCGTTCAAGCACTTCTGCTCATGCTCGATCGTTCGATTCAAGATGTGCATTCCCATGCGCGACCTCCAGTCGTCTCTCGTATGATGCGCTTTATCGAAGCGCACGTAACGAGTGACTTCAAAGTGTCAGACGTCGCCGCAGCGGTTGGACTCAGCGTTTCACGGACGGTTCATCTCTTTAAAGAAGGGACCGGGATGACGATCATCGAATATGCACAATCGATTCGCTTACAGCTTGCCGAAGAGCAAATGCGCTATACAAAACATTCGTTAGAAACGATTGCAGAACTGTCTGGATTTCGAAGTTACCCATATTTCCACAGAATTTTTAAACGAAAATATGGCGTCGCACCAGGGGTTTATCGTACTCTTCAACAAAAAAACGAAAAAAAATAAAAAAAGAGTGATCCATTTTTTGAACTGCTCCGTTAGATGGGTGTAAATAACGACAACACTCACTTACGAAAAGGAGCGATTACCCATGAAGAAGAAGACGTTAAACAAAATCGTAGCACCGGCACTAGCCTTAGGACTACTCGTACCAGTCAACGCACAGGCAGCGGATCACACACCGACAGCAAGCACACCAGCAGGTGACCTTCGCGCCACACTCGATCAACTCTTATCTGAGCATTACGTGTTAGCCGTCACATCGATGATGAAAGGATATGACGAGGCGGCAGATGCTGAGGTCGCGGATCAAGCTCTCGATCAAAACGCGCTCGACATGACACCAGCCATCGCTTCCATCTACGGTGAAGAAGGCGCTGCACAATTTGAAGAAATCTTCCGTGGTCACAACGACTACTCAGCTGATTTCGTAGAAGCAGCAAAATCAGACAACCAGGAACTACGCATGGAAGCTGAAGCGGAAGTCGATGAGTTCGTAGAAGAATTCTCAACATTCCTCGACGCAGCGACGGAAGGCAACTTACCGAAGGACGCAGCAGCTGATGCACTCGAACTTCATGAAGACCAAGTCCTCTCTGTATTCGATAACTACGTCGAAGGAGATTACGAAGAAGCTTACATGACGTTCCGTGAAGGCTACAAGCACATGTTCAACATCAGTAAAGCTCTCTCGGGTGCAATCGTCACACAAATGCCTGACAAATTTACGACTGGAGCAGACACACCAGCTGTTGAACTCCGCTCAACATTGAACAGTCTTGCAGGTGAACACTTCGCCCTCGCTGCAATCGGTATGCAAAAAGGGTACGACCAAGCAGAGGACTATGACTACGTGACATGGGCAGAAGACCAGAACACACTCGACTTCAAAGCAGCCATCGCATCCGTATATGGTGACGAAGGTGCAGCACAGTTCGAGAAAGTATGGAACTCAGATCACATCACAGCACAAGGTGACATCGTTGCCGCTACACTCGAAGGTGACGAAGCGATGATTGAAGATGCGCGTATGCGCCTCGACACATTCGCTGTCGACTTCAGCACATTCCTCGATGCAGCAACAGAAGGTAACTTACCACAAGCTGCCGGTGAAGAAGCAATCAAACAGCACGAAGCGCTCGTACTCGACACATTCGATCAATATGTCGCTGGCGATGCAGAAGCGGCTTGGATGTCATTCCGTGAAGGATATGCGTTCATGTTCGGTGTTGGTGAAACACTCGGTAACGCGATCGTGACACAAATGCCTGACAAGTTCGAAGAAACAATGATGCCTGAAGAGATGCCTGAAACAGGTCTCGGTGGTGCACAAGAACAATCAATGAACACTCTCTACGCTGGATTAGCTGTACTTGGCGGAATCTTACTCGCCTTCGTAACGCTTCGCAAACGTAAAGTATCTGAACAATAATCAATAAGGAGGGAGTCCCATGAACAAGCGCCTTTTGTTTCTGGCGCTCTCTCTCTTTTGTTTTAGCTTCTGGACGTGGACGAGCGCCCAAGAATCGTCGTCACCACCTGTAGAAGAAAAACAAATAGAGGAGAGCCCGGATTTAACGGCTGAATTCTCACTTCTACAGGAAGAGGTGAAAAAGCTACGCTTAGCCGAGGAAGAAGAAAACGCCAAGGCCGTCACCCCTGTTCAAATCCAGATCCCTAAAATCGATGTCGACACCGCCATCGAACAAGTCGGGGTCCTCGATAATGGACAGATGGGTGTACCAGAAGATGAGAACCAGGTCGGGTGGTTCGAACCCGGTGTCACACCGGGTAGCAAAGGAAATGCTGTGATTGCCGGTCACGTCGACAGCAAGACCGGCCCGGCTATCTTTTATCAACTCGATCAACTGACAAAAGGCGATGACGTTCTGATTCAAGATGAGGCGGGTAACACCCTTCGGTTCCGCGTCACGAAAACAGAACGATATGATACGAAAACCGCGCCAATTGAAGAGATTTTCGGTGCCACATCAAATCGGAACTTAAATTTGATTACCTGTTCGGGTACGTTCGGGGACGGGGGCTATGATGAACGATTCGTCGTCTATACAGAGCTGGTGGATACCGAACTGAACGAAACTGTCGATCTCGAGACACCGACGGCAGTCGAATTGAAAGGTAACTTATTGACATGGCACGCCGTTCGTCAAGAGAGCGTGATTGGATATCGAGTCTACGAAGTCATCGACGGAAAAGCGACTCATATCGAAAGTATCCCTTCCCATGCACGAAAAAGTATCGAGGTCACAAATGAGAACAATGCATCCTACTACGTGACTGCGATTGACCAACTCGGAAATGAGTCGAAACCGTCTCAGACAACGAAGTAGGTACGAAACGTCCTTAGATAACAGCTAAGGACGTTTTTCTATTTCTTATGTATAGTAAATGTAGCAACACATACACCGACTTTAGGATAAGGAGTTTACACATCATGAGGACTCAACTTCCATCACCTCTCGCCAATCAATTAAAGAGAAGAATTCGCGCCATTTGGGGTGTGACGGATTCATATTATTGGTACCCTCTATCGACTGCTGGGCGCACCGATGTGATTGCGTTCGATAGCGACTATATTGAGGAGGATGATCAAAAAATTAAGGAAATCCAACAATGGATATTGCGTTTAGGCGCGGATGTCGTCTTTGAACTACATGAGGATCGCACGCTCTGGAAAATCGATACCATTTCCTTGGATCCTTGTTATGACGGACGTTATTTAGAACGTTATTGGTTCGATCAACAAATGAACTGGGTCATTTATGCGTCCCATGAAAGTACGATTAGCTTTAGTGGGCACGAATTGATCACGTCACTTCAGTCTTCTTGGCCAGATTGGCAGGAACACTTGTCTGTTTTAGACCATCGCTTCATCGAATGATGGACCCACAATAAAAACGCACCCATTCATCAATGAGTGCGCCGAACTTATACGAAGCAAGGAATTTGCGGGTTGAACGTCTTGTTGTTCTCCGTCATGACCTGCTTTTTAATTTTGCCTTCTCCAAGGTAGACAATCCGGTCGGCAAGTGCCTCGGCATCTTCCTCATCGTGCGTTACGAAAATCGTTGTCGTACCTGTCTGCTTCAAGAGACGACGCAAATCGTCGCGAATCCTGTGTTGAAGTGACGTATCCAAATTACTGAACGGCTCGTCTAGAATCAAGAGCGCCGGCTTCGGTGCGAGCGCACGCGCGAGCGCGACACGCTGTTGTTGTCCCCCACTAAGTTCGTACGGATAACGGTGACGGAACTCCGTCAAGTTGACGAGCGCGAGCATCTCTTCGACACGCGCATTCCGCTCCTTGCGGTTCAGTTTATGAAGACCGAATCGAATGTTCTTTTCAACGGTCATGTGCGGGAAGAGTGCATAGTCTTGGAAGACCATCCCCACGCCACGATCTTCTGGCGGCATGAACTGACAATCGTCGCAACAGACACAGTCATTCACGACGACGACGCCCTGGTTCGGCATCTCGAGTCCTGCGATCAAACGGAGAATCGTACTCTTCCCCGATCCGCTGTCCCCAAGAAGCGAGACGATTTCACCTTTCGTGATTGAAATCGAGAACCCTTTGATTGTCTCTTCATGTGCACCTTTATAGCTAAAATGTAAATCATTGATTTGAACAAACATTAGTCGGCCTCCTTATCAAGCACCTTGTGGGAAACGAAAATCAACAGTCCACTCATGAGGACGATGACGATGGAAGCGAGTGCCGCTTCGTGAATCTTCTCATCACTCACGTATTTGAACGCCTGTGTCGCAAGCGTCGAAAAGTTAAATGGTTGTAAAAAGAGCGTCAACGGCAACTCTTTCATAATATCAATAAAGACGAGGATAAACGCGCTCATGATGGCGCCTTTGATCATCGGGATATCGACGCGAAAGAACGTTTGGACCGTATTCCACCCCAGCATACGGGATGCTTCGGTAAACGACTTCCCTACTTTCTCAAACCCGCTCTCGATCGAGTTGTAGCCGATGGCGAGGAAGCGGATGACGTAGGCAAAGATGAGCATGATGAGCGTCGTCCGGAACACGAATGTCTGACTCAAGTCGAGCGCCCGTGCCAAATCGAGCACTTTGTCATCGAGCCACAAGAAGAGCGTGATGACCGCAATGGCGATGGCCGCTCCCGGAATCGAATACCCGAGTGTCGTCACTTTCGAAATGACACGCGTCATGTTCGACGGGAAGAGTCGTGTATAGTTCGCAATGATGAGTGCGAACAGTAAGATGATCACGGTTGCGGTAAAGGCGACCCGAACCGTATTCCAAACGAGTTGCCAAAATTCTTCCGTGAAGACCGTATCGAACGTCAGAAACGTCCATGCCGTCAACTGAGTGAACGGAATGACGAATGCAATCGCAAAGACGAGCGAAACATATGCGAATACCGCATAGCGATGCCAGCCTTGCAGCGGTCTCGGTTTGAGCGGTTTCACTTTCGTCGAAGCGTAACTGAACTGCTTCCGTCCTCGCACGAGCCGTTCCATCGTCAAAATGGCGATGACGAGAATCATGAGAGTGCCCGCAAGCTTCAGCGCCGACGATGTATCCTTCATCCCGAACCACGTGCTGAAGATGGCGGTACTAAACGTCTGAATCCCGAAATATTTCACGACGCCATAGTCGTTGAGCACTTCCATCAACACGAGACTGACACCACCGATGATGGCGACTCGGGAAATCGGTATGACGACCGTGAAGAAAATGTCCCACGAGCCACGACCGAGAATTCGCGCGTTCTCAATCATCGAGGACGATTGATTATGCAGGAACGCTCGTGTGATCGTATAAATGTATGGATAGAGGAACAAGGTAAAGATAAATACCGTTCCTTGAATCGACATGATGTTGAAGTACGACTGATCGACGGTGATACCAAATTCGTTTCGTAACGTCGTCTGGATCACACCCGTATAGTTCAAGATGCCGTGATACGTATACGCCCCGATATAAGGCGGAATCGCGAGCGGCAGGATGAGTGCCCATTTAAAGAAACGACGGAACGGGAAATCATAGACGGTCACGAACCAAGCGAGGCTCGTTCCGATCACGGTCGTCAAGACTCCTGTAGCCACCATGATGAACAGCGTGTTTCGCACGTAACGGGGCAACAGGTACTCTTGAATGTGTTGCCAATTGTCATTGACCGGGGCGAACAATTCGACGAGCACGACAATTCCCGGCAAGACGATCAATAAAATCGCGAGAAAGCTGAGGATCGCCCATCCATTCAGTTGTCGTTTTACTGCGTGCCAGTTCATGTCGTACCGCTCCCGTTCTGTAAACTATCAATTCCTGTCCCATCATATCAGTTTCTGTGCATCCCGTGTAGCGCTTAGGGTGTGAAGAACGCAAAAATCTCCGGCCTGAACTCTCGTTCAAGCCGAAGTCATCTTACTTCCAACCTACTTCGTTAAAGATACGGATTGCCTCTTGTTGGTTTTCACCGAGTACAGAGAGATTGATATCCTGCTCTTTGAACTCACCCCATGACTGGAGAAGCTCATTCGGTTCAACCGACTCGTTGACTGGATATTCATAGTTCACACTCGCAAACTTCTCTTGAGCTGACGGTTCTGACATGAACTCCATCAATTTTTGAGCGTTTTCTGTATTTTTCGATGCTTTCGTCATCGCGATACCCGAAATGTTCACGTGTGTGCCTGTTGTATCTTGGTTCGGGAAGAAGACACCGAGTTGTTCAGCGACTTTCTTCTCTTCCTCGTCTTCAGAATTCAACATGAGCCCCATGTAGTACGTGTTCATGATGGCCACGTCCCCTTCGCCAGCGACGACTGCTTTCGCTTGGTCACGGTCGTTCCCTTGTGGGTCGCGTGCCATGTTGTTCACTAAGCCCTTCGCCCACTCTTTCGCTTCATCGACACCGTTCACTTCGATGAACGATGCGAGGAGTGAGATGTTGTACATGTTTTCCGATGGACGCACGAGCACTTTGCCGTTCCACTGTTCTTCCGTCAACGCTTCGTACGTCGACAAATCTTCTGGTTTCACGCGATCTTTTGAGTACACGATGACACGCGCACGTTTCGTCAAACCGAACCACTCGTTGTCTGTGTCACGATATTTTGCAGGAATGTTTGACTCAAGCTCATCGCTATCGACCGCTTGAAGATGTCCCGCTTCTTTCGCCTGATACAAGTTTCCAGCATCTGCAGTGATGAAGAGGTCAGCCTCTGTGCTCTCCCCTTCTGTGTTCAAACGCTCGAGAAGTTCGTCGCTCTTCCCTTCCACTACGTTGACCTTGATGCCTGTTTCTTCTTCAAACTGTTTATATAATTGTTGATCGACATCGTAGTGGCGACTCGAGTAAACATTGACGACGTTCGAATCGTCTGAGCCTTCATTTGAAGTTGTCTCATCTGTGCTTGCACAAGCGGCAAGGAGCGATGTCGTTAACGCTGCTGAAATTCCTAAAGCTGCATATTTTTTGTTCATCTGTCATTCCCCCACGTTCGGTTATTTCTCTCTGGTAATGATAATTACTCTCAGTACCTATCATCACTGATAATCATTCTCACGTCAAGACTTTTCTGCAATCGCTATCATATTACATGTGCAATTCGTGACAGTTTTGAGGACATCATTTCTTGACTTCAAAAGAATGGGGACGATATAGTAAAATCAAACAAACCGTCTGGTCGGTACAGAAAGAGGTGAAGATATGTCAAACCGATCGAACGTTACAAAGCAAAAGCTGTTGGATGCGGCAACCGACATCATCATGAACCACGGCGTGCATCAACTTACCTTAGATGAAGTCGCCAAGACTGCGGGTGTATCTAAAGGGGGACTTCTTTATCATTATCCTTCAAAAGAAGCGTTGATGACGGCGATGGTCGAACGATTACAACAAGAACAAAACGAGCTATATGCTTCATTGCAAGATGAAGGCCATGGACCTATCGAGGCATTCGTTCGTCTATTTGATGAAACGAAGTTGCATCCTGAGCGTGCTGCCATCCAAATCGACGTCGAGAAAATGATTGCATTTCTCACGTTGTTCGAAGTCGACCAAGAGTACGCCAATCGTTGGAAACATGATTTGGATACGTTCTTCGCACAGTTCCAACAAACGGCTGATCCGGTGGAAACGATGATCATTCGTTATGCACTCGAAGGTATGATGATGTCCGAACACTTCGGTGTCGGCGTTCCCCCTGCCGAACTCAAACAAGCGATTATCGCACGCTTGATTGAACGAGCCCACGACATCGATCGTGAGTCATAAAACAACATAACAATAGAGGAGATTAAAAACCCATGCAGAAAATCACGTCCTTCTCCGTCAACAACAAGTTTGCGGTTTGGTTGATGACGATCATCTTGACGGCCGCCGGTCTTTTCGCCGGTCTGACGATGAAGCTCGAGACGTTACCGGACATTACGACTCCGACCGTCTCGGTCACAACCATTTATCCAGGTGCATCCCCTGAACAAGTGCTCGAAGAAGTCAGCACCGTGTTAGAAGATCGTCTTCAGAATTTAAATGGTGTGGAACAAGTTCGCTCTTCGTCATTCCAAAACGCTTCGAACATCCAAATCGATTATGATTTCAGTACCGATATGGATGAAGCGGAGCAACAAGTCAAAGATGCGTTAAGCAACGTCGAATTGCCGGAGTCGGCACAAGACCCTCAAGTGTCGCGTCTCAGTTTCGACGCTTTCCCGGTAATCGGGGCTGCCATCTCGGATGAAAGCCTGGATTTGGCCGAATTGACAAAACTCGTCGAAGAAGAAGTACAGCCTGCTCTTGAAGGAGTGGAAGGTGCGCAAACCGTCCAAATTGCCGGGCAAGAGATTCGCCGCGTCGAGCTTCAATTCGACCAAGATGCGCTCGCAGAATACAATTTGACAGAAGACACGGTCAAACAATTGATTCAAGCAAATGACGCTCGGATCGCGCTCGGGTTATATGAATTAGGGGATACGGAGCAAGCGGTCGTCATCGACGGCAAGTCGGAGACACTCGAAGCGTTCCGCGATCTTCAAATCCCTTACTCACCAGCACAATCAACGCCGACGACACCGTCTGCCCCGACTGAATTGCCACCTGGTCAAACGCCAGACGTGCCAACAGAGGTCCCGACGGAAACACCATCGGCATTACCACCGAACGTTCCGACGACGGTTCCGACTGTCGCGTTGAGTGAACTTGCGACAATCGAGGACAAAGGAATCGAAGAATCGATTTCTCGCTCGAACGGTGAACGTTCAATCGGCGTACAAGTGACGAAGACACAAGATGCGAACACGGTCGATGTCGTCAACGCCGTCAAAGAAGTATTGAATGACTTCGAAGCTGAAAACGATACGGCGAATGTATCAATCACACTCGACCAAGGACAACCGATTGAAGAGTCGGTCGAAACCATGTTGTCTAAAGCATTACTTGGTGGGTTGTTCGCTATCCTCATCATCTTAGTGTTCTTACGTAACTTCCGATCGACGATCATCGCCGTCATCTCGATCCCGTTGTCGCTTCTCATGGCACTCATCGTCTTGAAGCAGTTGGATATCACGTTGAACATCATGACGCTCGGTGCGATGACCGTTGCGATTGGGCGCGTCGTCGATGACTCCATCGTCGTCATCGAGAACATTTACCGTCGACTCACGCGTTCGAACGAACCACTTCGCGGTAAAGAGTTGATTATCGCGGCAACAAAAGAAGTATTCATCCCGATCGCCTCGTCGACCATCGTCACGATTGCAGTATTCTTGCCGCTTGGATTTGTCACTGGTTTTGTCGGTGAACTGTTCTTGCCGTTCGCATTGACGGTCGTCTTCGCATTACTCGCTTCGTTACTCGTCGCGATCACGGTCGTACCAATGATGGCCGACTCGTTCTTTAAAAACCGCGACAAGTTGAAGCCAGAAGAAGGTCCAGGCAAGCTCGCCGAATGGTATCGTGGCGTCTTGAACTGGTCACTGAACCATAAACTCGTCGTATTCGGACTCGCGACTGCCCTATTGATTGGTAGCTTTGCCCTCGTTCCAGCAATCGGGGTCAACTTCTTGAACCAAGATTCGGAGAAGACGTTGTTCGTCACGTTCGACCCAGAACCGGGTCAAACACTTGAAGATTCGATTGCCGCAGCAGAAGTGGCTGAAGAATACTTCATGGAAGAACAACCGAACGCAACCGACGTTCAGTTCACAGTCGGTGGAGAGAACCCGCTGAACCCTGGAAACAACAAACAAGGAATCTTTATCGTCCAGTATGACCCGGATACGGAAGACTTCGCCGATGTGAAGTTGGCTGATATCGAGAAGTTGAATGAACTCGCCTCAAATGGGGAGTGGAAAGAACAAGACTTCTCAGGTGGCGGCGCAACGAGCGGTGTCACATACAATGTCTATGCCAACTCGCTTGAAGATTTAGAAGCGATCGTGCCGACTTTCATCGAGACGATTGAAGAAGAGACGGATTATGTCCGTCAAGCGACATCTGACTTACGTGAGTCTTACGTACAATACACGTTCAACGTCGACCAACAGGCCGCTGCAGAAGCCGGTGTATCTGCAGGTCAAATCGCGCAAGTCATCAGTCAGTTCCAGGCACCGGAAAGTCCACTTGCGAGCGTGACAGTGGATGACAAACAGTTAGACGTCGTCATCCCGAACGAGCAAGTGACATATGACAGTGTCGATGACCTGCAAGCACAAGAAATCACGACACCGTTCGGTCCACGCCCGATTTCAGACTTCATTGAAATCGAAGAAGGCACAACACCGGACACACTCGTCGAGCGTGACGGAAAGCTGCTCGCACAAGTAAGTGTTGAACTCAGCACAGATAAAGCGACAGAAGCGTCTGCTGCGATTGAAGAACGCGTTTCAGAGATTGAGCTTCCGTCTGGCGTATCGTATGATGTCGGCGGTGTAACGGAACAGATTCAAGAATCGTTCACACAGCTCGGTCTTGCGATGCTTGCCGCAATCGCCATCGTCTACTTGGTTCTCGTCATCACATTCGGAGGGGCACTCACACCATTCGTCGTGTTGTTCTCACTCCCGTATGCGATTATCGGGGGACTTGTCGCCCTCCTCATCACGGGTGAAACGATTTCGGTTTCTGCCTTGATCGGGGCACTCATGTTGATCGGGATTGTCGTCACGAACGCCATCGTTTTGATTGACCGCGTCATTCATAAAGAAGAAGCTGGTTTATCAACACGTGAAGCGTTACTTGAGGCAGCAGTCACACGCCTTCGCCCAATCTTGATGACCGCACTCGCGACAATCGGTGCACTCGCACCGCTCGCACTCGGTCTCGAGGGTGGGGCACTCATCTCGAAAGGTCTCGGCGTCACCGTGATCGGCGGACTTACAAGTTCGACGCTTCTCACGTTGCTCATCGTACCAATCGTCTATGAGTTCTTCGCACAATTCCGTAAGAAAAAACAAGCATAAGCCTAAAACATGCGTAGCGGTGTATCCGCTACGCATGTTTTATTTTTCAATGATATGTAGGTGTTCCGTATCATCTGGCGCTTCAAAAAATGAAGTCACATGATGAAAGATTTCTTCGGTATCAAATGCGGCTCGTTCCGGTTCCGAGATGCGACGTTTCTGAATCTGTCGAAGACATTGTTCATCACTTCGGTTGAGATAAATCAGACGGTGATTCGCCCCAGCATGTTCTGACAATTGTAAAAACCAAGATCGTGACGATTTTGTATTTGCCGGGAAATCCATCACTACATGCATCCCGAGTCGCAGCAACTGTTGGACATGAGATTCAATTAGTGGCTTCAGTAGCCTAGCATGCTTTTGATAGTCCTCAAACGTATGAATTTGATTCGGATATAACGTAGATAACCATTCATCTTCAGATAAGAGAACCGCTCGTTGTTCAGCAGCCATTTGCTTGGCCATCGTTGATTTTCCAGCCCCCATTTTTCCACATAAAAAATAAAGTGTCCCCTTTTCTTCCATCGCGCTATCTTCCTCCTCTTCATCAAGTAGAATAAACGTATCATACCCTTTTCTTGACCTCTCTCGTTGAATTTGAGAAGATTCATACGTTTTGAATGACGTGAAAGGAAGTCATGTATATGAAATTATTAAAATGGATGATTGGGCTCGCTCTTTTATTCGGACTGAGCACGCTCGGCAATTGGATGGTCGAAACGTTCGCTTGGAAAGTACCGGGCAGCGTCATCGGCATGGTACTGTTGCTCATCCTCTTGTTGACAAAAGTCATTCGCGTGGAATGGATTGAGGACAGTGCCGGATATTTAACGAAGCACCTCGCCTTCTTCTTCATCCCGATCGCCGTCGGTCTTATGGCATACGGAACGTTGTTAAAAGCTGCCGGCATCCCGCTCCTCATCACGTTACTCGCCAGCATGGCGGTCGGGATGGTCGTGACGGCGTTTGTTTCCGGGAGAGAAGGTGAGATATCATGACATACGTTTGGATTGGATTGACGATTCTCGTGTATTCGCTCAGTCGTCGACTTTCCATGAAGTGGGCATCTCCGTTCACCAATGTCGTCTTCTTAAGTACAGCAATTTTGATTCTTCTGTTACTCGTGACAGGACAGTCCTATGATACGTATAAACCAGCCACCGACATCATCACCATCTTACTTGGTCCGGCGACGGTCGCCCTCGGGTTACCACTCTATCGCAACTTACCCGTACTACTCGCCCGGGCAAAACGGGCCCTGAGTGCCATCGTACTCGGGTCACTCTCTACGATTTTTGTGGCTGTACTTTTCGGCAAACTGTTTTCGTTTACCGAAAACGTATTGATTGCGCTATCGGTCAAATCAGCGACGTCTCCGATTGCCCTTGAGTTGGCTCGACAGCTAGAAGGAGATGCGACACTTGCCGCCTCGATTGCTGTTGCCTGCGGTATTTTAGGGGCGATGCTTGGACCGGTACTCTTGACATGGATCCGTATGGACGACCCGTTCACGCGTGGACTCACACTCGGGACAATCAGTCATGGAATCGGGACCGCTCAGGCGGCAACGGAACATCCGTTGTCCGGTGCAACAGGTGGTGCCGCAATGGGATTGACCGCAATCTTCACCTCGTTTATCTTGCCGATTCTATATCCGTTTCTCTTTTGAACAGGTCGCGTCCATCGATGGGCGCGACTTTTTTGTTTCGACTTCGATTGCGCGTGATAAACTAATGAAGATGAAACTTATTATAGGAGGGCAATCCATGCAAGCAAAATTAATTGAACGCTTAATGACGTACGCGAAGATTGATACACAGTCGGATTTCACAAGTGCGACAACACCATCGACGGCCAAACAATGGGATTTGATTCGCCATTTGGAGAAAGAATTGAAAGATCTCGGACTGACAGACGTTGAGACGGACGAATACGGCTATCTCTTCGCCACACTTCCAAGTAACGTCGATTATGACGTCCCGACAATCGGATTCCTCGCTCATGTGGATACAGCGACCGACTTCACAGGAACGAACGTGTCCCCTCAACTCGTCGAGCATTATGAAGGTGGCGACATCGTCTTGAACGAGTCATTGAATGTCGTCTTATCACCAAAAGACTTCCCAGAACTTGATGGGTATGTCGGGCATACGCTCATGACAACGGATGGTACGACACTCCTTGGTGCGGATGATAAGGCAGGGATTGCTGAAATCGTTACAGCCGTTGAATACTTATTGGCCCATCCTGAGATTCCACACGGGACGGTTCGCATCGCCTTCACACCAGATGAAGAAATCGGCCGTGGACCACATAAATTCGATGTCGCCCGATTCAATGCAGACTTCGCTTATACGATGGACGGCGGACCACTCGGAGAGTTGCAGTATGAGAGCTTCAACGCAGCCGGTGCGACCATCACCTTCCACGGAACGAACGTACACCCAGGTAGCGCGAAAAATAAGATGGTGAACTCGATGAAGCTCGCGATGGCGTTCCAAAATCGGTTACCTGCTGATGAGGCACCAGAACGGACGAGCAATTATGAAGGATTCTTCCATTTGAACGGCTTCACTGGGGACGTCGAGAAGACGACGCTTCAATACATCATCCGCGATCACGACAAACAGAAGTTTGAAGCGCGTAAAGCGTTGATGGAGAAGCTTGTCCTCGAATGGAAACAAAAATACGGGGAAGCACGGATTGAACTCCAAATGGAAGACCAGTATTACAACATGGCCGAGAAAATCGAACCAGTCAAACACATCGTCGATACCGTCGCTGATGTCATGCGCGGCCTTGGCATCGAACCGAAAATCGAACCGATTCGTGGTGGCACAGACGGATCGCAACTTTCTTACATGGGTCTTCCAACACCGAACATCTTCACAGGTGGAGAGAACTATCACGGGAAGTTCGAATATATCTCTGTGAACAATATGGAAAAAGCGACAACGGTCATCATCGAAACACTTCGCACATTCGCGAAGCGCGCACAAGCATAACACATGCGCCTCCAATCGTTCTCTTTTACACTAGAGACATTGGAGGCGATTTTTGATGAAACATACATTTAGCATGAACCTCGGTTGGGATGGCGGACGAAATGACGTCGGCACCCTCACGGCCGAGCGATTAAAGACACAGATTTCAATCCCACCCGAAATGGACGGTCCGGGAGTCGGAACGAATCCGGATGAGATGCTCCTCGGGGCAGCGGCAACGTGTTATATCATCACCCTCGCAGCCGTACTTGGACGGAGTGACCTGACTCATCGTGGTATCACGATTAATGCAGAGGGCATCGTCGATGTGACGAACGGCATCTTCACTTACGAGACGATTCGCTATGCGACAACGATTCATGTACCTACAGAGATGACCGACCGAGACATCACGCTTGTCGAGCGCATCGCGAAAAAAGCGAAAGATCAATGTATGATTTCACGCGCACTCGCAGGAAATGTAGCATTTGAGTTGAATACCGTCATTTCACGTAAAAGTGGCAATGATTTTATTTGAAGAACCTTTGAAAAAAGCGATAATTGTAAACAGACGTAATCGCTTTGTCATGGACGTACTCGTTGATGATTTGCTCGCGCCTTGCCATTGTCCTGTAACAGGAAGGATTGGAGATATTATATTTGAAAACATCCCCTGCCTCGTCTCAGAAACCTATGACTCGAATCGTAAAACTCACTTTACAGTCGAAGCCATTTCAGTCGATGGTGAACAATGGATTGGAATCAATCAAGGTCGTGTCAACGACTATGTTGAAGCTTTCTTACTCGAGAACCAGCTTGATGCTTTCTCAACCCCGAGGGGAATCAAACGTGAAATAGTAATTGGCGGTGCACGAATCGATTTTCAGATTGATGGAATCTTCATGGAAGTGAAGGCTCCGCTCAGCGAACTACTCACTATTCCTCTCCCACACTTTAAACGTAGACGATTGAAACGACCCATCGAGACAGAACGGTTGATTCGTCATCTCCACGCTCTGATTTCCACTCTACCCCAAACCGGAAGAGCAGTCCTCTTATATGTTTTTTTATATGACGCACCAATTTATACCGGTAATTCCAACCGAAAAAAAGACCATCTAATTCGTCAATTGATTAACGATGCGATACCTTCCGGATTAGAAATATGGCAACTGAACTGCACTATTTCCCCTGAAGGAATTCGTTTACTTCGTTGCTTTGACACAACGTCTCACTTCAAGTAACCAAATGTATTAAGTGAGACGTTATGTTTTTACTAAACATATGATATGTTGGGAATTACCGAATAGAGTCATTTTTCACTTCCACTTTTTACGCGACTGCGCGTTTTTCAAAAACGTGATACAATACACGTCGTAAACTAATCAGAAAAACGAGGGATACCATACATGATTACAGTAAATAACGTCAGCCTACAATTTGGCGGTCGCAAGTTGTTTGAAGAGGTGAACATCAAGTTCACGCCAGGCAACTGTTACGGATTGATCGGTGCGAACGGTGCCGGAAAATCGACATTCTTAAAGATTTTATCAGGTGAACAAGATACGACGACGGGTGATGTCAGCATCACACCAGGCGAACGTCTCGCTGTCCTCAAGCAGGACCACTACGCGTATGAAGACAGTGCGGTTCTCGAGACCGTCATTATGGGTCACGAGCGTCTCTACAAAGTAATGAAGGAAAAAGACGCCATCTATATGAAAGAAGACTTCTCAGATGAAGACGGCATGCGCGCAGCTGAACTCGAAGGTGAATTCGCTGAGTTGAACGGTTGGGAAGCCGAGTCGGAAGCGTCGATGGTCCTTCAAGGTCTCGGAATCTCTGAAGCGCTCCACCAGAAACAAATGAGCGAACTCACAGGTGGGGAGAAAGTCAAAGTCCTTCTTGCCCAAGCGCTCTTCGGTAAGCCAGATATCCTCCTCTTAGACGAGCCGACCAACGGACTTGACCTAAAAGCGATTCAATGGTTAGAAGAATTCTTAATCAACTTTGAAAACACAGTCATCGTCGTTTCCCACGACCGTCACTTCTTGAACAAAGTCTGTACGCACATGGCCGACCTCGACTTCGGAAAAATCCAATTGTATGTTGGGAACTACGACTTCTGGTATGAGTCTAGCCAACTTGCTACACGTATGGCGGCAGACCAGAACAAGAAAAAAGAAGAGAAAATCAAAGAACTTCAAAACTTCATCGCACGTTTCAGCTCGAACGCATCGAAAGCGCGTCAAGCGACGTCACGTAAGAAGTTGCTCGATAAGATCACACTTGATGACATCCGTCCGTCGTCACGTCGTTATCCGTTCGTTGGATTTACGATGGAGCGCGAAATCGGAAACGATGTTCTCTATGTCGACAACGTTTCGAAGACGATTGACGGCGTGAAAGTGCTCGATAACGTCACGTTCTCACTCAACAAGACGGACAAAGTCGCGTTTGTCGGTCGTTCGGACGTTGCCATCACGACACTCTTCAAAATCCTCATGGGTGAGATGGAGCCAGACACAGGATCAGTCAAATGGGGCGTAACGACGACTCAGTCATACTTCCCGAAAGACAACTCAGAATACTTCGAGGGCTCAGAAAAGAGCATCCTTGACTGGTTGCGCCAGTTCTCGCCTGCCGATGAGTCAGACACGTTCCTTCGTGGATTCCTCGGCCGCATGCTCTTCTCAGGTGAAGAAGTCATGAAGAAGGCGTCTGTACTCTCAGGGGGAGAAAAAGTACGTTGCATGCTCTCGAAGATGATGCTTTCAAATTCGAACGTGCTCGTCCTCGACGATCCGACGAACCACTTGGACCTCGAATCGATCACAGCACTTAACAACGGTCTCGAGTCGTTCAAAGGCGTACTCCTCTTCAGCTCACATGACCATCAGCTCATCTCGACGATTGCGACACGCATCATTGAAGTGACACCGAATGGCATCGTGGATAAAGAAGCAACATACGATGAGTACTTGGAGAACGAGGCGCTTCAACAACAAGTTGAATCCCTTTACCAAAATGCATAATAAAAAATCGGCTCAAACGCGAGCCGATTTTTTATTTAACGTTTACCGTTTCCATCACGTGCTCATGAATGTCATGACCTTTCGTGACATGGACTTGAACGTTGTATGCGCCTGATTCAGCAAAAGTGTGTGCACCTTTATACATCCCAGCATCTGCTTCCTCCAACTTCACCCATTCATGCTTCTCTGCCCCATCTTGGAAGATTTCGAGCTGTACGTCCGCTCCAGCGAGCATCTCGTCTTCAATCATGACGTGTACCATGAATGGTTGTTCTTCCCCTGCTGTCGCCTCTTTCGGGTCAAGCGTGATATCCGCTCCAGCGTGGTGATGATGCTCACTCTCTTCTTCTGCTTCAGCAGCCGTTTCTGGATGTCCAACCGTCACGTTTGTCGTCGGCATGGTGTGCATCGAACGCGCTGTCACGTGAACCTGAACCGTATAGACCGCTTCTTCCGCGAACGTCGTCTCCGCTTCATAGACACCGTCTTTCGTGAGTGACGCCTTGATCATCTCACTTTCTTCCTTCGCACCATTCTTCCATACTTCGAACTTGATTTCATCCGCATCGTCTACAGGTTGACCATCTTGCGTGACTGTTACTGATAAAGGTACCGCCTCTCCCTTTTCAGCCGTTGCCTCTACCGTCAACTCTGCCTCGACCGGTTCCATTGACTGTGGAACAGCCGCGCTCTCCGCTTCTTTCTCCGTACCACACGCACCGAGTACGAATAACCCGATGAGTCCAAACACGACCCCAAACCGTGTCATCATCTTTTTCATCATAAGTCCTCCTTATAAATCGCTTACATCTTTCACACATTGTTCATGATACCATCTCTTTCCAAAAAGAGTGTGAGCATTCTGTGATATATCCCACGATACATTCTCACAAATTTCACACATATAGTTGAATCAAAATTTATTGAGTACATTTCCGAATTTTAGTCCATCATTTCTAAAAAGGGGTATATAAAATATATCAAGGTCAATCATTTGGAAAGTCTTAACATCAAGAGAGTTACATCATGAATGGAGGCGAATTCAGATGAAACGTAAGGTCATTCGTGGGGCGATGGCACTGTTCATCTTATTGGCGATGGTGATCACACAATCGATTTCCGTCAGTGCCGCCGCTTCAAAATTTGTCACGAGCGTGAACACGACGAGCAAGGTCGTCGCATTGACGTTCGATGACGGGGCAGACGGGGCGAACACGAACAAGATTTTAGACATTTTAGCAAAAAACAATGTCAAAGCCACTTTCTTTTTAACGGGGTCGGGCGCAAATAACCATCCACAGTACATTAAAAATATCGCCGCAAAAGGACATCAACTCGGAAATCACTCGTATACACACCCTGACTTCACCAAACTGACTGCCACGCAGATGAAATCCGAACTCGACCGCACGGAAACTTTGATTAAATCGTTGACCGGAAAAACGACAAAACCGATTTTCAGAGCCCCGTTTGGTGCAGTGAATAGTACCGTATTGAGCGGTGTCGGGGCTGCAGGATACGGATACACGATTCAATGGAACATTGATACGATTGACTGGAAAGGGTTGACCGCGAGCCAAATCAACACGAAAGTTCAGACTAACATCAAACCGGGTTCAATCGTCTTGATGCATACCGGAGCCGGGGCCCCAGGTACACCGCTCGCACTCCCAACGATGATTTCACAACTCAAAGCAAAAGGGTACAAATTTGTCACGGTCTCACAATTACTTGCATATCAAAACACATCGACGAACAAAACGTATACCGTGAAGTCAGGTGATACGTTGTACAGTATCGCACGGACATACGGAGTCACCGTCTCGGCGCTTGCTGCCGCCAACAACATTACGAACTACAGCTTGATTTATGTAGGACAAGTGCTCATCATTCCAGGAACGACCGTTACACCACCTACGACGACCGTGAAATACACTGTGAAATCGGGCGACACACTCTACAAGATTGCGACGATGTACAATACGACCGTCGCAAAAATCGCAGCCGCCAATAACATCACAAACGTCAACTCCATCTATGTCGGACAAGTGCTCATCATTCCAGGAACGACCGTTACACCACCTACGACGACTGTGAAATATACGGTGAAATCGGGCGACACACTCTACAAGATTGCGACGATGTACAATACGACCGTCGCAAAAATCGCAGCCGCCAATAACATCACAAACGTCAACTCCATCTATGTCGGACAAGTGTTGACCATTCCGAAATGATTGCCTCGTGAATCTTTTCCTCAGCTTGTGACGTATCGTATACAAATAGGAAAAGAGGAAACGCTATGACTCGAACCGTAATCCGTGTCAGTACTACCGCATTCATCGGACTTTTGGTTTCAATTGCCACATTCTCGATTTTGATTTGGCTCGGTTATGAACAAGCACTCACATCCGGTGAGCCGATCCAATTCTTAACACGTGAGATTTATCAATTCGAGAACGGAATCGGGGTCGCCAACCAGAATCAAATGGCCATCCTCGGTGCCGGATTTATGGGCATTGCCGTTCTCATTGGAGAGATCGGGATACGTCTTAAACGAAAGTAACCGCTGCATACGCAACGGTTACTTTTTTAATGCTGATGTTCACCACCATGGTCGTGTGAGTGAACGATTGGTTGCTGCAATTGGTCGATTTGGTCTTGCGGTACATCACCGACAATCATCCATGCGGACGGCGTATAGACCTTCTGCCCTTCATGGACCATGCCGTTCACTTGGTAGATTCCCTGATCGAGTTTCACGCTCGTCACGAGATAGCCATCCTGTTCTGTCACCTCATACGTCCGGGTCTCTTCCGAATCGTAAGGCGTGACTTGAATATGGCTTTCCGTCACACGTTCATCATTCGATACTTTCATCGCAAGCGTCGTCGAGCCAACTTCTACACGTTCAGGTACGATCAGTTGAATCCCAATCGGATCAATGGTGCGTTCTACTGGTTGAAGTTGACACGCGCTTAACCAAATTGTCGCTAGGATGACAGGAATGACTGCTTTAAATCGTTTCATGCTGCCACCTCCGCTTTCAACTTCCGGCGACCAATCAACCAATCAAATAGGAGAACGACAAGAATACTGATTCCTGCGAGCGGTAATGTCACACCTAGAAGTAAAATCAAGATACCGACGATTCGTTTAATGCGTTCGTCCTCAAACCGCTTCATCTGTTCAATGGATCCGACTTTTCGTTTGCGCCACATCATGAACGAGCTGATGACCACGAAAATGAGACCTAGACAAAGCGCGACACCGACCAATTGATTGAGTAAACCGAACAGGCGACCTTCATGGAACGCGATTCCAACCGTAATCAGTTTTCCGAGAATCCCGTAATCTGCGTATGTCACAGAGCTGAGTGTTTCACCACTATATTGATCTAAGTTCACCGTCGATTCTTTAAATGGATGACCTGCTGCCGATGTGACAGTATAGACGCCTGTTTCGCCTTCCGGAAGCGAGATTGTGTACGGTCGATCAATCGTGGACTTGTTCACCACCTGATTTAAATCAATCGGCAACAGCGTACTTGGAGAAGACGTTGGAACGAGATCTGCTTGGGTCGCCCAAGGTACGTCTTCTGCCACCTCTTTTGTCGTCACGGTCGATTCTGGCTTGGCGCCAAACGCATAGGCATACATCGGTGCTCCCGTGTTTGTCGACGAGGAAACCCACTGCAACATCGCACCCGAAACGGATGACCAAGCCAACCCTGAACTGATAATGAGTACGAGGCCTAGCGATGACCACAAAGCGACGCTACCGTGCATCTGCTTCCACCACTGTCGTCCTTTCCCAAGCTTCGGCATAAGCATCCGAAGCGGATTCTTACCACGCGGCCAAAACAAGAATGTCCCCGTAATAAGAAGAATGATTGCCCAGGACGCCGCGAGTTCGACGACCCAGTTCCCGATTTGACCACCTAATAGTGTGCCATGAATCACAACTAATAAATCCATGCTACCTTCAGCAGACCGCGTTCCTAAAACTTCTGTAGTTTCCGGATGAATATATGTATACATCATCTCGTCTTTGTTCATCCAACCGATTCGAGTCGATTCGCCTTCATCCGGCAAACGAATCGATGTGATCATCGCATCCGGATATTCCGTCATGAATGATTCTTTTTGGACTTCAATCGGCTGTTCTTCCGTGAAAGTTGCCGTCATCATGTCTTTGTATTGCATCTTCGTTATTTGCGGTTCAAATAAATAAATGCTTCCTGTCACAGCCAGGATAATAAAAATTGGTGCAAATATGAGACCTGCATAAAAGTGCCAACGCCATACCGCTTGATACCAAGCGTTGCGTTTATTCAATCGTTCCCCTTGCATGATGCTTCCCCCTTTATCATTGTGTCCAACTTGTGAACAGATTGAGTATACAAGGAATGGAAACGGTTTATTCTTACTATTTGTGACAACTATTCGTCGAATTGGAGAAGTGAAAATGAACTTTGGTTCATCTTTTTTTCACATATTCATCAATCTATCTCACATACTTTCACATAAAGAAAGAGACACCAACAAGTTGGCGTCTCCAAAATATGATCAATTTGTGAACTGCTCTGCTTCTGTCGACCCAGCCAGTGCAGTCGTTGATGATTGCCCACCTGAGATGACGAGCGAGACTTCATCGAAGTAACCCGTTCCGACTTCACGCTGATGACGTGTCGCAGAAATTGTTGTATCATTTTGTATTTTTTTAGGGAGAAACAAGCTCTATGATGCGATGAATTACGTACCAAGACATTCATCGACCATCGCGACCGCGACATGCGCATCGTCAACGCCATGGACGAGAACCCTTCCGTCTTTGAACAAGAGCATCCGATGATTCCGCCATCGCCATTCTAACGTGAACGGGGTCTGCTTCACGGTGATGTCCGCCCGCTCGAGTTGATGCGCAATCGGGTCAAGCCCTTCGATGGAGCGACGGACTTGGACGACATCGCGACCACATAGGAGCGCTGTCTGCTGTCGACTTGAAACAAGACTCGGGTAGTCATGGGCCTGACAAGACGGGCAAGACACGTCGACGAGCCGTGCGACATCGAGCCGCTGTGACTGATTCTCCCACATGTCTTCAATCAACAGTCGACGTTCCATTTGTTCATGACGCCCGGTCAAATATTTCAACGCCTCGACGGCTTGACGACTCGCCACATGTTGCACGATGGGAGCCACCACCCCCGCTGTCGCGCACGTCTGTCCGGCTAACGGCAAATGACGCATGAGACAACGAAGACACGGCGCTTCTTCCGGCATCACCGTGTAGTTCATGCCGTATGCCCCGACACAAGAGGCAAACAAGAACGGAATGCCGCGCTCGAGTGCGAAATCGTTCAATAGAAGACGTGTCTCGACGTTATCGGTCGCGTCCAAGACGAGATCAACGGGCGGCAAAGGCCGAAGCCAATCCCACGATACGTCGGCGATCTGCGCGTCCAACTCAACGTCTGAGTTGATGGTCCGCAGGCGTTCGAGCGCCGCGACCGCTTTCGGCGTCTCGGCACGTGCGTCCTGTTCCGTATAGAGCGTCTGTCGTTGTAAGTTCGTCACCTCTACATAGTCGCGGTCGACGAGGATAAGTGAGACGCCGGCCCGAACAAGTTGATCGCTCACGGCCGCTCCGAGCGCACCGAGACCGACGACGAGCACTCGTTTCACCATCAGACGTTCTTGCCCGTCCCCACCGATACCGTGGAACCGGGCCTGCCGCGCGTAACGTTCCGGAACATGTGTCATCGGACGTAGTCCCCTGACTTCCCGCCTTGTTTCTCAAGCAAGTATGTCGGCCCGATGACGATGCCTTTATCGACCGCTTTCGTCATATCGTATACGGTCAACGCTGCGACCGATGCGGCCGTCAACGCTTCCATCTCAACACCGGTATCACCTTTCGTCTTCACGAACGACTCGATGATGAGCTGTGTCTCGTCCCATTCGAATGTTAAATCGACTTTTTTCAAGGCGAGCGGGTGACACATCGGGATGATGCGGCTCGTCTCTTTGGCGGCCATAATCCCGGCCACTTGGGCGACAGCAAGCACGTCGCCTTTCGCAAGGTCACCATCCGTGATGAGCTGTTTCAGTTCACTGCTCAATTCAACTGATGTGCGGGCCCGAGCTGTCCGTGTCGTTTCCGGTTTATCCGAGACATCGACCATCCGCGCCCGCCCTTGGTCGTTCATGTGTGTCAGTTCCATCGTTTATCCTCCGCTCACCATTGGAATGACGGCGACCGTGTCTCCGTCTGCAACCGTATATTCGTCCGTCTCATAGCGCTCATTGACCGCGAACATGAGACGTCCCGCTCCCGACACGCCCCGCTCGGCCAAATCCGCTCGCAAGGCGGCGATTGTTTGTGGAGCCGAAACGGTATAGGACCGGACCGCCAACTCTTCTGCCACGTGGGCAAAACATAATACCTCAATCATGTGTACGTCACTCCTTCCGGGCGTCCTGGGTGTTGTTCTTTTTGATCACCCATCCATTTCGTGCCGTCGGTCCAATGCTCCCGTTTCCAAATTGGGACAATTTCTTTAATCCGTTCGATGGCGTAACGATTCGCCTCGTATGCGTCGGCGCGATGGGAAGAACTCGTCGCGATGACGACCGCTTCTTCCATGATATCGAGTCGTCCAATCCGGTGATGGATCGCCGTCAACGCACCAGGCCAACGTTCCGCCACTTCTTTCGCGATTTGTTCGAGCATCTTCTCGGCCATCGGTACGTATGATTCATACTCCAAGAGCTCAGTCTGTTTGGAACCCGTCATTTCTCGCACCGTCCCGATAAACAGCACGACCGCCCCGACGTTTCGATGCCGGACCGTTTCGTAAAGCGCCATCGGTTCGAGCGGATGTTCATTCACTTGATACCATTTCATTCTCCATCCACCTTTCCACTAAACGCATCAACCGGTCCTTGTCTGCCACGGAATCTCCGCGCGCGATCACGTTCGTCACATCGACCGGTTGTTCATGCCCGTCTCGCACGAGCACCACTTTCGGATAATCTTTCCGTTTGTATCCCTCGATGATCACGATGTCGACGTGCGCCTCGTACCAGTTGAGGAGCAACTCAAACGTGTCGACCGCTTGCCACTCGATTAACGTCCCGTCTTCACCGATCACACTCGATAGCACGGCACCAGCCAACGCGTGACGATGCGAGTCCGTCATCGGCAAGTCGAACGTCCCTCCGTGACCGTGGTGTTTGATGACACCGACACAGAGCCCCGTCGCCGACAAGCGTGCTGTCAGCTCAGAAACGAACGATGTTTTACCGCTATTTTGATAGCCGACCACTTGTAAAATCAAAGCTGATCGATGATTCGACATCGCACCGAGTCCCCTTTTTGAAACCCTCTCGTTCCGCCTGGCAGATGAATCAACGCGTTACACGTCGCGAGTGAGGAGACGATGCCCGACTTGTCTTTCCCGCTCGGATGAACCACCGTCTGCCCGGTCGCATCAATCGTCACATGTCCACGCACGAACCGGTCGAACGGATTCGTTTTCGGGAAATCGACACCAAGTTCCGCCTGGATGACAGGTCGCTCCGCTTGCCCGAATAACGTCTTCATATACGTGCCGACAAACAGTTCCGTTCCGACAAAACACGCCGACGGATTCCCGGATAATCCAAACAACAACCGATGTTCGACGTGCGCGACCGTCGTGACGGACCCTGGCCGCATCCCAACTTTATTAAACAGCACCGTCGCCCCGAGCGCCTCATATACATCCGGTAAATAATCAAAATCTCCGACCGATACCCCGCCTGTCGTGACGACGGCATCACTCGTCCGAAGTGCCTCGTCAATCGCCCGCTTTGTCGAAGCGAACGTATCCGGCAAGATACCGCCATATGTCGCCGCGCCACCGAGTGCCTCGATTTGAGCGAGAATCATATATGCATTCGAATTATAGATTTGCCCATCGGTTTTTTTCTGTCCCGGTTCAACGAGCTCATCACCGGTCGCAAACACGGTGATGTGCGGTTTTACGTATACGTCGACCTGCTCATACCCGAACGTAGCGAGCAAGGCGATGACGCCCGGATTAATGCGGGTGCCTCGGTCAACGATATTCGTCCCCGCCGTCATATCTTCCCCACGATAGGAAATATTGGCATCGCGGGCCGGTCGCTTGAACGTCACGACTCGTTCATCCGCTTGTGCGAGCTCGAGCATGACGACCGCATCGACTCCGTCTGGAATTTTTGCCCCGGTCATGATGCGAATCGCCTCGCCGGCGCGGAGCGGTTCTCCGACGTGTCCGGCTCCCTGAACGTATTGAATGGGTAATGTCACCGGTTCATCGCGGCTCGCTCTCAACAAATCCGCGGACTGGACAGCAAAACCGTCATACGGAGATTTATTAAATGCTGGAACGTCATGCGTCGCAGTGAGATCCATCGCTAAAATCCGGCCGTTCGCTCGATACAACGGTACCGTTTCCGTCCGACCTTTCCCCGTCGCTTCTTGGACACGGATGACCGCCTCGTCAACGGCGAGCGGCTTACGAAATAGCGTCGACATCTTTTCCATTACTCCACTTCCTTTCCTAGCAATTCTTCATAATCACTCGGTGTGTTCACATTTTTAAACCAGTCCCGTTCAGCAAACGAGACGATTGTCGCCTCTGTCAAGTGAGGCATGACCGCCCGTTCGCCTCGACGTAAAGCGGCTTCGAACTGGAACAGTATCGAGCGGGGATACAAGGCGATGAGCGGATGGATTCGATTATCTGCGTAGGCGACAACCGGCTGCTTCCCGCGTTCCGTCGCAAGCCGTTCGTAAACGGTCGGCGGCAACAAGGGCGTATCACACGCACAGACGGCATACCAATCAGACGGGACGTGCCGCATGACGGTGATGATGCCAGCGAGCGGTCCCATGCCGCGCCATTCCATGTCATCTTCAAGTTGATATGAGGTCATCGACTGTCCGGCCGGTACGACGCTCCATTGGGAAGTCGTCGTTGTAGCGAGTGTCTGTCGCGCCCGCTCTTCAAACGAGATGTCCTCATAACAGGCTTGCCATTTAGGGGATCCGAACCGGCGCGATTTTCCGCCTGCCAAAACGATGCCGATCATCGCGTCGCTTCCCAGACGATATGGGAGAGCTCAGGGAGAATCAAGCGAGTCATCGCCAAGTCGACGGCGCCTCGCGACCCTGGCATCGAAAAGATGATCGTATCCCCGATGCGTCCTGCTAAAGCTCGCGACAACATCGCCGCCGGTCCGATATCTTCCGTGAAGCTGACATAACGGAACAACTCGCCGAAGCCGACCATTTCTCGGTCAAGCAGCGGTCGAATCGTCTCAATGGTGACGTCCCGTTTCGTGATGCCCGTTCCCCCGGTCGTCAAGATGACGTCCATCTTCTCAGCGACCATTCGTCTGACGGCCGCTTCGATTTCAAATGAGTCATCTTTCGTGATCTCACGGTATGTGACCGTATGTGCTTCTTCTTTTAATAGCGTACAAATATGTTCGCCAGACACGTCCGTATCGAGTGTTCGCGTATCCGAGATCGTCAAAATCGCTGCCCGGACACGCTGTGTGTTTTGATGTACATGGTTGTGTGCTTGCATCGTCTTCATCCTCCGATATAACTCATTTCAATTCGGTTTCGCGTCCGACTCCCAGTTCGCGACCGTTCTTCCGAATAGCGGTCGTCCCGTACTTCCCATACCATTTTTAGTGTCATGGCAATCAATTCATCGCTCGCCCCACTGCGGAGCAATTCACGGATATCGGTCCCGTCTTCTGCGAACAGGCACGTGTACCATTTGCCGTCACTCGATAGGCGACCTCGCGTACACGTTCCGCAGAACGGTTGGCTGACCGAAGAGATGAAGCCGACTTGCGCCCCATCCGTGTAACGGTAACGTTGCGCGACTTCTCCTAGTGTTTCGGGTGCAAGCGGTTCAAGTAATCCATTTCGTTGTTTCAACACCTCAAGAATCGATTCAGACGACACGACATGTTCGACGTTCCATTCATTCGCCGTGCCGACATCCATGAACTCGATGTAACGGAGTGTGATGTTCCGTTCTTTGAAATAAGCGGCCATCGAGGCGACTTCATGATCGTTCCAGCCTTTTCGGACGACCATGTTCACTTTCACTTCGAGCCCTTGCCGTTTCGCCTCATCGATTCCTCGTAATACCGTCTCGGGCGACGTGCCGCGTCCGTTCATCATCCCGAACGTCTCGGCCGATAAGGCGTCTAGACTGACGTTGACCCGGTCGAGCCCAGCTTGCTTCAACACTTTCGCCATCCGTTCTAAATAGACGCCGTTCGTCGTCAACCCGATAGTCTCGATGGTCGTGACCGCGCGAAGGCGGCGAATCAGTTCATCGAGATTCGGCCTGAGTAGAGGTTCGCCCCCGGTCAGACGCACTTTTTTCACGCCGTGTGGGGCGATGATGCGAACGAAGCGCTCGATCTCGTCAAACGATAACAACTCATCTCGTTTTAAAAATTGGTGGTGGCGGAACGCTTCTTCCGGCATGCAGTATCGGCAACGAAAGTTGCATTTATCAATGACTGAGATGCGTAAGTCTTCCAACGGTCGTCTCCGTCGATCGGTCCATGGTGTCATCTTGGTTCATCCTTTCTATCCATCAACGACAGCAGGGACCCTCACAGTCCCTGCGTCGATTTGTCAGCGAATCGGCTTCTCAGCACCGCTGCGCAAGTAATAATAAATTGTGGTGGCAATCGAGATCGCATAGAGCCCTAGCATGACGAACAACGCACCGTTGAACGAACCGACGAGCTCGAGCGACCAACCGAACATCTTCGGAATGAAGAATGCGCCGTAAGCAGCAAACGCTGCCGAGAATCCGACGACGGCCGGTGTCTTCGTCGCCACGAACACGTGGGGAATCATCGCGAACGTCGCTCCAGAGTTGAGTCCTGTTGCGATGAACAAGACGACGAAGGAGATGAAAAACATCGTCAAGTTGCTGTTCGTGATGGCCATGATGACACTGATCGTACCGAGCGCCATGATTCCGAACACGATCAATGTCACTTTGGCCGCTCCGATCTTATCACTGATCCAGCCCCCGAACGGACGCGAAGAGGCGCCAAGGAATGCACCAAGGAAGGCGAGCGCCATCAAGTCCGACTCAGGGAACTTTAACTTTAAAATCATCGGGAACGCTGCGGCATATCCAATGAAGGAACCGAACGCCGCCGTGTAGAGCAATGTTTGAATCCAAAAATGTTTGTCTTTAAACACGCTCGCCTGTTCACGAAGCGATTGACGAGCGGTCGGTAAGTTATCCATGAACAAGTATGCGCAGACCGTCAAAATGATGGTCGGCACGACCCAAAGGAGCGCGGCGTTTTGAAGCCAAATCTCTTCGCCGGTCTCGGTCACGAGGGCGTTCCCGCCGATGAACCCGAAAATACTTGTCGTGATGACGAGCGGTGTGATCAATTGGACGAGCGAGACGCCCAAGTTCCCGATGCCTCCGTTAATCCCTAGCGCCGTCCCTTTTTTCGCTTTCGGATAAAACGCGCCGATGTTGGCGTTTGATGACGAGAAGTTTCCGCCGCCTAGTCCGCAAAGTGCGGCCAAAATCATGAATACCCAATACGGCGTATTGACGTTTTGAACGGCATAGGCGATGCCTAGGAGCGGCAACAACAAAATCGATGTCGAGAAGATCGTCCAGTTCCGACCGCCGAATATACTGTTTGCGAACGTATAGAAAAAGCGCAACGTCGCCCCGACAAGTCCAGGCAGTGCGGCCAACGTGAACAACTGGCCTTGCGTAAAGCTAAACCCGATCGAATTCAATTGGACGGCTGCGACCGACCACATTTGCCAGACGATGAATGCAAGCGTCAGTGCCGGGACCGAAACGAGCAAGTTCCGATTGGCGACTTGTTTTCCCGTTCCTTCCCAAAATCCCACATCCTCTGGCTTCCACTCGGCGAGTGCGTGTGACCCTTTGTCTAATTGTTGCATGGTCTATTCCTCCTCTTAACGGTTCAATTCGTACCCTAATCCCATCCTATCGACCGTCCTCTTAAAAAAGTGTGCCTTCTTTCACACTTATTTCGCATCTTGAGTTTTTTTCTCACCCTGTCATCAATCTGTGACAAAATCGCCTATCTTTTGTTTCTGTGACATTGAACACAGAAAAACCCTCCCCGATTCCTTACGATAAGGAATAGAGGAGGGATTAATTTGTCACATCTCATTCAAATCCACTGTGCGCCCAAAGTTCGCTTGGCGCTACAACCATATTTCTTCAGTCAAGACGGGGCCCACGTGTTCCGTGTCTTCGGCGTCGCGATTGCCGAGGCTGCGTTCACCGAGACGGGGCTCGATATCACATTCCCACTTGAAAGTCCTTTAGAAGAACTAGAAGCGCTGCACACCTTGCTCGTTCGGATCGACACTCACCATGACGTGACGATCGATGACGCACAGGCAGTCATCGGTTACTTAGGGGACGGGACCACGGTCACCGTTTATCGCCATTTCAAACGATGGCTCGACTTTTTGTCCGCAGCGCGTGTCCGCTCGATGGAAGGTGTCGTCGTCGAGGTCCGCGCCAACGGGATCAAGCTAGCCGAAGGCGTGCTCCGGTCTTATGAGTTGATGGAAGATGGCGAGTTTTATGTATCGGCCTGTACAATCGAGGCCGATGGATTGGAGCATTTTGAAGGCGAGCTATCGCTTGCCGCCATAATGTAATCAATCGATGACACAGACCGAGACCGGACAGTCCTCACAATGGTTGAGCAGTTTCAACCGGTCGAGGTCATGGATAATGATTTGACGGGAAGGGAGTGAAATAATTCCTTCTTGGGCGAGCTCGTTCAACATGCGATTCACGCGTTCACGCGATGTCCCGCAATAATTGGCGAGCTCTTGGTTTTTCAGTTTCAAGTCGATGAGAATGCCGTCTTCGACTTCCACCCCATAGCTGTTCGCCATACGAATGAGCGTCGAGTAGAGCGCTCCTTTTTTCCCGTTCAACACCAAGTCTCTAAATTTCGTATGCTGTTTCCGCATATGTTCGTTGATCATGACCATGAACTCGCGGACGAATTCCGGGTTCGACGACAAAATCATCGTTTCAATACGCTCGATTTTGACCGCATAAATTTCACTATCTTCTAACGCCTTGGCGTTAAATAAATATTTTGGTTCGATTGCGAATAACGTCAACTCTCCGCAACAAGCCTCAGCGCTTAAACAACGTAACGTCAATTCTTTTCCATTTTCCGTCAATTTCGAAATTTGAATCAGTCCACTCTTTACAATATAAAATTCAGCTGCGTCTTCTTGTTCTCGGAACAGAAAACCGCCTTTTGGGACATGAATGATTCGATGTGCCAATTTTTTTGTTTCCTCGAGCACCATCGCTTTATTTGAATGAGCCATTTCCACCGACCTTCCTTAAAACACGTTGCGCCATATGAAAGCTTGCCTTCATTCTAAACACAAACCCCCTCGAAACGCAATCAACATTTGGAAGCGTTTCAAGGGGAGGACTATTCTTTCATACGATATTCAATTTTTTTCCAATATCGATATAATAAGCCGATCAATCCGACATTGATGACGGCGATGATCATATACAGTCGCATCGAGGCGTGATCATACACCATGTAGCTCTCAATTGTATATTGCAAGAGTATCATGTTCGTCGCGAGCAATATGACCAATCCGATTAAACTCCAACCGTTACGCCCCATGATGAATCTCTCTTCCGACCGCAAAAATCTTCCCGTTCTCGATTTCAAGCAAGATTTTAGGGAGTTCCCGCTGCGGCGGACCGGCCTGTGGTTGGCCGTCGACACCGAAGTAACCACGATGGCACGGACAAAGAAGAACATCTTCTTCCTCCACATAAAACACTGGGCACTGCAGATGAGTGCATTTGTTGTTATAGGCGACGAATTCACCATTCTTTAAATGAACGAGCAACGATGGTTCCGTACCCGGATATTCAAATTCGAGTGATTTCCCGCGCTCTAGCGCCTCGACCGTCGTGATGAACTGACGGTCGGTTCTCGGCTCGCTTCGAACGAAGGCCGCGATATTGAACGGGATAGTCGCGAGACCGAGTGCGATACCTGCGCCGAACGTTGATTTGATGAACGCCCGTCGATTCAGTTTCACGTCATCGGCCCGACTCAAGTTATCGACGAGTTCGGATAAGCGTTCCCGGTCTTTTGATTCATTCGACATAAGTCATCTTCCTTTCCATCTCAATCGGAATAGACGCCAAAGAATTCAGGGACGTAATTCCATTTATCGTCTTGCGAAGGCTTTTTCCCTTCGATCATGTTCATTTGGACGCGTTGACGACGGAGTTGCATCATCTCGTCATGGTCGATGAAGCGAATCGCATCCGACGGACAAACCGACGCACACATCGGCGCGATATCATGTTTGGAGCGGTCGTAACACATGTCGCACTTATACATCTTATTCTTCTCAAAGTCGAACTTCGGAATCCCGAACGGACAAGCGAACGTACAGTTCCGGCAGCCGATACATTTTTCTTCTGAAGCCGATAACACGACGCCCTCTGGCGTGATTTGAATCGCATTCGCCGGACATACTTGAGCACAAGCCGGATTTTTACACTGCATACAGATCATCGGGAACGTCTGACGGTTCTCCGAGAAATCGATATAATCCACATAGTTGCGCTCGAGCCCCTCGTGGTCCCCGCATTCGCGGCAAGCTGCCTGACAGGCCCGACAGCCGATACAACGTTCAAACTCTAAATACATGACCTTATTCATTTCGTATGAACCTCCTCATCCATGACGTGACAGCTCGTCGCAATCGCATGGTCCGCCATGAACGGCACGCTTGATCCGAGCGGGACCGTCAACGGATTAATGTGTAACGGGGTGTTGGCCGGTAACTTTTTCATTTGTACCGCACATACCTTGAACTCCGGCATGCGTGACATCGGATCGAGACACGGGTTCGTCAATTGATTGATGGCAAGCTCCTTGCCCCAATGATAAGGGACGAAGACCGTATCTTTTCGAATCGCCTTCGTCAAACGTGCTTCGACGACAATCGACCCGCGACGTGTGCGAAGCTCGACTTTGTCGCCCGTTTGAAGGCCATAACTTGATGCTAACTCCGGATGGATCTCCACGAACGGCAGTTTTGACATCGTGCTCAAGAAGTCGACACGGCGCGTCTGATTGCCCGATAAGTAATGGAAGACGACCCGACCTGTCGTGAGCGTGACCGGATATTCTTCATTCGCATATTCACCGGCCGGCCGATATGTGACGACAGGCAAATTTGCTTTTCCATTCGCCGTTCCAAACCGTTCTTTGAACATCGTCGGTGTGCCGGGATGATCTTCGGACGGACATGGCCAAAAGACACCATACTCGTCGTCGATTCGTTCCCATGTGATCCCAGAGTAGTCAGCCGCTCCACCTTTCGTCGCGATGCGGAACTCTTCCCAGATGTCACGCGCCGTCTCATACGGGAAGTACTGTCCGCGTCCCATCCGCTCAGCGATCCGCTTCATGATTTCCCAGTCTGGAAGCGAATCCCCGAGCGGTTCGCGCACTTTCCGGATCCGAATGACTCGTCCTTCTAAGTTTGTCGTCGTCCCTTCGTCTTCGGCCCACGAACAAGCCGGTAAGACGACATCAGCGAACTCACAAGATTCCGACATGAAGAAGTCACTAACGACGAAGAAATCGAGTTTGTTGAAACTGTCCCACACGTACGGAAGGTTCGGTGCCGAAACGGCTGGGTTCGAACACATGAGGTGCATCGCCCGAATCGTTCCCGCTTGAATCTCATCGAACATTTCGAACGCGGACACACCTGGTTTTGGCATCTCGGAAGGATCGATGCCCCAAACCCCGCTCACATATTCAATGGCTTTCGGATCAGTTAATTTTCGGTAGCCTGGTAACAGGTCTGCTTTTTGTCCATGTTCTCGTCCACCCTGCCCGTTCCCTTGCCCCGTCATCGTGGCGACGCCCGAAGCAAACTTCCCAATCATGCCTCGTAAGAGCGCCATCGACGTATAGAGCGAGACATTGTCGACGCCTTTTGACTGTTGTTCGACGCCGCGAGCGAACAACATGACCGAACGTGGGCTCTTCCCATAAATATGACCGGCCTTCTCGAGTTTTTCGATGGCGACACCGGTCACCTCACTCGTCCGTTCGAGCGTCCAGTCTCGGACCGACGCTTTCAACTCTTCATAGTTATCGCAACGCTCATCCACGTACGCTTGATCAACATAATCGTGTTCGACTAAAAAGTTGAGCAGTCCCATCGCAAGCGCCGCATCCGTCCCTGGCTTCAAATCGAGATGGACATCGGCGACGCGCGCCATCGGAATTTCACGCGGGTCGGCGACGATGATTTTCGCGCCTTTGTCTTTCGCCTTCCAAATATGTTGCGTCGTCGTCGGATGACATTCGGCGATATTCGAACCGGCGACAAAGAATGTGTCGACGTGCTCGAACTCCGTCCACGGAAGCGTCGCTCCGCGGTCAATCCCAAGTGTCTTTAAGAAACCGCCGGCAGCTGACGACATGCAGAAGCGACCGTTGTAATCGATGAACCGTGTGCCGAGTGCGACCCGCGCATACTTCCCGACGAGGTAACATTTTTCATTCGTCATCGAGACGCCGCCGAAGACGGACACCGCATCTTTCCCATGCTCTCGTTGAATGCGTTTAAAGTTTGCTTCGATGACGTCGAGTGCTTCTTCCCATGTCGCTTTCTCAAACTTGCCGTTCCGTTTGATGAGCGGAGTCATGATGCGGTCCGGATGTTCGATCGTTTGATAGGCCGTGACGCCTTTCGGACAAAGTTTTCCTTTGTTGACCGGGAAATCGTAGCGTGGTTCAACGCCTTTGACGGCCCCGGTTTTCTCATCGACCCGGATATGCATGCCGCACTGCATGCCACAGTAACAGCAATGGGTTGTAATCAATTTTTCGCCTGGTTTGATTAAGTTCTGTACTTCTGGCGACGTTAAAAAGTCACTCATCGTCTTCCCCTCCATAGAACGTTTCCGCTCTTCGTTTTGAAAATCCACTGACGTGATAGCCGTTAATCGTTTGAAGCGGATAATGCATCCCGTCACTTCCAGGCCGTCCGAGCGCCGAATCGAGCCGGGCCCGACGACGACAGCCGTGACAGAGGTCTTGGACCGTGTGCGCCGCATCGACTTTTACGAGTTGGTCCGACCCTTCGAGCAATTGTTTCACTTGTTCAATCTCTTCAAGCGTGCCGGTCGGTTCGCCGCACTTAACGCACAGGTGTCTCATCTTTTGCCTCACCTTTCGTCTCCTTCGGTCGGCCGAATCCTGGCATCGACATGCCTGTGTTCGTATCGACCGGGTGTGTCGGTAACTGTCCGTTCATCAAGTTCAATTGCATCTTCACACGCATCGAACGTCGACACGGTTGGCAGTAATCGGAGAGCTGGGTCCCGTCACTGAGCCCGAGCTGGATCGTCTGTGCTTGCAAAATCGCTTGGACGTCCTCGACTTGATTGTCCGTCGCATAACGTGTCCCGCACCCGGCGCAGACACGGGTCTCATCCGCTTCGACTTCCCGGTAGTTCATCGGGACGCTGGCCGCCATCGGTCGGACCGGCAAGTGGAACAGTTTACCGAACGGGAAGTAACATAAAAAGATGATGACGGTCAATTGATGGAACAAGGCGAGCTCGTGATGGATGAAGCCTCCGAAGAACACGTACGAAACGGTCAACAACAACCCCGAGACAGTGACGATGAGCAACATGAGGAGCGGTAAAATATCAAATTCGAACCGCTGGGTCACTTTCACGTCCTGGTCGTTGATTCGGCGATAGAGTGCCATGAGCACGCCGACGAGCAACATGAGCGCGGTGATGTTCAACCCGTTATAGACGAGCTCCGCGAACAACCCGTGCGCAGCCATCTTGATGGTCGGGATGTTAAAGACGACAATCTGATACGTCTCGATATCAATCAAATCAAACCGCATCCATTGGAACGTCAGCCCGAATGTGATGGCGAACGACCCGAGACATCCCCAGGCAATCAACATATGTTGGGTCCAGCGGTACCAACCACGTTCCCAGATGAACTTCTGTAAGACGATGTTATTGACAGTTGTCGTGGCGACGGCTTTACCGGCCCGTTTCTTTTCTGCCTTCATTTGTTTGAGGCTCCGCTTCAATACTTGTGAGGTGGCCGGCCGTGCAAAAAATAACGTCAAGCGGACGACCATCCCAATCATGCAAATGACGGCGGCGATATAGTAGCCGAACAGCGCCATGTCTACGTGCTCAAATCCTGCCGAGGCGATCCATGTCGAGAGCACCAAGACGGTGAATCCTACGAACGACCACTTTGCGGCGGTCGAATAAAAATAACGATCGGACATATGTGTTCCCCCTTCTCTTTCCGAGCGACTTCATAGTTTCATCATAAAGATGACATCTCGACTTAACTGTTACTTTTTTCACAGATAAGCGATTCGAGACGTGACAGAATAATGAACGAAGGAGGCGTTCCCTTATGAAATCATCGCTTAAAATCATGTTATTCCTCACCATCGCGGCCATGCTCGTCGTCTTTTCCATCGGTTTCGTCTTCGCCAATCGAGCGACGACCGAACCAGATGTCGAGGGGTATGTGATTGAAATAAATGAATCTGACCGCACCGCACTCGTCATCAGCGGAATTACCGCAGAAGAGGCCACGCTCTCTCCTGACACCTTGTTCGCACAAAGTGAACCGGAAGACGTAAGCTGGTTCAAGTTTCAAGTGAAAGCCACGTTCGAGCAAATCACTGTCGGAGACCACGTCCACATTTGGAAAAAGACCGGTCCGAGTATCTTAAATACTCCGAACCGGTCTTATGTGAAAAAAATCGACGTGATCGACTAATATGAACGCTTGCCATAACGTTCACTCAGCCAGAGGACTAAAAACGCCAAACCAACCAACCATCCGCTCCAGACGAGCGCCTGGGTCATATCTCCGTTGATTGTCGCCATATAAATCGCTGTGGCGAGCGTCATCGTCTCGCCCGGGATATTTCCGGCAATCATCATCGTGATCCCAAACTCGCCGATTGACCGTGCGAAACCAAGGACAAACCCACTCGTCAACGCAGGTAACAGCAGCGGAATCGTCACGTAGGTGAACAGTTGGCGCTCTGACCCACCGAGCACGCGTCCGGCCTCATACCATTCCGCATCGAGTTGTTTAAGACCGAGACGAATCGTTTGGTAGATGAGCGGAAACGCGGCCAAGGCGGATGCGATGATGTTCGCCTGTTTCGTGAACAAGATCGTAATCGGTAACAATCCGCCGATCCCGTTGTTCCCGAGGACAATCAAGGCGTATAGTCCGATGACTGTCGGCGGCAAGATGAGCGGCAGTAAAAACACCGTCTCGAGCAGCCGCTTTCCTTTGAATTGACGGTGATGCATGAAATAAGCCGCTCCGAAGGCGAGGACGAAGGCGCTCACCGTCGCCATCATCCCGACTTCGAATGTGAGTTGAAGTGGATGTTGCGTCATTTAGAAAATCCTTTCGCTAAAAAGTGAGCTTGGATATCATCGTCAAACAAACGCGCGTACACCTCGTGTACGTATGGGTTGTGCGTCAACCGGACCGCCGGATACGCGATCGTACCCGTCGCTTCAAACGGGACCGACTGAAGCGACTCGACGTCCGTCGTCAGTTCCGTCTTATAGACGAATCCCGCATTGGCGTCGCCTTGTTCGATGAGCGTCAATACTTGTCTTACATTCTGGGCGAACATGATTCGCGGTTCCACTTCTTCCCACACGCCTTCCACTTCTAGCGCCGCTTTCGCGTAGCGACCGGCCGGGACATTGACCGGGTCACCGATGACGATCCGAGCACATGCGTTTAAGTCGTACCATGTCTCCGCGCACGGTTTCCCTTTCGGTGTCACGAGCCACAGCTCGTTATACAAGAACGCATCCCGCTCTAGAATCGGGATTTGTAGTCGGTCGACATCATCAACGCTCGCGGCTAAAAAGATATCTGCCGGAGACCCGTGATCGATTTGTACTCGCAAGGCGCCGCTCCCGTTCGTCACGACTCGAACATCGATCCCATCGAACTCTGCTTCAAGTTGTCGCTCGACCGCTTCTAAAGCCGGTCCTAAGCTTGCCGCCGCCAAAATGGTCACGGTGTCCTCCGAATCTGAACTCGACCAGACTTGACTTAGTAATAAGGCGACCGTCACCCCTACGATGACTTCACTCACCCGTTTCATGATTAATCACTCCTTTGCCTCCCCTTTATCGTAGCGCTTGATTTGCCTCCCATCTGTATCAAACGTCACAAAAAGACACCTCTACGTAAGTAGGGGTGTGCCACTGCTTAAGCGAACGCGCGCGCCCGCGGGAATAAAATGTTGTTTTCGAGATGAATGTGTTCAAACGTATCCGATTCGAGCGCTTCTAACCGTTGATAGACAAGACGATACGTCCCACACGCTCCTTCAGGCGGCGTATAGTCGTTTGTGATGTGACGCAACTCTTTTAAAATGTCCCCGGCTGTTGCATGTTCTGACTCGAGCGAGGCCAAGATGCTATCAAGCTCCCGTCTCGTTTCAGCTGTCGGTGCGGTCTCGTGACGAAGCAGCGTCGGGAAGTCTTCTGTCTCTTCTTTGACGATATGTTGTTCAAGTTCCATTTTCAATTGATTGAACAGTTGATGAATGCGTCCGAGGTGCGGATGATTTTGTCCGTGGACCCGGAACACTTTTGTCACATATGGTGTGAGCTGTGGCAATTCGTCCGTCAAAAATTGGTGATGCTTATAAATGATGTGCTCAATCAATTCCGAAGAAGAAGCGGCATCCCAATCGATGCTCTTCTCGTTCATCTCTTGCTTACGTTGATAAAGCGCATTAACTTCTTCTAAAATGTCTTCCGTCGACCGTTTCGATTTGTCAGTCGCTTCAGCGAGTGGTCGGTTGCCGCCACAACAAAAATCGATTCGGTTCCGTTTGAAAATGTCTGCCGCTTGCGGGCATTGTTTGACGATTTCAGATACGTGCGTATCGCCCGTGAATGTCTGTGTCATCTGTCATAACCTCCATATTCATTTTGACATGTTCAGCGTAGCAAGAGTTCGACAACAAAAATGTGAAATACGTCACATTTAAGTGAACAGGATGCAGGTGTTCCAAATTTGGACACAAAAACCCCTCTTGTCGAGGGGCATCGCTCAATGCAACGGTGTTTCAAACTGTTCAGTCTCGGTCGAACCTGCGAGCGCTGTCGTTGATGATTGTCCACCTGAGATGACGAGCGAGACTTCATCGAAGTAACCCGTTCCGACTTCACGCTGATGACGTGTCGCCGTGTAACCATGTACTTCAGCCGCAAATTCTGCTTGCTGTAACTCCGAGTACGCCGCCATGCCACGATCTTTGTAACCGCGTGCGAGCTCAAACATGCCGAAGTTGAGCGCGTGGAATCCAGCGAGTGTAACGAACTGGAACTTGTATCCCATTGCGCCGATTTCTTGTTGGAACGTGGCGATCTCTTCGTCTGACAGCTTCTTCTTCCAGTTGAACGATGGCGAGCAGTTGTAAGCGAGAAGTTTACCTGGATACTTCGCATGAATCGCTTCGGCAAATTGACGTGCCTCTGCCAAATCTGGTTCGGACGTCTCACACCAGACGAGGTCTGCATACGGTGCATAAGCGAGCCCACGAGCGATTGCTTGCTCGATACCAGCTTCCGTACGATAGAAGCCTTCCGGCGTACGCTCTCCAATGATGAACGGATGATCGATTGGGTCGATGTCGCTCGTGATCAAGTTCGCCGCGTGCGCATCTGTCCGCGCTACGATGATTGTCGGGACACCCATGACGTCTGCCGCGAGTCGAGCCGAAATCAAGTTTTTCACAGCCGTCTGCGTCGGGAGTAACACCTTCCCACCGAGGTGACCACATTTCTTCTCAGACGAGAGCTGGTCTTCAAGGTGAACGCCGGCTGCCCCCGCTTCAATCATTGCCTTCGTCAGTTCGAATACGTTGAGTACCCCACCAAAACCGGCTTCCATATCCGCGACAATCGGTGCGAACCAATGCGTGTCGCCTTTCCCTTCTGCCGTTTGAATTTGGTCAGCACGTTGAAGCGCTTGGTTGATTCGTTTGACGACACTTGGCACCGAGTTGGCCGGATATAGACTCTGGTCCGGATACATGTGACCTGACAAGTTCGCATCCGCCGCTACTTGCCAACCACTCAAATAGATGGCTTCGAGTCCTGCCTTCACTTGCTGAATCGCCTGGTTCCCTGTCAACGCACCGAGTGCATGGACGTAGTCACGCTCGTGCATCAGTTGCCACAGGCGTTCCGCTCCCTTTTTCGCAAGTGTCTGTTCAATTACGATAGACCCTCGTAATTTCATGACGTCTTCTACAGAGTATGGACGTTCTACCCCTTCAAATCGTTCTGACTTCCAGCTGTTCACCAATTCTTCGCGTTTTTTCATCAATATACCCTCCTGTATTATATTAAATTCAATAAATTTAATTTGTTATATAACAGATGATGCGAAATAAATGGTTTAGTCAAGGTAAGCACAACACTCCAACGCTGCCTTGAACGTCGAATGTTCCATCCCGCAGCAACGGCAAACATTTTCTTCGTCCCGATCTTCCGGCTTGCGGAAAACGACAACTTCATCGATCGGCTCTTTCATGATTTGGAGCGACCCATCTGTCCGGTCCAAGACGAGACGCATCAAGTCGTTGCCGTATACGAATGCCGTATTCGCCAAAGATGCTGTCGATTCTCCAGATACGATGCGGCGGACGACCCAACGTTCAATCAACTGTTCGCTTTCCATTTTTTTCGTTGTCATGATGAGGTTCCTCCTTTAAGGTTTAACTCCACAGTTTGACGTTCCATAAATTCACGGCGACGACGATGCAAGATTGGTTCCGTGTACCCGTTCGGTTGTTTCAACCCATGAAATACAAGTTCGTGGGCAGCCTGATAGGCAATCGATTGATCGACGTTCGGTGTCATCGGCCGGTAATTCGAGTCTGACTCGTTTTGCTCATCGACGACTCGTGCCATCCGATAAAGGGTGACCTCGACTTGTTCTGCTGAACAAATGCCGTGATGCAACCAGTTGGCCACGTGTTGGCTCGAAATTCGGAGTGTCGCCCGGTCTTCCATCAGTCCGACATGGTGAATATCCGGCACTTTCGAACAACCGACACCTTGTTCGACCCAACGAACGACGTACCCGAGCAATCCTTGCAAATTGTTCTCAAGCTCTTCTTTGATCTCTTCTTGCGAATAGATGCGCGTCGCGAGTGGAATCTCAAGGAGCTGTTGTCGTTCATGTTTTAAAACAGGCTGTTTCAACAATTCTCGCTGTACATCAAAAGCATCAAGTTGATGATAGTGCATCGCATGGAGCGTCGCCGCGGTCGGTGAAGGCACCCATGCCGTCGTTGCCCCGGACCGTACATGTGCCATTTTTTCACGCATCATGTCCTGCATCCGATCGGGCATCGCCCACATCCCTTTTCCGATTTGTGCTTGATGATGGAACCCACTCTCGAGACCGATCGATACATTTAACCGTTCATATGCAGCGAGCCAAGGTGACGTCTTCATTTCTCCCTTCCGACGCATCGGTCCGAGCGTCATCGAAGAATGAATCTCGTCTCCCGTCCGGTCAAGGAAGCCCGTGTTGATGAAGACGACCCGTTCTTTTACTTGCGCGATACAATTTTTCAAGTTGAGCGACGTTCGTCTTTCTTCATCCATCACGCCGACTTTTAACGTATAGCGAGGAAGGTCCAGCAGATTTTCCACGGCATCAAACAAAACATTGGTGAATGCCACTTCTTCAGAGCCGTGCATTTTCGGCTTGACGATGTAAATCGATCCTTCCCGAGAGTTGAGACGACGATGAAGATGGCGACTTGCAATCAATGAAGTAAAGATGGCATCAACGATCCCCTCTGGTACCTCGCGACCTTCTGCATCAAGAATCAAGTCCGTCGTCATCAAGTGTCCAACGTTCCGAATGAACAAGAGCGCGCGTCCTGGGAGGACGACTTCCACCCCACCTTTTCCAATCAAACGCTTGTCTTCGTTTAAACGCCGAGAGAGTCGCTTCCCGTCTTTTTGGAACGAGGCTTCAAGCGTCCCATCCATTAGACCGAGCCAATTACGATACAGATGAACTTTGTCTTCTGCACAAACGGCTGCGACCGAGTCTTCGCAATCCACAATAGCGGAGAGGGCTGATTCAAGCTCGATGTCCATCAGTCCAGCAGGATCGACTTTGCCGACTGGATGTTCGCGGTCGAATTGAAGTTCGACGTGCAAGGCATGGTGCTGGAGCATCAATGTCTTCAACTCGTTCGGTTCGCCGGTATAACCGACGAAGGAATCATAAGCGAATAAATGCTCCTCGTCTCCAATCACCGCGTAGGCGACGTCGTCACGAACGACATATCGTGATACGTCTCTGTGTGACCCGGACGACAGTGGGAACGTGTCATCCAAAAACTGTTTAGCTAACCGAATGACTTCATTTCCGCGAACAGGATTATATGTTCGCCCCTTTTCCATGCCGTCTGCCTCGTCAATCATGTCCGTCCCATAAAGGGCGTCGTAGAGACTCCCCCATCTGGCATTGGCGGCATTGAGTGCATATCTGGCATTGTCTAACGGTACGACGAGTTGCGGTCCCGCTTGATGAGCGATTTCGCGATCGACATTCGACACGTCGATTTGAAAATCTTCGACTACCGGTTCGATATAGCCGATCGATGTTAAAAATGTCTCGTACTCGGTTGGATCGACTTCGTCTTGACGACTGTACCACTCCTGTAACAATCGCTCGAATGTCTTGCGCTGCTCCAGAAGTGTCTGATTCACTGGAATGAAACGCTCAAGAAGCGATTCGACCCCTTCCCAAAAATCATTGATTTCATGGGGTTCAAGAACGTTTTTATTCACAAGTTCAATCAGTTTCTCATGAATATGATACGTATTTAGTCGTTCATAGTGTTCCAAGCGTTCACATCCTCCTTTAATCATTGTTATATATCAGTTGGTTATAATATAGACTATTATATAACAGTTTGACAACCCATTTTTTAAAACTTTTTATTTGAAATATCGTCAGGATGGGTTTACTATACATTGTGTGACCCATCAATGATTGAGTCATCAATGATTTGAGGAGGCGATGTGCATGCGAGATTCTTGCTCGCTTCGTGATCAAATTCTCTATCACATCATCACTGTACAAAAAGAATTAGGGCAATTATTCGACTCTGAAATGGACGGGCTCAGCTTGAGTCGCTACGACATTTTGAGCAACTTGTATCACGTCGGTCCATTGCGGCAACGTGAATTGCAACAGCGCGTCGATGTCGACCATGCCGCCATCACCCGACACTTGAAACAGTTAGAGACACAAGGACTCATCACGCGGAGACGCTGTGAACAAGACAACCGTGTCATCTATGTTGAGTTGACAGACGATGGTCGTGAACAAATTGCACATTGGACTGAGCAAAAAGAGTGCTTAACGGACCGACTTTTTGTCAACATGAAGGTAGAGGATCAACAACAGTTATTAGCATCACTCACGATGTTACAAGATACTATTGACCATGAAAGGAAGACTACAATATGAACACTGCCACACAAAAAGACTTTATGGAGATTGTCAAAGGACGCCGATCGATTCGTGTATACGATGAGAACGTCAAAATTTCAAAAGAAGAAATGACACAAATTCTTGAAGAAGCGACAACAGCTCCTTCATCCCTTAACTTACAGCCATGGCGCTTCGTCGTCATCGATAGCGCAGAAGGAAAAGAAACACTCCTCCCGCTCGCAAGCTTCAACAAACGCCAAGTGGAAACATCTTCAGCTGTGATCGCACTCTTCGCCGACTATCAGATGGCAGATTACACAGAAGAGATTTTCGATACAGCAGTAGAGCGCGGTATGATGCCGGCTGAGGTCCGTGACCGTCAAGTCGACATGATCAAAGGCATCTTCAAAGATGCACCGAAAGAAATGATCAAAGATAGCATCATGCTCGATTCAGGTCTCGTTGCGATGCAGCTTATGCTCGTCGCACGCGCACACGGATATGACACAAACCCAATCGGTGGATATGATAAAGCGAACATCGCTGAAGCGTTCGGTCTCGACAAAGAGCGTTACCTCCCAGTCATGCTTCTCTCTATCGGGAAAGCAGCCGAAGAAGGTTACCCATCAGTCCGTTTCCCAGTCGACCGCATCACAGACTGGAAATAATTCAAAAAGGTCAATCGCTGAGGCGATTGACCTTTTTTTCATCCGATATATTTGACGACTTCGTTAAAATCACGACGTGTTTTCGGTGCAAAGTCGCGCGCTCGATACCCAAATGCGACCATGACTGAAAGTGACCATTCCCCACGTTCCATCACACCTTCTGAGATGAGCAACTCATCGATTTCCTCTTGATTGAACCCTTCAATTGGGCATGAATCGATCTCGATTTGTGCGGCAGCCGTCATCATGTTTCCGAGCGGAATATATGTCTGACGCTTGATCCATTCCTGGAAGACACGCTCATCGTCTAAGAGACGGTAGTCGTCCTCCTGGAACTCCTGTACCCGTTTCACGCGCTGTGCGTATTCTTCTTCCGTCCGGCCCTGTACACCCGTCACGATATGACGAATATAGTCCGAATCGTAACGCATGGCTTTCGGTGTTCTTGCGAGGATCAATACAAAGTGACTGGCAGTCAGTGCCTGACCTTGCGCTCCCCATGCATGATCTTTAATCTTTTGGAGTAAATCTTCCCGACGCACCACGACGAATTGCCATGGCTCGAATCCGAACGAACTCGGCGAAAGACGTCCCGTCTCTAAAATGAACTCCATGTCCTCTTCTTTGATTTTACGATCCGCATCGAACGCTTTCGTCGCTTGACGCCAACGATACGCTTCTAAAATGTCTTTCTTTTTCATCGTGCTCACTCCTCCATTACCAAGATGACTCCATCATATCAAACCGATAAATCAAAAATCGCTCATGAAGATTCTTCAGCGGCAATCGCACCGTTTGTACGTACTGAAAAGGCGTCTCGTCGTTCAAATAATGGAGGTACTCATCCGCCGGATAATATAAAATCACATCGACCGGGCGAGGAACCGTTTCAACAGATTCGATGATGTTGGCAATCACTTGGCGGAAGACGTTCACCGAGAACGGATTAAAGAAGTAGAATCGATTCGCATCCGGTGGAATCATGAATCCCTCCGCGAATCCCTGTTCCAATTGAACACTTCCCCGATTACGATGTTTCTTCGTATAGCTCATCCAATTTTGAAGTGCCTCCTCATGAAATCCACCGTCCATCTCGACACCGATTGCCCTGACACGAAACGTATACGCTAAATAGAACGGCAGACGTCCTTTTCCTGAACCGAAATCCACGATGGTATCTGTGGACTCTAACGGATACGCATCCCGAAGCAAATCGAGTGCTTCGTAAGGAGTCGGTTCATAACGGTTATACTCGGCTGAGGACGGGAATCCTTGCTGAGGTTTGGCCGTCTCGATTTGTAACAGTTGCTCATACTGCTGTTCGTTCATGATGAACCTCTTTCTTGAATGGATTGAAAGAATGGATGTCGCTCCATTTCTCTCGTGAACGACGTCTGTTCTTGATAGGCGACATACAACAGATAAATCGGAACCACTAGTTTGAACCAACTTGGGAGAAGAATCACGCTCGTGATCCCGAGCGGAATGAGTCGAAACCATAAATTCCGATGACTCGGCGTTCTAAAGTACATAAGGAGTGCCATCGTCCGTCTGACGGTGCCGAAGCGATTCGGTCTCGGTCGATACAGGGGACGTTTCCGCTCACTCGTCTTCTCGATGGCTCCTGACGTCGTCAACAGGACACGATCGAATGAGGCACGCTCACGTTCTCCGATTTCAATTTCTCGACCGACACTCGGATGTTTCGACACCCATCCTTCCCCTACGTATAACGCAAATGTGACCATGATGCTTCCGATCAACACACTAAGCAATATCGACTCAATCAATAACGCATACACGCCTACAAAAGCAAGGAGTACGATTAAAAATCGCTTCATGAGATGGGCGTGTCGGAGACGTAGATGATACTGGACCCATACGTGACACCAAGCGAGTAGAAAAAGTGCAGCCCCAAACGTGAGAATCTCGCCCACGTCCCTTCCTTTTACGTATAGAATCGGTGCAAGCAACAGCAGATAGCATCCATATTGAATCACGTGTTGCGTAAGTTGATACCAAACCGAATACCTTTTTAAATCCCGAATCATGCTCCGGTTTGACACAAGGATGAGATCGGCACGCTCAATCCAGACAAACATACGGTCTTGCCACATGAACCATCCAATCAGAAGTGCCCAGAGAAAATAAGGGATGTCACCTAACCAGGGGAAGTTCCCTTCCCAGACTTGCCAGTAGGAATAGCCTGCCCATATGAGAAGAGGAAGGACACCGTATAAAAAAATCGTCCAGTCGACAATCAATCGGACCGTCTTCCATTGCTGTTTTATGTACCGGGAGACACGCATCCAAAACAATCGTTTCGCAATCATCGCATCGCCACATCTTCCATCATGTCAAACAAGGTCATCCCCTCTGTATCGAGCGCTTCACGAATCTCCACTTTCGTCCCACTCGCGAGCAGTTGTCCATCATCAATCCATACGAATCGGTCGCATAATCGCTCGGCCGTATCAAGAACGTGTGTGACTAATAAGACACTTGCCCCCCTCGTACGCTCCGCTTCTAACAGTCGAAGTAACTGAATCGTCGTCGTCGCATCCAATCCGATAAATGGTTCATCGACAATCAATACCCGCGCTTCTTGAATGAGCGCCAATAGAATCATCGCCTTCTGTTTCATCCCTTTTGAAAAAGAGGAGAGATACCGATCGGTCACATGCTCTAACCGGAATAGCTGTAGCAACTCCTCCGTTTTTTCTGTTGAATCGATTCCCGTTAATTCTTGGACGAGTGCAATATGTTCAGATAGCGTCAAATAATCATAGTAGACGGGTTGTTCCGGGATAAACGCATAGCGTTCCATCTCGACCGTTCCCTTCATCCAAGGAATCGTTCCGGTAAGACAGGCGATGGTGGTCGTTTTTCCCGCACCATTCGACCCAATCACCCCTAAAATCTCACCTGCCCGTACATCAAACGAAATGTCTTGGATGACGGGCTCGTTTATCTCGTATCCTGCTTGTTCAATTTTCACATCCACGATGGGTCCTCCTTACGAAAAAGTCGCCATCGCGGCGACTTTTACTTCACAATATTGACCGATGAAAACACAAATTTATCGTATCGATGACGGGCAAACGAATACTCGAACGGTTTCCCGTTACTTAAATAGACCACTTGCTCGACTTCGATAATCGGTTCAGTGATATCATTCTTCAAGTAAGCTTGGTCGTACTCATCCGGTTTATCTGCTCGAATCACTTTATGCGAGCTTGTAATCGTATAACCCAGATCTTCTTGAATATACGCATACACGGATTTTTCCAAAATTTCACGTGTGATTCCTGTAATGAGGTTAGCAACCATGTACGTCAATTCGATGACATACGGCTCATCGTCTACGTAACGCACACGACGTATTTCATAGACCGGTTCTGTCAGCTCAATCATGAGATGATTGGCGACTTCCTGACACGGAAACTTTACCTCAAAATTCAGGACTTCACTTCGTAACGAGCGATCTCCGATTACTTGAGTCAGCCCTCTCGTTTCTTTACTAATCACGTTGATGCGATCTTTTTGGAAGCTCGACTGTAAAATGAATGTTCCTTTACCACGTTTACGATAAATCAGCCCTTCCATGACGAGAATCTCAAGCGCACGTTTCATCGTCATTCGGCTCACCCCAAACTCTTGGGCCAAATGGATTTCATCAGGTAATGCATGTTCTAGCGGATAAACGTGTTCAATAATTCTTTTACGAATTTCATCAGCAATGGTTTCATATTTCGGTTTTTTCTTAGTAGACATATAGCACCTCATGTATAGACATATATGTACAATATATCAAAAAAAGCTGACAAAGAGTAGTCTTTGTCAGCTTACTTCATTATTCTGTAAAACCATTAGCGTCAATCAACTGTTTAAACCAGTGCCCTGATTTTTTTACAGTACGCTGTTGCGTATCTAAGTCAATACCTACAAATCCATAGCGATTTTTATAAGCATTGCTCCATGACCAATTGTCCATGAACGTCCAAAGATGATAGCCTTTTACGTTCGAACCCTCTTCAATCGCTTGATGCATCCATTTCAGATGTTCGCGAATGAAATCAATTCGATAATCGTCTTGGACACTTCCGTTCTCGTCACGATAACGCTCTTCACCCTCGACACCCATTCCATTCTCTGAAATGAAGCATGGAATATTACCATAGTTTTCTTTTAGATTGATTAATATATCATAGATTCCTTTTTCGTAAATTTCCCATCCACGATATGGATTCATTTTACGTCCAGGCATCTCATAAAAATCAAATAAGTTTTCCGGTAAGAATGGTGCGTCCGGATTCGGCAGTGATGCTTTTGCTTTCACGCGACGCGGCTGGTAATAGTTGATGCCAAGCAGGTCGACTGTATGTTCTCGAATGAGTTCAAGATCGCCTGTTTCCATCTGTGGCATCGCATCTTCAGACTTCAGCACTTCTACTAGTTCTTGAGGGAACGTGCCTAAAACAGATGGATCGAGGAACGAGCGATTGAACATCGCATCAGCAATGCGCGCTGCGCTCAAATCAGCTGGGTGCTGACTTCTCGGATATGAGGGTGTCAGATTTAAGATGATCCCGATTTGCCCAGATTGTCCCATGTCACGATACGCTTCGATTGCCTTCGCACTCGATAAGATCGAGTGGTACGCTACTTGGACAGCTCGCTTGAAATCAACAACGTTTGGATAATGAAAATCATATAAATATCCACCCTCTACCGGTACAATCGGTTCATTATGCGTGAACCACTTCTCGACGCGGTCACCAAACAACTCAAAGCATGTCTTCGCAAAGGTGACATATGCCTCCACGACTTCCCGTGATTCCCAACCACCTTGTTCTTGAAGCGCCATCGGCATATCGAAGTGATACAGATTGATGAACGGTTCGATACCATGATCGATTAAGCAATTGATGACATTGTTATAAAATGTGATTGCCTCTTCATTTACTTCCCCGACACCTTGTGGAAAAAGACGTGACCATGAAATGGAGAAACGGAACGTGTTATGCCCGAGTTCTTTCATCAATGCGATATCTTCTTCATACAAATGATAGAAGTTTGAGGCCTCTGTTGCGCTCACGCCATTGAAAAAGCGATTCGGCTCTTGCATGTACCAGTAATCCCAGATATTCAATCCTTTTCCACCTTCAAAAGCAGCACCTTCCATCTGTGTAGCAGAGGAAGCCGTTCCCCACCAAAAATCTGTCGGAAATTGATAGGTCTTTTGCTCTTTCATTCGTGTTTGTGTCGGGTTCGTCATCTTTTATCTCTCCCTTATTTCTATTTTCTCTATTTGTTTACACTGCTTCTTGTTTATCTGTTGATTCTTCTAACTCTTTTTTCAAGTTCATGCGGTCGATAAATTTCAAGAACGGGAACCAAATCGCCAAAATAATGAAGAAGTTCACGATTTGAAGAAGACCTCCGGCAAGCGAGTTCGTCGCCATGATACCACTCAAGAACATTGGGACAGTCCATGGAACAGCGACACCCGTTGGTGGTGGGACTAAGCCTGTCGACATCGCGAAATATGTGACCGTTACCGTCACGAGCGGTGCGACAATCCAAGGAATCATGATGAGCGGGTTCATAACGATTGGAAGTCCGAAGATGACCGGCTCGTTTACGTTGAATAGTCCAGGTCCGAGGGATAGTTTCCCGATTTGTTTCAACTGTTTCGATTTCAAGAACAACAAGATAGCCACGACGACAGCAAGTGTAGATCCGGAACCACCAAGCCCTACCGTGTAAATTTCAATGAACTGTTTACTGATAATGTTCGGAACATCTCCAGTCGAGGTATAAGCCGTCAAGTTCTCCACAGATAATGTGTTCCAAATCGGGTCCATCACCGAGTTGACGATGACCTGACCGTGAAGTCCGAAGAACCAAAATAGCTGAACGAAGAAGATTGCAATCAACGTTGGAATGAGACCATTCCCCAATGTCACAAGTGGTTGCTGAACGACGTTGAAAATGACGTCATGAAGATTCGTATTGAATAAGTTCGTCACGATGATGTTGAATGTTAAAAATACAGTCAAGGTTAATAATGCAGGAACAAGTGCTGAGAATGATTTCGCAACAGCTGGCGGTACTCCATCCGGCATCTTAATCGTCCAGTTCTTTTGAACGACAAATCGATAAATCTCACCGGACAGGAATCCGGTAATCATCGCAAGGAACATCCCTTTCGCTCCAAGGCGATCCAACGGAAGGACATTCCCGACTGCCTCTGACATACCGTCAACTTCAATCAAGAAAGGCGTTAAGAGAAGGAAAGACACGAGCGAGATCGCTCCTCCGAAGACAGCCTCGACTTGATAACTTTTCGATAGATAATACCCGATACCGAAGACGACAAAGATAGACATAATCCCCATCGTTGCAGATGGTGCGTTTCCGAGTGATGTTTTAAATACACTGAGTGTACTCTCGGACATGAAACGGTCGAGGAACGGCAGGTTTGCAATGACGACGATGATTGACCCAAACATGGTAATCGGGAAAGCGAGCATGAATGCATCTCGCAATACTTGTAAATAGCGACTGTTGTTTAAATAGGTCGCCATCGGCATGAGCAGTTTACTGATCATGTTGAACATCTTATTGTCCTGTGACATATGATTCACCCTTCTTGATTAGGATTTACAATCTTTTGTTCGACCATTTCGACCAAACCCGCTGTCAAATCAAGCATTGTTTGCGTAGACATTAAATGGTCCTCTGCATGAAGAAGCAATAAAGAGACGTCTGTTTTTTCTCCATTCGCTTCTCTTTGGATTTGTGAAAAGTGTGTTTGATGTGCTTCTTTTAATTGTCCACGTGCCTCATCAATCTTTTCTTCGAACGTTTCATAAGAACTCGTTTTATACAGTTGAATCGCTTCCTGAATCGTACTTCTCGCATTGCCACTGTGCAAAATCATCATGAATGCCATTTGCTCCAAGGTTAACTCGTCTACCTGTTCCACGTTGTTCACCCCATTAATTTCATCGCTTGTTCGTATGCAGCTTTTCCATTCGCCGTGCCGTATGCCATCATATCGATCACTTCAATCGGTGTTGATGTTTGCGCTTTCAATTTATCCAACAAGAAACGCATTTGTGGACCAATCAAAATCACATCTGCCTCGTCCATCTCGGTTACGACCTGATCTTGACCGACTGCCCAAATCTTCGCCTCATCCCCGATTGATGTGGCATGATCTTTCATCTTCGTTACGAGTAAACTCGTCGACATCCCTGAACTACACGCTAATAAGATTTTCTTCATGTGTCCTCACTCCTTATTTGAAATCGGTTACATGTTTTATTATACACATGATTTATTTCATGTCTATACTTGATTTAAACTTTGTTTAGTTTTTAAATTCATAAGTGTATATCAAATTAATAGGAGGACAGGATATGAGCGCTATTCTTTTAAAACCACACTATCAACAGCGACTTTGGGGAGGGGAGCGTCTGAAGCAATTTGGTTTCGATTTCAATGACCCTTCGATCGGTGAAGCTTGGACGGCTTCTGCATTAGAAAAAGGTAGTTCAGCCGTTGCTTCCGGACCCTACGTTGGTCTTTCTTTGCGTGAACTCTATCAACAATATCCAGAGTTGTTTCAAATTAAAGCGGACGTGTTTCCGCTACTGATTAAATGGATTGATGCGAACGATGATTTGTCTATTCAAGTTCATCCTGATGATTCGTTAGCGGAACAACTCGAAAACGAATCATATGGAAAAAATGAATGTTGGTATATTCTCGATGCTCCAGCAAATGCGACACTCATTTACGGTCACTCCTATGCCACCTCAGAAGACTTCAACAAAGCGCTTGAAACAGGCGATTTGGAACACGGCTTGATACGAAAATCGATTCATGCCGGTGATTTTTTCTATGTCCCAGCTGGAACGGTCCATGCATTGACAAAAGGGGTATGCGTACTGGAAATTCAACAAAGTTCGGACACAACCTATCGTCTATACGATTACGAGCGACTGGATGTGACGACCGGTCGTCCACGTGAACTTCACGTAGAAAAGGGCATTCTCGCTTCTTTCGTCCCTCACCTTGGCTATAGGGAACCAATCCGTCAACTCGATCACTTTCGAACACGTTTGACGAAGAATCCATTCTTCTTCGTGGAAAAATGGCATGTTACAGCGAAAGAAAAGATTTCGACCGACACGTTCCGGTTACTATCTGTCGTGCAAGGAACATTAATCATTGATGAGATGGAAGTACCTACGGGAGGTACACTCCTTCTCCCGGCCAATGAGTCGTTCTTGATTGAGGGAGAAGCGATTTGTCTAGTGACTGGTGTTCCTTCCGATGAAAAACAAGCTGTCCGAATCGGGATTGATTTAGGAGGGACGAACACTCGGATTGCTGCTGTTTCACTCAAAGGTGAAGTACTGAAACAACTCACGTTTAACACGCAGCCTCAACTTCCTTTCGAAGAGACACTACAATCTATTGAGACTGCGATTAATCAATTCAATGTTGAATTCGATATCCAGCATGTTGGAATTGTGGCTCCCGGTCCACTCGATTTGAAACAAGGGATGTTTTTAACGCCTCCAAACCTCCCGAATTGGCACAATCAAAAAATCGTTGAGCCTTTAACACAGCGCCTCGGCTTTTCTGTCACCCTTGAAAACGATGCGAATGCAGCAGCTCTCGCAGAAGCTAAATTTGGAGCAGGAAAAGGATTCGATGCTGTTTTTTATGTAACAGTCAGCACTGGAATCGGTGGCGGTTATGTCTATAAACATCAAATCATTCGAGGGGCGAACGGCAGTGCCGGTGAAATCGGAAATATGATTATCCGTTCGAACGGACCAGTTCACCCTGTACTGAATCGAGGCTCTCTCGAATCACTCGCAAGTGGTACCGCGCTCATGAGTCGCGCAAGCGAAAAGGGATATACAAACGTCCCTTCGCTATTATCAGATGACGAGTACCGCCATCACTTCGTCGAGGAACTGGCTAGCGGACTAGCTAACATCATTCATACCGTCGATCCTGATGTGATTGTATTAGGAGGCGGCGTCATGATGTCGGCCTCATTATTTTGGCACGAATTACAACAAGCAGTCTCGAATAAAATGTATCCACATGCTAGTGGAAAAACGCGTCTCTGCCTCACTCAATTGTCAGGAGATGCGGGTGTGATCGGCGCTGCCTTTGTCGAAGCATAATGAGGTTTGAAAAAAAACGGACATTCATCGTGAATGTCCGTTTTTTTGTATACAGAAATGTGAAATAAATCAAAATTATACTTTGCGAATCATCTACAGTTTCTTTTCTAGATTGAGTTAGATTCGTTTACTTTAGCGTGGTAACGTGAAATGATAATGATAACAACTCTTTAAAGTGAGGTGACGGTGTGTCTACCACAGAGCACGAACAAGCGACATCTATTTTGCATCACCTCTTTACCGCCTCTTCTTTTGTCGGAATCGATTTCGGTTCTGGTCCGAACCATCATCTTCTCTATTTCAGTCGTCAAGGACTGGAATCTTGGATCTCCATTGAGGGACCGTGGCATGTCCATGCGACGCAAAATACGTTTGACGAAGGTGAACAACTCGAACAGCTCATGCGCTTAAGAAGAGAGCGCATCCATCAAGTACGCCTCGGTGACGAACACCCCCACCTCGAACTGGAATTTGAATCCGGATCCCTTCTTTTCATCAATGGATATCAAGAACACTTTGAGTGCTGGCAAGCAGGGGACGCGAGACCACTTGGTGGAGACGCCTATCTGTTGGTCGCGATGCCACAAGGGGAGCTCGCAATCTTTGCGGATGGAGATGACGAATGAACACTTGGATGGAAATTATCTTGTATATGTTGATTGCTGGGGGCATTAGTCTCGCGATCATCTTATTGCGAAAAATCACGAAAGCATGAAAAAGCGGCCGAGGCCGCTTTTTCATTTGACTGATTCTTCTTCGTATAAGCTCGCACCTTGTGAACGAATCACCTCTTGATACCAGAAGAACGACTCTTTCCGTTTTCGTTCTAACGTACCGGTACCGTCGTCATGTCGATCCACGTAAATGAAACCATACCGTTTGCTGTACTCACCTGTCGAGGCACTCACTAAATCGATACACCCCCAACTCGTGTATCCCATCACTTCGACTCCATCGTCGATTGCATCCATCATCCCTTTCAAGTGATCACGTAAGTAATCGATGCGATAGTCATCATGAATCGTTCCGTCCGACTCAATTTTGTCATAAGCACCTAGCCCGTTTTCAACGATGAATAATGGGAGCTCATAACGCTCATATAACTTGTTCAAGATGACGCGGAGTCCTGTCGGATCAATTTCCCATCCCCAGTCACTCGCCTGTAAGTATGGATTCTTGACCCCGCTCATAATATTACCTTCCGCCTCATCCTGACCTTTTTCAGCCTTTTCAGTGCGCGACATGTAGTAACTGAGTGAGAAGAAGTCGACAGTATTCTCTTTGAGGATATCAAGGTCGCCATCTTCCATAGCGAGTTCAATGCCATTGTCTCGGAAGAATCGTTTCGCAAAGCTCGGATATTTGCCGCGTACATGGACGTCTCCGCAGAAGAAGTTCATCATCCGTTCTGCATCGTGAGCATACCAAACATCATCCGGGTTTGAACTATACGGATAAACCGGAGCCGCAATGAGCATACATCCGATTTGCATCGATGGGTCAATCTCTCTGGCCGCCTTTGTCGCAAGGGCACTTGCGACCAGTTGGTGATGCAATCCTTGATAGGTGAGCTGTAACGTATTCTCTTCTTCCCGAACCGCAATCCCTAGACTGAGCATCGGCATGAACTGTGCCCCGTTGATTTCGTTGAACGTCAACCAGTATTTGACCTTCCCTTTATAACGTTCGAACAAGACACGACTGTATCGTTCAAAGTATGTGACTAAGCGACGGTCTCGCCATCCTCCATAATGCTTCGCAAGATGTAGGGGCATCTCATAGTGGGAGATGGTCACGAGTGGTTCAATGCCTTGGGCGACTAATTCATCGATCACACGATCATAGAATTGGAGTCCCTCCTCATTCGGTTCCACTTCATCTCCGTTCGGGAAAATTCGTGACCACGCAATTGACATGCGGAACGTCTTGAATCCCATTTCCTTAAAGAGGGCAATATCTTCTTTATAACGATGATAGAAGTCGATTCCTTCATGGTTCGGGTATGAATACTCTTCATGTAATTCAAAATCAAACGTCGGATCATGGATAATCTTCATTCGCTGTTTTCCGCCTGGCATCACGTCAGCAATCGAAAGTCCTTTACCACCTTCTTGATAACCACCTTCTAACTGATTGGCCGCAGTAGCCCCGCCCCATAGAAATTCACTTGATACTTGTTTCATACTGTCTCCTCCTTTGTTATACAATGACACGCAATACGCCATGATTGGCTTCAACCACACCTGTGTAAACCGGTAAGACATCGAGATAATGTTCGGTGTTTGTTACGATAATCGGGGTGATGGTGTCATACCCTTCACGAGCGATGGCATCTATATCGAATCGGACAAGCAGTTCTCCTTCTGTCACTTTCTGACCGTCCGTAACGACCGTTTCAAAATACTGTCCATTTAGCTTGACCGTATCTAATCCAATGTGAATCAATACTTCCACACCTGCATCAGATCGAAGACCGATTGCATGCTTCGATGGATAGACCGTGACGATTTCTCCGTCAAACGGTGCATATACCGCGCCTTCTGAAGGCATAATCGCAATCCCTTTCCCCATCGCCCCGCTTGAGAACACTTCATCACGAACCGTTTCAAGCGACACGACTTCTCCTTTCAATGGAGCCGATACAGGAAAGCCGACTTGTTCAGAGATTGATTGTACAACCACTTTTTCTGTCGACTCGACGGTCGTTTCTTCTTTGTGGAAGACCATCGTCAAGACGAGAGCGACTACTGTTGCAACCGCCATTCCGATAAATGCTCCATAGAAGGCTAAATCGACACCCGTTGGAGGAATCATGACTGGGATGCTAAAGATTCCGAGGCCTCCCATCGCATAAGCCGCCGTACCGAACAAACCTCCTACGACACCACCAGCCGCTCCACCCACAACCCCAAACACAAATGGTTTTTTACGGGGAAGCGTCAAGCCATAGATAGCCGGCTCCGTAATTCCAAACACACCTGCAATCGTGGAAGATGTTCCTAACCCTTTCACTTTCGGATTTTTGGCTTTTAAGGTAATCGCTAGAACTGCCCCTACTTGACCGAACGTGGCCATCAATACACCGACAACAATCGTATCCGTACCGACAACCGATAAGTTATTGATGATAATTGGTACAAGTCCCCAATGGAGACCGAACATGACAAGCACTTGCCAGAACGCACCGATGAACGCGATGGCGATGGTTGGGCTCAACTCATACAAGAACGAGTAACCATTCGCTAAACCTTGACTCGCATACGTCGCAACCGGTCCAATTGCTAAAAACGTCAACGGGACAACGAGTAACAACGCCATCATCGGTGTTGTGAAGTTTCGTACAGCTTCATGCGTATGACGGTTAAAGAATGTTTCGACTTTTGAAGAAACGTATGTCGCCAAAATAATCGGGATAACCGAAGACGCATAACTCATTAAGACGACAGGCACATTGAGGAACGTCAAGGCCTCCCCGGCTCCTTGAATGGCCACAATCGATGGATAGACAAGCGCCCCACCGATAATCATCCCAATATACGGGTTCCCACCAAATTTCTTAGCCGCCGAATGTCCTAAGATCACGGGTAGGAAGTAAAATAGTGCATCCGCCGCGGCATTCAAGACGACATATGTGCCCATTTCTTCTGTCAATAATCCAAACGCGACAAGGATGGCGAGTAACCCTTTCAACAGACCACTACCTGCCATCGGTCCGAGAATCGGCGTAAAGATTCCAGCAATCACATCAATCAATCGGTTGAATACTCCTGATTTTTCTTCATCATCAGTCGAAGATGTCTGGAAACCACCAACATCGACAACCTCTTTGTAGACGTATGGTACATTGTTCCCGATGACGACTTGAAATTGTCCTCCACTTTGAACGACCGTGATGATGCCATCTTGTTCCTTCAGCGTAGTCGCATTTGCCTTTGATTCATCTTTTAATTTGAAACGCAGTCGTGTCGCACAGTGAAAGACACTTTTGACGTTATCTTTCCCACCGACATGCTGCACAATCGTCTCTGCCAGTTGTTTATATTGGTCCATCTTGTTCACTCCTCATGTTTTTGGATAAAAAGAAAAACCTAAATCACTACACAAATAAAGGTGTAGTCATTTAGGTTTGGCCTGCGTCATCAGTAACCATCCTTAGGATCGACGTTCTTTCATTAAGTTTTCGATATGAATCATCATATACAGCCGTTCGTCCATCGATACATCATAACGATATTTCGTCGCGATCAATCCAGCGATTTTTTCAACGCATTCGAACGCTTCCGGATATCTCTGCTTCACCATCAAGAACAAGGTTTCGTCACCTGTGGACTTGACCTTTTCCCCCGATGCGAGGCGCTGCACAAAGTACTTTAAATGAGTCAGAAATCGAGAATAGGCGTATGACTCTTCATCCAGCTCGATTTGAAAATGATACGTGATAATGGTCAAAATGGCTTGGGTGGCTTTTGTCATCTCCGTTACGAGATGCAGGTTTTCACCTTTCACGCCAGACATCGTCGCATTGACGAGATGTAAGGCAATCGCAACGGCCTCATCTTCATCCAGGTTGACCTCGTGCCGCTCATTGATCAATTTTACCGCTTCTTTGCCGACAGCGAACTCCGGAGCATAAAATCGTTTCACTTCCCAAACGAGAGGGTTACGAATCTGGATTCCATCCTGATACCGACTAAGCGCGAAATGAAGGTGGTCCGCTAGCGTCACGTAGAGCGAATCATGAATAGGTTGTTTTAATCGCTCTTCGGCTAATCTGACAATCTGTTTCACCGTCTCCATCTCATCCGTCGGCATTTCATTTAAAAAGTGAACGAAACGCTCATAACTTTCTTTACTCTCGAGCGTAAAGATTTTTTCGATTCGCGTCTGGTCAATCGGATCGCCTGGCCGTTTTTGAAATGCAATCCCGCGCCCCATCACGACCTGTTCTTGACCGTTCGCATCAATTGCTACGACGTTATTATTGAACACTTTTGAAATCTGCATGGTCTCCTCACCTCACTCTCATTCGACTGAACTAAAAAGAAAAAAACCTAAATTCACACCAACGTCCAACATACAGTCGTGGCGTCAATTTAGGTTTTGCCTGCATCACCAGTAACAATCCTAAAGTGGATTTTCTTCTTTTCGATATAAGCATACTCCCTATAAATCTTGACGTCAACATAAAAAGTAAACCGCTTACATCGTGACCGGTTTTTACTCTTCAAACAAGATTCGCTGCATCCGCTCTGGCGCATCCAAATAGTCACGCATGACCTTGACATGTTCCAGATCATCAAACGCTGTCGGAGTAAGCCCCGTCTCCACTTGCAAAATTATCGCACCTGGATACGACATCAAGATGGGGGAGTGGCTCGCAATGATGAATTGACTGCCGGATTGTACGAGTTCATGCATGCGCGCGAGCATCGTCAGTTGGCGCATCGGTGACAATGCGGCCTCTGGCTCATCCAAAATGTAGAGACCATCTCCACGAAATCGGTGTAGCATGAGGGAGAGAAACGCTTCACCGTGTGATTGTTCATGAAGAGAACGCCCACCATACGACTCATAAAATCGTTCAAGATCAGGACCTGATTTCGCCATTTCGTCCACATAACTCGACAGCTGGTATGCCGTCTCGGCGCGTAAGAAAAAGCCATCCTTTGGTCGATACGGCCCTCGAATCGGACGCAACGCCTCATACAACGAGCTATGTGTCGACTCTGTTTCGAATTGGAAGGACGGCGCTCCGCCTTCCGGATTGAATCCGGCCGCCACCGCCATCCCTTCAATCAACGTCGATTTCCCGCTCCCGTTCTCTCCAACAAGAAACGTGATAGGATGATGAAACGTCAGTTCATCGAGTGTCTGAAAGATTGGTAACGAGTACGGATAACCCGTTGAATGAATGCGTTCCCTCTCTAACCGTACCCCTCGTAAAAATAAAGTCATGTCCATCCGATCCAAAACGTCGCCCCCTTATCTGAATCGACCCCGTAAGAAAGTCCTTGTGCGTCAAGAAGTAATTTCGTGATAGCGAGACCTAAACCATGGCCGTTGGAGCGATCTCCTTTCACATACATATCCCATATCGCATGCTGAATGGAAGGATCAACCCCGTTTCCTTCATCGGTCACTTCTAATCGCTTCGGGGTTAGAGTGATAGTGATTCTTCCCCCGACAGGGCTCGCCTCATACGCATTGCTTATGAAATTCGAGAGCACTCGTTCCATCGCCAATCGATCAGCTTGGATTGATACCGTTTCGAGTCGGAGGTCGAGTGTCACGTCTTTTTGTCGGAACCACTCAGACATGCGTGGCGTCAACCGACGAACCAATTCATCCAGTTGAATCGATTCCATTTCAAGGGGAATCGAACCTGCGGACAATTTAGAGTATTCGAGCATCTGATTGACGAGTCGGTCAATCCGGTCCACTTCCTCGGTAATGCTTTTACCGGTTGTGGCCATCTCTGTTTCATGGACGACACCGAGCTCTAATAGTTCCGCCTCGTTTCGAACGATAGCGAGCGGTGTACGCACATCGTGTGTGACCCCAGAGATAAATGATTTTTGAAGCGCCTCTTTTTCTTGAAGTGATGTGTTCATCTGTCCGATGGTGACGGTCAAATCCCCAATCTCATCGTTCGTCACGCTCGGCAAGCTAATATCGTGTCGCCCCTCCATAATGGATGCGGTCGCTTGTTTCAACTCGACGAGCGGTTGCGTGAGCCGACGACTCATCCAATACGTGACAGCGATTGCGACAAGTAGGGCCAGAATAAACCCACCCGCTAAGATGAGGTAGATTTGCTGGAATTGTGGATTTGAAAACGGAACGGGACTATACGTCACGATTTGAATGTCCCCTTCTTCTTTCAGATACGTCAAGAAACGAGTCCCATTCACGCTCACTTCGTCCTGAATCTCTAAATCATTCGGATCGAGGTTGATTGGCATCATGCGATGCATCCGTCCGCCTCGTTCGAACTCGATACGCTGCCCATTTTGAAATACAAGCACGTCAAGTTGCCCTGGGATTCCACGGCCCTCTTGAATGGCTTCATACACAATCGCCGCCTCGCGCTCCAATTGTGCGTACGTCTCCTCTTCTGCGAAGCGTCCAATCAATAATGACGTGAGTCCGAATGTTAAAAGTGCCATCACTGCAAGTGGTAGAATGGCCGTCCAAAGTAACTTCTTCATTAATCGATTCATGACAGTTCCTCTAATCGATAACCGACCCGGTGCACCGTCTTCAACTGTTCTTTCAAGGTCGGCGATTTGTCACGCAGTTGTTTAATGTGGGTGTCGACCGTTCGTGTATCTCCGACGAATGCGTAGTCCCACACCTCATCGAGCAAACGGTTCCGGTCTAACGCATCCCCGACATGTTTCCAAAGATACAGTAACAACTCATACTCTTTGTTCGTTAATCGAAGCGGATGTCCGTTCTCTTGTACCATTCTCGATTTGACGTCGATGGTGAGCGTTCCAAATTGAATCATATCGGTTTGTTTGACGAGACGTTTCAGTCGAATCTCCAACTCTTTTAAAACGATGGGTTTGACTAAATAATCGTCTGCGCCAAGTTCCAATCCGAACACACGATCATCCGCCTCACCACGAGCCGTCGTCAGGATAATAGCAGGTGCGGGCTGTTGCGCTTTCAATGTCGGAATCAAGGTCCAGCCTTCTCCGTCAGGGAGACGGACATCCAATAAGACCGCATCAAACCGTTGATGTAACTGTTGCTTCGCCTCACTCAAAGTCATCGCCACGGTCACCTCAAATCCGGAATATGTTAAAAAGCGGGACATGCCGTCCGCCAGTTTTAGTTCATCTTCCACAACGAGTACGTTCATCTCATATCGCCTCCACCTCCATTATATCGTACCCATCGAACGTCCCACCGTTTCCCAAAGACAATTTGCAGAAATCTTGCAACTCCCTCACAACTTCTAACGCCTTCAGTCCTACAATTGAAGTAACAAAGGAGGAGATACACATGAAATCAACAAAACTAGCGATCGCCTTAGCCGGTCTATTGGCCGTCTCAGGCACAGGCGTATATGCCGCGACGAATGACACGACGACTGATGAATCACCAACGACGGAATCCACACAATGCGAACGTGGTGAACGAGGTCCTGGTATGTTCGGTGACCGGGAAGCAGGTCATGCCGCTCTCATCGAAGCGCTCGGTTTAACGGAAGAAGAAGTGGATGCGGCTCGTGAAAACGGGCAATCTCTCCCTGAACTCGCAGAAGAAAAAGGCATTTCAATTGAAGCGTTCATCGACGCCATCATGACGTCGCATGAAGAAAAACTCGCAACCGCTGTGGAAGAAGGGAACTTGACGCAAGAAGGAGCCGATCAAATTCTTGCGGATCACGAAGAACGGTTTGCCGATGTGACAAGTTACGATGACTTGGAAGATATTCGTGGTATGCGAGGTGGACGTGAAGGTGGTCGTCATGGACACGGTCCACACCATGATGATACTTCTTCTTCAGATGACGATGCTTCAACAGAGAGCGACAGCAACGTAGAAAATCAAAGCAATAGCTTATAAGTCAAAAGGGCAGCCACTCGCGGTGGTTGCCTTTTTCATATGACGAGCAATAACAGCGCATAACTTAATAAACCAATCAAAAATGCACCAAAACTACTCTCTCGCTCAGCAGGCAATTCTTCTTTCATGACGTTCAAGATGACGCCACCTGCTAAAAAGGCGACAACAATCGATAAACCGAGATCATTCACTTCCGCAAAGGTACCAACTGCCCACCCTATGAGTACAGCAAGCGCTAAGAAGATGCGCCCTTGTCGATCATAAAGTTGCTGATGGTGCTGACGCAATCCTTGATCGACCGTGACAAAGTGTATGCCAAGCGCTAAAAAATAAAGAAACATCGTCCCATTGGACTGAAATTCACTTTCTGCGAGCACATATCCGATGCTAAACGTATATAACGTGAATGAACCAATGTGAATCCAAAACACATACGGTTTTTGTTTACGCTTATTGGCCGTTGCAAATCGTTCGAGCCCATAAAAGACAGCCAGTCCTAACATACTGATGATTAAGATATGGTTCTCGAGGGAAGCAAAGACGTTATTTCTAATCTCTCCTTCAAGTTCGCGTTGATATTCATTTAACTCTGGCAACAGATGAAGAAATACATAAGCAACGGCAATCCCTCCAGCCACTGATAAAAAACGGCTTCTCGGCACTTCACGCACGTGAATGAGTTTTCCTGAAAAAAAGTGAATCACGGCAAAACCGAGTGCAAACCAAAAACTTAACTCGAACACATAAGCCCCTCCCACATTAAGATTTCTCTTTATGTGCTCTTACCCTTTCACCGTATGCTACATTCATTTACGTTTAGAGTGCTCTTGTTTCTTCCTTTCCCGAATCTCTTTCTCCACTCGTCGTAACGCTTTTTTCGATCCTCTTGCAAAGTCGTGAGCTTCCTTACGTTCCTGATACGTCGTGAACAACGTATCTAAATCATAGTCAGCCGGATAGAGCTCTGTCGCGCGTGCCTCAAGACGAACGCGGCGGCTCGGCAACTCTACATATTCCGCATCTACGAACACGCGGACATGTCGACGCGATGCATCAAACGAATAGACAAGACCGACTTGATTCGTCTCTAACAAGCGGACACGGTCACCTGTTTCAAAGTGCTCTTCCTCTTCAAGTGGTACCATTTCCACTTCTCGCACAATTTTAGAATCATCGACTTTCGTAATATCATATGTTTTCTCGTTCATGTAACGGGATGCCTGTTTCAGAATCGATTCCGGTAACTTCATCTTACGGGCGATAAAGAGGGCGTTGCTATCGCCAGACTGTCCCATGAGCAGTCTGTATTTCGGTTCAAGCGTTTCTGGGTCAAACTGCATCGCAGCGTTCATGAAATCCGGGTGCGCTTCAGAATACGATTTGATTTCTCCGTAATGCGTCGACGCCACAACAATCGCGCCCCGTTTATATGCCGCTTCTAAGATGGCAATTGCAAGAGCGGCTCCTTCGTTCGGTTCCGTCCCGCTCCCAATCTCATCGAATAACAAGAGCGATCGTTTTCCAGCGGTCCGCATGATATTCGCCACATTGTACATGTGTGCAGAGAACGTACTGAGTGCCGATTCCAAGTCTTGATTATCTCCGATATCGACGAACACCTCATCGAATGTCGAAATGATCGTATCGGTGTGAGCTGGAATATGCAGTCCCGTCATCGTCATGAGACTAAGGAGTCCAATCGTTTTCAAGACGACCGTCTTCCCTCCGGCGTTCGGTCCGGTGATGATCAAGCCACGATAGTCTGTACCGATGGCAAAATCAAGTGGCACAGCGCTTTCTAAAAGTGGATGACGTACTTGCTTCAATCGGATGCGACCGCTCGCATTGACGTGTGGTGTCACCCCGTCAATCGACTGACTGTACTTCCCTTTTGCGAAGACCATATCGTACTGGGCGATGACATCGAGCGTCGATTCGATGTCAGGAAGGACTTCTGTCACCGCTCCCGTCAACGTCGCTAGCACTTGATACACCTCTACCGCTTCTTCTGTACGCTTGACGACAAGTTCAGCGTTTAACTTCGCGATCGCTTCCGGTTCGATAAAGACCGTCGTCCCACGATTCGATGTATCCACAATCGTCCCTGCCACTTTATGCTTATAGGAAGCTTTGATTGGGATGGTGAAGCGATCCTGTTTTTTCGTGACGAATCCGTCTTGGATCATCTCGCGATTGGCGGCGCTCTTTAAGAACTTGTTCAATCGTTCCTCGATTCGTCCTTCTAAAATGTCGACTTGCTTCCGAATCCGCTTCAACTCTTTTGATGCTTCATCGACGACCTGTCCGGCTCGAATCGATTGTGTGATGTCTTCTTCTAACGTCCGCCATTCGCCCATTCCTGAAGCATAAGCCGAAAGAAGCGGTGCAAAGAATTCATGCTCGAGCATGAATCGCTTGAGTTTGCGTGCCCCTCGTAAAAACTCGGCGACCGCTTCAAGCTCTGTTGCCTCGAGTTGGATGCCTCGTTGCAGTTTTCCGATAATGGTCTCCATGTCAGACACACCGATGAACGGGACGTGTGACGTCGCATCTAAAATCGCTCGGGCTTCGGATGTTTCTTGCAGGCGCTTCTTCACCGTCGTAATGTGGCTCGTTGGGCGTTGCTGTCTGAGTAATCGTCTCCCGAATCCGCTGATGCAGAAGCGTTCTACTTTCATCATCAATTCGTTGTATTGTAATTTTTCAAATGTTTGTTCGTTCATGTTTCTCTCTCCTCAAATGATAGAATCGAGATACCGCGCAAACAAAAAAGCGTCGGTCGATGACGACCAACGCAAAAAGACAGACGGGTGTCTGGCAGTTTTTGATGGGCGGTATCTGTAACGGAACATGACGGCATGACAAAAAGACGTGTCATCCGACATTTTTCAGTTCGTTAGGCAGATACAACCTCACTCATCAACATGCAACACCTTTCTTACTTAGATTCGCCCTTACTATACAATAGATTCGTTCCCTTGTAAAATTTTAGAGAACGCTTTCAAAAAAAGACTTGTGTCTCAAACCAACACATGTTATGTTGAACGTGAAGAAACGAATAGTGATCACATGTGACTGATTCGATCAGGCATGGGGTAAGACGTACGGTGCATGCCACCCGTCTATACTCCATGCCTGTTTTGTTTTTCGGTGTTTTGTTTCAAGAAAGGATGTAGTAGACATGCTATGGAATAAGTTAATGAATCGACACAAACCGACACTGCACTCACCAATGGAAGGAGACGTCATTCCACTCGAACAAGTTGCGGACCCGGTCTTTAGTGAAAAAATGATGGGCGATGGCATTGCCATCACACCAACAGACGGTGCCGTCGTCTCACCGGCTGATGGAGAGATTGTACAAATCGCTCCAACAAAGCACGCCATCGGCATTCGGACCGAGGATGGGGCTGAGATTTTGATACACGTCGGACTCGATACCGTTGAACTCGAAGGTCGACCGTTTGATCTTCAAGTAGATGTGGGCGACCACGTCAAGACGGGACAGCTGTTACTCACAGCAGACTTGGCGCAAATTCATCAAGCTGGTAAGGACACGGTCACGCCAATGGTCGTGACGAATGGTGGCGCACTTGCCCATCATTACGCCTTCACGTTCACGAAGGAAGCTGTTCCGGGCAAGACGATTGTCGCCCGAGTGGAAGCGTGACTCCGGAATAAGGAGGACACATGATTAAAATCAAAAAGATTCTAAACAACAATGCGGTCATCGTCTCAGACGAGGGTGAAGAAAAGATTGCGATTGGCCCTGGCGTCGCGTTTAAAAAAGCGAAGAACGACATCGTCAATCCCCATAAAATCGAAAAGTTGTTCATCATGCCAGAGAATGACAAGTTCCAACAGTTATTGAGCCGGATTCCCGTTGAACACTTCACCGTTTCCGAGGACATTATCTCTTATGCGGAAAAACGTCTCGAGACATCGTTCAACGAACATATCCACATTGTCTTGACCGACCACATCTCGTTCGCCATCGAGCGGGAAATGGATGGCATCTCATTACGCAACAAACTGTTGAACGAGATTAAAATCCTCTATCGGAATGAATATGAGATTGGACTATGGGCGATTGAGCATATCGCTGAAAAGCTCAACGTCCAAATGCCGAAAGACGAAGCTGCGTTCATCGCGCTTCATATTCATACGATGAAAGTGAAAGGAGGTGATTTACGCAAGACGGTCAAACAGACAACAATTGTCCGCGACATGATTCAATCGATTTCACGACGACTCGATGTATCCATTGAAGAAGATGACTTATCCTACCAACGATTATTAACTCATTTACGGTTCGTCATGGATCGGGTCAACCATTACGATCATCATACGATTGATGAAGACATGCTCCGCATGATTCAGACGAAGTTCACGTCTGCCTATGCGTGTGCATCAGATGTCGCAAAAGAAATGGAAGAGACCTATGGCATCGTCTTGCCCGAGTCAGAACTTGGTTATATCACGCTTCACATCCAACGTCTACAAGATCAACACCATCAAAAAGGAGGAAATCAACAATGATGAACTTTTTCCAACGTCTCGGACGTTCCCTCATGTTACCGGTCGCCGTACTACCGGCTGCTGCCATTCTCATGGGGATTGGTTATTGGATTGACCCAGTCGGCTGGGGATCTGAAAACATTGCCGCTGCATTCTTAATTAAGGCAGGGGCCGCTATTATTGATAACATCCCAATTCTGTTCGCAGTCGGGGTCGCGCTCGGAATGGCTAAGAACCGTGACGGTTCAGCAGCACTAAGTGGACTCGTTGCCTTCTTGACGGTCACAACGCTTCTCTCAGCAGGAACGGTAGCATTGTTCCAAGGAATCGACGTAGAAGCCGTCAACCCGGCATTCGGTAAGATTGGGAATGCTTTTGTCGGGATTCTATCCGGTCTCGTCGCCGCTTCCATGTATAACCGCTTCAGTCAAGTCAAATTGCCAGATGCTCTCGCCTTCTTTAGTGGGAAGCGTCTCGTACCAATCATGACAGCCTTCTCGATGATTCTTGTATCGGTCGCTCTTTACTTCATCTGGCCGGTCGTCTATACAGGTCTCGTCGGTTTCGGTGAATCGATTTCAAAACTTGGCGCATTCGGTGCCGGACTTTACGGATTCTTTAACCGCCTCTTGATTCCAACCGGCCTTCACCACGCCCTCAACTCTGTATTCTGGTTCGACGTCGCAGGAATCAACGACATCGGAAACTTCTGGTCAGGTCAAGGTGAAAAAGGTGTAACGGGGATGTACCAAGCAGGTTACTTCCCAATCATGATGTTCGGTCTCCCGGCCGCAGCACTCGCGATGTACCACACAGCGAAAACGAAACGGAAAAAACAAGCCGCTTCACTTCTTCTCGCAGCGGCATTCGCTTCATTCTTCACAGGTGTAACAGAACCGCTCGAGTTCTCATTCATGTTCCTCGCTCCTGTTCTTTACCTTGTACACGCAGTCCTTACAGGAATTTCGCTCTTCGTTGCAGCAACGTTCCAATGGACAGCTGGCTTTGGATTCAGCGCAGGCTTGGTCGACTTTATCTTGAGCTCACGCTTGCCGCTTGCGAACCAACCGTACATGCTCATCGTTCAAGGTCTCGTGTTCGCAGTCATTTATTACGTCATCTTCCGCTTTATGATTGTGAAGCTCAACTTGGCGACGCCAGGCCGTGAACCAGATGAAGTCGTCGATGCGGTTGCAAGTGAGACGGCAGACGGTGAAGCGAAAGTCGCTCCGGTCGCATCAGCTTCAGGTAGCGAATACTCAGCAATGGCACATATGATTTATGACGGTCTTGGCGGTGACAGCAACGTCACAGGCATCGAGTCGTGCATCACACGCCTACGCGTCGATGTCAAAGACATGGATACGGTCAACCAAGATCAAATCAAAAAAGCCGGTATTCCGGGAATCAAAGTCGTCAGTCCAAACCATATTCAAGTCATTGTCGGCACAAACGTTCAGTTCGTCCTAGATGAGATTGAAAAAATCCGTAGCCACCGCGCCGGATAAACGTCGAAAGCCACCTCATTCAGGTGGCTTTTCTTGTTTGGCTGTATATTGTTTATAAAATTGAATGAAATAGTAGAGGAAGATCCACGGTAAGATGTACTGTGTGAGCCACATGAAAACCTTAAGTACTGTATGTACAATATATGGCCCTAGCCCAAATAAAAATAATGCGACTAGTAAAGCGCCGCCTAAACCTATGTATATCTTTTTACCCAACTCATCCACCTCCTTATTTTCCCAGTTCAGTGTAACATAAAGAGCCTGCCGCAACCGGACAGGCTCTTCTTACATTTGACGAAGTCGGGAAATGCGTTCAACTGGATCGGGGTGTGTCGAGAATAGACCACTCACCTTCTTCTTAAGTGGATCGGAGAAGTAAAGCGGTGCCGAGGCACTCGACGCTTGCTCGACGGGTGTCTCGACGTTGGCAATCTTCTCAAGCGCCGAGGCGAGCGCATCTGGGTTTCGGGTCAGTTCCGCCCCACTCGCATCTGCCAGAAACTCGCGATTCCGGGAAATCGCCATATTGATGAGCATGGCGATGAGCGGTGCCAATACCAACAGGACGAGTCCGATGATCATGAAAATTGGATTCTGGTTTTGATCGCGTCTTCCACCGATACTTCTGAAGAACAGCATGCGCGACCCGATATCGCTCATGATGGCAATCACCGAGACAAGTGCGAGCGTGACCGTCGAGAGCCGCACATCATAATTCTTAATATGCGCGACCTCATGCGCGATCACACCTTCTACTTCTTCTCGCGATAATCGATCCAACAGTCCCGTCGTGACAGCGACGGCCGCCTTTTCCGGTTTCAATCCCGTCGCAAAAGCGTTCGGCGATGGGTCGTTGATGATAAAGATACGCGGCATCGGCACTCGTGCGACCATCGCCATGTTCTCGACCGTATGCCATAAAAAGCGGTGCTCTTCCACCGATGTCACCTCTTGTGCCCGATTCATCTTCATGACGATGTTCGTACTCGACATGATGACGATTCCCACGTAAAACAACGAGAAAATCGGTGTGAAGATCAACCCCGGCATCGCGTCTCCATAGTTGACGTAGGAAATCGCCGCTCCGACGAGAAGAACGAATAAGACAAACCCCGTGACGATGAAAACCGTCTTCACTTTATTCTTTCGAATCTGTTCATAGAGGAGCATACGCGCCACCTCGATTCATCAAAACGAAACGCGAACGTTCTCGCGCTCTTCGGCACGTGCCTCGAGCATATCGCGCTTTTCGAAATGATGGACGGAAGCGATGATGTTCGTCGGGACCGATTCGATTTTCGTGTTATATTTCATGACCGTATTATTATAGAGCTGGCGCGAATACGCCACTTTGTTTTCTGTCTGCGTCAATTCTTCCTGCAACATCTTGAAGTTCTCATTCGCCTTCAAATCTGGGTACGCCTCACGAAGCGCGAAGAGATTTTTCAGTGCTCCACTCAATTGATCGTTCACTGCCATCTGGTCTTGACGATTCGACTTTTCTCCGAGCTGGTTTCTCAGTTCGACGACCTTTGTAAGCGTTTCTTGTTCGTGTTTCGCATAGCCTTTCACCGTCTCGACCAAGTTCGGAATCAGATCATACCGCCGCTTCAACTGTACATCGATTTGAGCCCATGCCTCATCGACCCAATTTCGATATTTGACGAGCCCGTTGTACATCGAAAAATAGATGAGTACAAGCACGACAACCGCTACAATCGCAATAATCCACCCCATGTTGGCACCTCATTTCTTCATTTTCTCCTGTATTAATTCCCTTTACTCGTATAAGATAAGCTTAACTTTCATAACAATTTGTAAATGAATTCATTTCTTGACACGGTAACCACAAAGGAGTGTTCGCAATGATCGTCACGCATGCCGAAGTACGTTTGACCGAGTTGTTCGAAGAAATGGTGTCCCTAAGACGCCATTTTCACCAATATCCTGAACTGTCTTTTCAAGAAGTCGAAACACCAAAGATGATTGCCTCGTATCTCCGTGAACTTGGGATTGAAGTACGTGAGCACGTTGGCGGCAATGGGGTCGTCGGTCGAATCAAAGGCGGTGACGGTCCGACCATCGCATTACGTGCCGATTTTGACGCCCTTCCCATCCAAGATGTGAAAGATGTCCCGTATCGTTCAAAAGTGAACGGGGTCATGCATGCGTGTGGACACGATGCCCACACGGCGACACTTCTCGTTTTAGCGAAAGTATTGACTGAGATGAGCCTTCCAGGAGACGTCGTGTTGATTCACCAGTTCGCAGAAGAATTGGCTCCAGGTGGTGCCAAACCGATGATTGAAGACGGCTGTCTCGACAACGTGGATTATATATACGGTGCGCACATTTGGACGCCACTTCCGTTCGGAACGATTGGCGTGAAAACAGGTCCTGTCATGGCTGCGGCAGATCGCTTTGAATTGACCATTACAGGAAAAGGTGGACATGGCGCGATTCCGCAACATACAGTCGATGCCCTCATGGTTGCCGTGAACGTGGCAAATCATCTCCAACAGGTCGTCAGTCGGCGCATCGATCCGCTCGAACCTGCCGTACTGACCATCGGTACGCTCCACTCCGGGCAAGCGTTCAACGTCATTGCCGAAGAAGCCAAATTATCCGGCACCGTGCGTACATTCACTCGAGAGACACAAGAAAAAATCATCTCCGATATGGAACGGATCATCCGTTCCGTCTGTGAGGCGAGTGATGCTGATTATGAATTGGAGTATATAAAAGGATATCCTGCTGTCGTGAATCATGTGACCGAAACGGAACTCGTCCGTGAGAGTGCGGTGGAGGTCGTTGGTGCAGACGGTGTCATTGAGATGGCACCACTTATGGTCGGGGAAGATTTCGCTTATTATGTCGAGCACGTTCCTGGTAGCTTTTTCTTCACAGGAGCAGGAAATCCCGAGCTCTCCGCAATCTTTCCGCATCATCATCCCCGCTTCGACGTGGATGAACGAGCGATGTTGCACACAGCCCAAGTCTTGTTAGGGGCTTTACAACGAACGTGGATGACACACGAAGAAGAGGGCTGATGCATCGCATCAGTCCTCTTCTGTAATTGGTTCTTTTAATTCTGAAACAAGCACTTGGTCGACACGCTTTCCGTCCATATCTACGACTTCAAAGCGAAGACCGTACGCTTCGACCACATCGCCCCGTTTCGGAAAATCACCGAGCGCATAAATGACGAGCCCTGCAAGCGTATGATAGGAGTTGCGCCCTTCGTCGAATCGGTCATCCCGAATCTCGAACGTTCGCTTCAAATCCTCGATTCCGAGTAACCCATCCGCCAAATACGATCCGTCCTCGCGACGAACCACTTCCGGTGTATCCTCTTCAATCATCACCTCTCCGACGATTTCTTCCAAAATATCGAATAAGGTGACCATGCCAAGAAATCCGCCGTATTCATCTAAAACAAAGGCGATTTCGACACCATTTTTCTGCATCATTTGAAGCACTTGGCTCGCCTCTCGTTGTTTTGGAACGATGAGCGGCTGTTTGATGCGCTTCAAAATTTGTGACGGCTCACGCAGTGTCGGCAACGTCAAGATGTCACGTACGTCGATGTACCCGACAAAGTCGTCAAGCGAGTCGCGCCCGACCGGTAACTTGTTATGTTTACTTTCATAAATCGATTTCTTCATATCGTCCATGTCATCTTCTAAGTCGACCCATTCGAGCGTCGTCCGTGGTTGCATGAGCTCATAAATCAATTGATCATGAAACGCAAAGACCCGTTCGACTTGTCGAACTTCTTCATGAGCGAACTGCCCTTGCTGGGCGCCTTCAAACAAGAGTTGTTTGATCTCGAGCTCAGTCTCCCCACTCGTCTGTTCCGCCTTCAACCCTAACAATTTGAACAAAAAGAGTGTCGATTTCGATAAAATCCAAATGAACGGTTTCATCACTTTACTGAATAAATCGAGCGAAGGAATAATCGCCATCGTGACTTTCTCAGGCGAGACGAGCGCGATCCGTTTCGGGACCAATTCACCAATAATCAGGGATAGATACGTGATAATTGTAACGACGGCCACATAAGCAACGGTTCCGGCATATTGCGTACTCATCCCGGCTTGTTCAAACGCCGTTGCGAGCGGTGCCGAGAAGCGTGCGCCCCCGTAGGCCCCGTTAATAATCCCAATCAATGTGATTCCGACTTGAACGGTCGACAACAAATCTGTCGGGTCTTTCGAATAATGAAGTGCAATCTTTGCACTTCGTTTCCCTCGATTTGCTTCAACCTCAAGTTTTGCAGGTTTCGATGAGATGAGCGCAATTTCTGTCATCGCAAAAATCCCGTTCAACACAATCAAAAACAAAACAATCAACAAATCAATCACTATGGAAGAATCCACTTTTTTCATCACCTCAGATAAGTTTTAACCATACTGCTTCATTTTATCAAAAAATCGTTACCAACCTGTACCCGTTTTGCTCAGAAAAATAGCCACTCCTCAAGAAGTGGCTTCGTTGACAGCTTGTTTGACGATAGCCGCCGTCTGAGACTGTTTAAAGAGAATGACCCCGACAAGCAAGATGGTGAGCCCTACAATTTGTCCAGCCGATAACGTGATTTGAGGCATCCCGAAGGCGCCATACAAATCGACGACTAACGCCCAAATGAGTTGTGACACGAGAATGAGTGACACAGACAACGTGGGTCCAAGAATCTGGATGCTGCGCATGACACAGTACACGACCCCGACCCCAAGCAAACCACCAAGCCAATAGATCGGCGACAAGTCACGTAATCCAGCAAGGTTTCCTCCAAATAATAACAACGGGATGATGGATCCGACCAAACCAACGATAAAGACCAATACGGTGGTGGCCCAAGCCCCTAAATTTGTGTTCATTTTCGCGTTGACCGCCGCCTGTACGCTAATAAATGCCCCAGCCACAGCCGAACAGATGATACCAAAAATCATATAACCCCTCCTTACTCATAAAACATGCCGTTCGCACGTTCTTTCAATCGCTCACTATTTAAAATGATGACTTCTTTTCTCGTTCGTTTGACCAATCCTTCATCCACGAATGCCTGCAACGTTCGGTTCAAGTGACGATAACTCGTCCCTAGCCACTCTGCGACTTCTTTACGCTTCAGTTGACTCATCTCCGCTTGAAACAGTTCATTCCCTGATTCACTGAGTGAAATCAAGTAACCGGCCAAGCGCTCTTCTAAAGTCGACATGAGATGATTCGACGAGGCGTTCGCCTCAATGAATAATTTTTCGGACACGCCTCGTAACAGATGCTCCGTGAATTCGACCGTTCGATTATATCTTCGAAGCGCCTCGAAAGGGATGCGCAGACATGTTACGGGACCAACCGCTTCAACCGTATGCAATACATTGCGCCCGCTCGCATATTCGATATCTCCAATCAATGTTGGAGCAGCCTTCAGACGCAACAATCGCAATTTCCCTTCTTCACTGAGCGTATAAATTTTGACACGCCCTTCAAGGACGACGAATAAAGATTCGATGTGCTGATCGTTCGAACATAACATGGTCCCAGACGCATATGTCATCACGGACGAAGACTCAAGCGTTTCATTCGAAAACAGATGATTCCACTGCAATCGTTTCAGTGCATCCATAATATCCATCATGTAAAGTGAACTCCTTAAGAAAATGTATAGATTCCGATTCCAACAACCATCAAGACGAGTCCCATGACCTGTCCCGTGTTCATCGGTTTCCGTTTGACACCAAACCAACCATTCAAATCGATGATGAAGGCTCCTACTAATTGTGCCACAAGCAATACACAGATTGCCCATGTGACCCCTAGTTGTTGAATCGCCGTCAATTCGCCGAAGACAACGAATACACCGAACAATCCTCCTAAACTATAATACCAAGGTACGCGCTTGAAGGCTGTCATGTCCGCATCTCGCTTGAAGAAGTAAATCGCAAGTGCCAACAGAAGTCCGACAAAATGAACGATGGTGACGGACATCCATGCGCCTACCGCATCTCCTAGTTTTGCATTAAAGATTCCTTGAAGGGCGATGAACGTCCCTGATAAGATGGCAAATAAAATTCCCATGTCATTCCCCTTTCTCTCCGTCTGACTTTACGAAAAGAAAGAAGACTTGAATAGGACATATGTCCAAACACTAAAAAGCAACTTCGACATTCGAAGTTGCTTCACACGATTATCCGAGTAGCTTAACAAGTTCTTTCCCGACCGCTTCAGAAGACTGAGGGTTCTGACCAGTGACGAGACGTTCGTCAACCGCCACGTTCACCGCCCAGTTGTCAGCTCCCTTGAACTGCCCGCCTTGATTGCGTAGTCCTGTTTCAAGCAAGAACGGGACGGCAGAATCAAGCTGCATCTCTTTTTCTTCTGCATCGGTGAACCCTGTCACCTGTTTATCTTTAACGAGTGGCTCGTCGTTGCTGAGTTTCACATTGACCAATCCAATTGGTCCGTGACAAACTGCCCCGACAATATTCCCACTTTCGTATACGTTGCGAATGACACGTTGTAACGTTTCATTTCCTGGGAAATCAACAACTGTCCCGTGACCTCCCGGTAAGAAGATTGCATCGTACGACTCGTCTGCGACTTGATCGAGACGGGCTGTATCTTTGAGCAATTCCCGTGTATTGAGAATGTCTTCTGACAAACCATCTTCTAAACTATTCGCATCGATTGGCACGTCTCCACCTTCGATACTCGCGACCGTCACTTTATACCCTTCTTTTTCGAACAATAAATAAGGAACGGCAAACTCTTCAAGCCATAATCCCGTTGCATGACCATTTGATAATTGATTTGCTGACGTTGTGACAATCAGTACATGTTTCGACATACTCAATTCCTCCTTCAAGAAAATCAACATACGACTCTACTGTTCCCGATTCATCATCTGTTAAACCCGATGACCTGTTCCCACACGACAAGGTATATCTTTTTTTGACCTGGTGATTTATTCAACCTCCCTTTTTCTCACCACATCCTATACTGAAGAGGAATCGCAATTCCAACCCATGAAGGAGACGTGTGCTATGACGAAACGAATGAACGATTGGGGATTTCTCATTGTCGTCGCCATCATCATCCTATTACTTGTGCTCGGTCAGCTGCCGTTCTTCATGTAATCTTCACGAACATTCTTTACCAACTGTAGTATGATGAGCTTGTAAGCACTTACATTAAACCCGATATGAAAGGATGGAGTTCACTATGTCAGAACGCATTTTCATCAGTCCGGCCAAGTATGTGCAAGGGAAACAAACGATTGATCGCATCGGAGAGTTTGTCGCTCACTTCGGTTCCAACGCGTTACTTATCGCGGATGACGTCGTATGGGAGTTGATTGGCGAACGGGTGACCCAGTCTCTGCAAGCGAGTCAGCTCAAAGCGACGAAAGCTGATTTCGTCGGAGAAGCGTCGAAGCACGAAATCACTCGAATCGCTACAGACGCTAAGAAGCATGAAACAGCGTTTGTTATCGGTCTCGGCGGTGGGAAAACGCTCGATACAGCAAAAGCGGTCGCAGATGAATTGGATGCGCGTATCGTCATTGTACCGACCATCGCCTCTACGGATGCACCGACGAGCGCATTGTCGGTCATATATACAGATGAAGGCAATTTCGAAAGCTACCGTTTCTATAAAAAGAATCCGGATCTCGTCCTTGTGGATACGGAATTGATTGCACAAGCACCGCCACGCTTCTTAGCGTCAGGTATTGCCGATGCATTGGCCACGTGGGTGGAAGTGCGAAGTGTCCTGGCATTCGGAGGCAAGACGATGGCTGGCGGTGTCCCGACACTTGCGGCGGAGGCGATTGCCGAACGGTGTGAAGAGGTTCTATTCACATATGGGATTCAAGCGTATGAAGCTGTGAAAGCAAAAGTCGTCACACCTGCGCTTGAAGCTGTTGTGGAAGCCAACACCTTATTGAGCGGGCTCGGCTTTGAAAGTGGTGGCTTGGCTGCAGCCCATGCCATTCACAATGGATTCACCGCACTTGAAGGAGACATCCACCATTTGACGCACGGTGAAAAAGTTGCATTTGGAACACTCGTGCAACTCGCACTCGAAGGACGCCCTCAAGAAGAGTTCGAGCAGTATGTTGCCTTTTATATGGCACTCGACTTACCGGTCACACTTGAAGATATCAAATTGAAAGATGCATCTCGAGACGATATCTTGAAGGTCGGGAAAGCGGCCACGGCAGATGGCGAAACGATTCATAGCGGTTTCGATGTTACACCTGAAGAAGTTGCTGACGCCATTATCGCTGCGGATCGCTATGCACGTCTTTATAAAGAACACCTATAAAAACAGCGAGACGAAGCTCAAACGGCTTCGTCTCGCTGTTTTTTGTTCAGGAAGAATGATGAGAGAATTCCGACTCCCATACAACTGACCGTCAAAAGGAAGAACGTCAGCTGGTTCATATAGATGATATTCGTGAACTGGTTCCATCCTTCTGCGTACGACTCATTGGCTGATAAACGAATCCCTTCTCGAAGAGACGTCGCCTGTGATTGGTTAGTCATCCAAGCTATACCGGCCATGACGAAACTTCCGATCGCTAAACTGACCTTTCCAAACGGTCGCACGGATGCGACGACTCGATGTGTCAAACGAACGGTGATCCAAATAAACAACAACAGAAACGGCCATCCAATTAAGAGAACAATCCAGTAAAGATTCCCTTCACTCGGTGTTTCCGAGTAAGGGGTCGTCATCACTTCACCAAGTTTAAAGATTCCGAACGTGATCAACGTCACGATAAACCATGCTTTTATCAATTTCTCCATCTCAACACCTCGTCCTCAGTATAGCAAAAACACCGTATGCGTCTGCACACAGTGTTTAGTCTTTCGGTCGGACGACGTAATAAATCAAAATGACGAGCCACGTCCACACTCCTGTGAAAATCCCGATAATCCCGACGATGAAGAATCCGAGCGGAATCATCGATTTCGTTCGATTATAGTCCTTCCACATATTCGATAGCCCTTTAATATTAAAGTATAAAAAGGCAAAGAATAGGACGAGCAATAAGAGCGGTAACCCAATTAAAGCTTCCATTCGCTCACTCCTCTCTACGATCTCATTCGTTATCTTTATTGTATCGGATTTCATGCTCACCTTCATCGGGCCCTAGGCGTATCCTCTTCCGACCTGTGGGCGGATAAAAGATGTGCACTCTTTCAGAAAAAAGGGAAAAGGAACATCATCTAACTCTCGAGGAGGCGTTTTGCCATGAAGTCCTTGCGTATCTTGATCATTTGTTTGCTGTTGTTTCAAGTGTCGCCGGTGACAGCGGCATCCTCGTCCCCACAACCAGGTTATACGATTAAAACGACGTATTTGTACGGTCGTGCCATGCAATCTTCTCCAATTCTTAAGACGCTACGAACGAACGTCCCGGTCCGCTACACGACCTATAACCGGAGCTGGTCGAACGTCTATATCGGAAATACGAAGTACTTCACTCCCTCTGCCAACTTGAAAGCCGGCATCCCTAAAATGCCTTCTGCAGACCGTTTACGACTAGTCAACAAGGCGAATGCACTCCCGTCCACTTACCGTTCCCCACAACTTGTCACATTAACCATTCCAACTGTTTATCAAAAAGGGAGTGAACGGACCTTGATGACAGCGGAAGCAGCATACGCTTTGGCTAAACTATATTACGCCGGTCGGAAACAAGGTCATACGTTATACGCCCTTAGCGCCTACCGATCTTACTCGACACAAAAGTCACTCTATGCCTATTACGTCAACACACGTGGGGTCGCATATGCTTCAAAATATGTGGCACGTCCCGGTCATAGTGAACATCAAACGGGTCTCGCCGTTGATATGACGAGTCAACGCATGCGTCTAGGGCTATATGAATCCTTCGACCGATCGCCTGAAGGGAAATGGATGCTTCAAAACGCCCATCTCTATGGATTTATCGTCCGCTATCCAAAAGGAAAAGAGAAAATCACGGGATACAATTACGAACCTTGGCATTTGCGTTATGTCGGTGTCACTGAAGCGACGATGATGAAGCAGAAGAACTGGGCGTTCGAAGAATGGTGGAGCAAACGTTGAGTGAGCATCCTTTTTCAGGCAATTCCCTGTTCACGTTATAATGGAGTCATCTTATTCGTATAGGGGGAAATGTGGGATGTGGATTGTGATGAACAAACTAGACGTTGAAAAAGGAAAGGCCGACGCGGTCAAAGCACGCTTCGAAACGACAAAAGGAATCGAAGCGATGGATGGCTTTGTCCGTATGCAAGTGTTGACGGATACGTCTGATGAGGCGATGGATCATGTCGTCATCATGACCACGTGGCGTGATGCAGACAGCTTTGAGAACTGGCGCGACAGCAATGCTTATAAGCACGCCCATAAGAAACGTGATGACGGGACTTCAGAAGTGAAACCAATCGTCCTCGGCAACACCGTTACCCAATATGAGGTCGCCATTGAACATCTCGCCTCAACGGAGCGCGTTCAATAAATCTTGAGGACGGATGATGCCGAGTAGCGGTTCATCCGGATTTCCGGTCTCTGTAATCAGAAGGGCGTCATATCGTGCACCCTCTTTCATTTGCGTAAAGCAGTGCTGTGCCTCGATTACGGTCGAATCCTTTCGAATGAATCGATACCGGTGCATATGCGGATCGTGGTGGAGCACGTGCTTCACCCGAACTCCTTTGAGTGACAAGTTGGGCCCGTCGATTGTTTCGGCTAGCCAACTGGTCACTCCTTTTTTCGTCAACAGTCCGCGCCAAGACCCATTGTCATGATATACAGGGAATTGCGAATAATTTTTATCTCGAATCTCCCGGAGTACTTCCGTCAAAAAATCTTCCGACTGAAACGTCACCACCGATTTCGCAAACAATGGAATGACGAGACGTGGATGAAGGAGCTCTCGCTCTACTTCTAAAATCAATGCAACAAGCGACTCGTGTGGCTCCGCGATAATAAAATCAGGTTCACGCCGCTCATGGACGATGGCATTTCGTAGTTGACTCATCTGATGTAAATCTTCTTTATACCGGTCGATGATTGGATTTTGTTTCGCTAACCGATTCACCATGTTACTAAAACTGAAATGTTGCCCATCTCCCATCTCTCGACTCAAGTAGTCCTCGATTCGATGATAGGATGCCAAAAATTCTTCAGCACGACTCATGTGATCACCCTCCTTAACGATACATGTATACCCTCTTTTTTATCATTTGAGCAGGAAACCGTTTATTCATCCCGAATGACATAGAAATCATCTTAATTATGGAGGAGGGCTATCATGGCGACTTCGATTCATCCCACATCACCAACTTCACCGCAACCCACGTTTCGCGCAGGACTACGCGCCGGCATTCCCGTCGCCATCGGATATATCCCGATTGCGATTGCCTTCGGTCTTTTGGCACAATCTTTCAACTTGCCGAATGCTATCACATTATCGATGTCCTTTTTGATCTTTGCCGGGGCAAGTCAGTTCATTACGGTACAACTTCTGATGGCCGGTTCGATGTATTGGGAAATCATTTTGACGACGTTCATTCTAAACTCTCGTCATTTTTTAATGTCCGCCTCACTATCCCAACGGATTGAGAGTACATCTCGAAGACTATTGGCTACCATCGCGTTTGGTGTGACCGACGAAACGTTCAGCATCGCCTCTACTCGTCAAGAGGCCCGTTCCGGTATGTTCGTGCTCGGGTTGAATACAATCGCATTTCTTGCTTGGAATGTCGGGACGTGGATGGGGGTCTTCCTCGCCTTCGGTCTTCCAAGCACATTACAGGCGAGTATGGGGATTGCGCTATATGCGATGTTCATCGGGTTACTCGTTCCATCATTAACGACTCGTCCCGTCTTCGTGGTAGCAAGCTTAGCTATCATTATTCAAGCCATACTCCATTGGGTCATCACCCCGTTCGTCTCAATCTCAGATGGGATTCGAATCATCGTCGCGACCGTTGTCGCAGCCGGAATCGGTGCTTTCGTATTTAAGGAGGAAGAGGTCACATGATATCGTTGTTTCTACTCGTTCTAGGATTGGCACTTGTCACGTATATCCCTCGCCTCGTCCCGCTACTCTGGCTAAAGGAATTGGCGTTACCGGCATATATGAAACGATTTCTTTCCTTCATCCCGTATGCGGTACTGGCTAGTTTGATTTTTCCGGGCGTCCTATCCTCCACGACCACCACCTCGTCTGCCTTATTCGGAGGAGTGGTTGCCACTTTCCTGGCGCTACTACGGGTCAACCTCGTCGTTGTCGTCATTGGAGCTGTATTCGGGGTATATGCCTTTCAAACTATATGACAAAGGAGCGGCACACGAGGTGCTGCTCCTTTTCTTATGCTGATATGGCCTGACGACGAAGCTGGACGAATACGTCCACAAATTCCGCGTCCCATTGTGTTCCCCGACCGCTCTCCAATATGGAAAGCGCCTTTTCCACTGGCATCCCTGACCGATAGGGTCGATCTGATGTCATGGCATCATAAGCATCGGCAATCGCCATGATTCTTCCGAATAACGGAATGTCGACCGCATGTAAGCGGTCCGGGTATCCTTTCCCATCGATTCGTTCGTGGTGCGATCGAACTCCGGCTAAAATCGGTTGAAGCGATGCAGGTAAATGAATTTGACTCAAAATATGGATGCCAATGGTCGGATGTTCTTGAATTTTTGAAAACTCTTCGTCTGTCAGCTTCCCTTCTTTTAGTAGGACGTCATCTCGAATTCCAATTTTCCCGATGTCATGTAGAAGTGCCGACTTGTTGAGTAAATCGACTTGTGCATGCGGTAAGCCAATGGCGCGAGCAAGCTCAACGGAATACATCGCGACACGCTCCGAATGACCTGCTGTGTAGGGATCACGTGCATCGAGCGTTGCTGCGAATAAAATGAAGAGGCTGTCTAACAGCTGTGCGTTTTCTTGTTCACGAGCAGTTACCGTCTCAACCATTTGATTGAATCCCCCAATCAGTTGGGCGAACTCATCTAAGTACGGATTCTCGATTTTCTGAAGTTGTCCCGACTCCATCTGTTCGATGCCGGACGTCAAAAATCCAATCGGACGTTTGATGTTGTCATAGAGTAAGAAACTGCATAACACCGCAATTCCAACGATGATGACAAGAATCACGAGCGCCCAATTCCAATACGTATCCGTTCGAGTCGAAGTCGACAATTGGACACTCGACGCCAACATGAACAACATGATAGGAAAGATACCCGTAATGAGCATACTGATCAATAATTTAGTTCGGACACTAAATGATCGATACGTTGCATGAATAGGCAGATGATAAAGTTCGAGATGCCTTTCTTTCATGTATACAAGTAATGGCTCAACCGATCGAACCGTCAAAAAATATTCAATCAAGGCATGTAGTACTGCAATCATGACGGCCCCGATTGCAGCCAAGCCGATCAAACGATAAGGTAAGTCAATCCACCCCATCTGAATAAAAACGGCGGTTAAACCAATTGACGGGATGGATAATCCAAACAAATGGGGACCTAAAATCCGTTGCACTGTTAAAATCGGGAATCTACTCGCTTGTTCGAATGCCGACGTCAATTCGTCAATCGATGGGGATTCGGTCATAAAAAGCTGTCGTATCGGTCGAATGTGGCGACGGTATAAGAGTAGTTCTGAGAAAATCATAACTATCCCTGACCCCAACATGATTCCTAACAGTAGTAAAATCTCTCGAATGGACAGGTCAAGCGTTTGAAAAATAAAGACACCACCTACTCCAAAGACGGCCAAACCTGAGCCGATGATATAGTTCATCACGAGCGTCCGTTGAAAACGTTCAAACATTCCCCTCACCCCTACACTCTTTTCTTTTACTATCGACCAGATTTATGCTTGAGTTGAACACAAAAAAACGGATCTCCTTGTAGGAGACCCGTTCAAGCATCGATTATGGGCGTAACGGACCATCGTTATCATCAAGTGATCGATTGTCCTGATCCGGAGTGATGTTTTCATGGAACGGATTCGGTTCCGGTCCATCAACATGGTCAACTTTTGGATTTTGAACATCTCGCTTCAACTCGTGTTTCGATTGTTCCGCTTCATGTTTCGACTGCTCCACGCCTTGCTTCGCTTGTTGTTTTGCAGCTTCCGCTTCGCGGCTCATCTGTTCTTTCTCCTGCTCGAGACCTTCTTTTGAAACTTCCGTTTCATCAATGCGTCGCTCTGCCTTTTTCAAATAACGTGCCGCCGTCTCGCGACCACCAAGACCGAAAGCAAGACCGAAGGCAAGGGCAACAGCTCCAAGAATAAGAAGGAATGCTGTATTGACAATCATCGGTGCGATGCCGAGCTGACTAATTGCCATGAAGAAGACGAGTCCGAGAATCGCATACTTCGCTACGTAGCGAAGCGCACTCGGTTGTCCAGCTCCATCAACAAGTACACTTCCAACTAAGCGCTCTGCCATGTTCGCCAACCAAAATCCGACTGCCAAGATAATGAGTGCTGCAATGACCATCGGCAAGTAAGCAAAGATGGCTGTTGCGAGGGATGCCATGAACTCAAGATTCGCGACTTGAAGCGCTTCGGATACGAAGAGCAAGATCACGATTACTTGGACAATGACACCGACCACTTGGGCAATTGACATCGAAGACGCACGTTCCCCGAAGCCCATTTTTTGAGCCAACGAGTTGACGCCAAGATTTTCAAGAAGTGATACAACGACCTCTTTCAACCATTTTGCAACGAACACCCCGACGAGGACGAGGACGATCGCAACGAGAATGTCTGGAATCATGACCAGTACATCATTGAGCATCGCAATCGCTGGTTCCGAGATCCCTCGAATATCGAGCGCCTCAAGTGCTGAAATGGTGACCGGAATCATGATGAAGATGAAGACGATTGTACCGATTGCTTTCGCAAGACTCGATCCCTTCACGTAATCAGATAGATGGAATCGCTCTGCCAAGCGATCTAGTCCTGCAGCTTCGAGGAATTTCGTCAAAATGTCGCGGACAATCTTCGCAACCACATACCCGATTGCAAAAATGAGCGCTGCTGCGACAAGTTTCGGAATGAATCCGAGGAAACTGTTCAATAAATCTTCGAATGGTCCGCTGACCCCACGAAGTCCAAGTGCATCAAGTACAGCAGGTAACGCCAATAAGAGCACGAGATAGAAGACGATGTTCGCGACCGTGTCGACCCACTTCGTTTGGTTGACACTTGTCGATTCTTGTCCCGTTTTTTCCATCAGCTTGCTCAAATTCAAACGATGTCCCGCCATCTGAATTCCCTTTTTCAATAAGGTGGCGATGACCCAAGCGACCAATAAAATCAAGCCGGCTTTGATGACACCGATAATCAATCCAGAGAATCCTTCATAAATCTGACTGAATGGCTGCGTAATGGCTGGAATGTTCATGAATTCAAAGATAATCAGGAATGCGAGGAGTAATACGCCAAAGAACACCACTTTTCCAATAATGCGTTCAGGCGTCCACTTTTCTCCTTTCTCCCCATCTTTTTTAATACCCGCCCGCTCATCCAATCGGGCTTTCTTCAATGCTTTACGTGTCACGTTTTCCAATACTTTCGCCAAGATATAACCGACTACGAGAATAACAATTGCCAGCAAAAGCTCTGGTAACCATGACATGAACGTATTGAAGTTATACGTTGTGTTGTTCATCAAATTTTCCTCCTTTTCACACGAAATGATTGTTTTTATTTAACAGTGCTATTTCATACATACCTATATTTCAAAACCATCAAACCTGAACTGTAAGTCAATTCGTTTACAGACTATTACGATTCATTGGAAATGGGTACGTTATTAAGAGAGAAATCGTGTCAAATGATGCGAGATATGATACGAATAACAAGAGACGTCATGTTAGGAGGAATTTAGGATGAATATCGCTTTAGTGGCTCACGACAAGAAGAAAGATGATTTAATCGTCCTCATTAAAACTTACACCCATATACTAAAGAAACATCAGTTGTTTGCGACCGGTACAACGGGTAAGCGAATCGCTGAAGCGACCGGCTTGCCTGTCCATTGCTTCCGATCCGGACCGCTTGGAGGGGACCAAGAAATCGGTGCTGCCGTCGCACGCGGGGAGATGGATATGATCATCTTTTTCAGAGACCCATTAACTGCTCAACCTCATGAACCGGATGTGAGCGCATTGATGCGTCTTTGTGACGTCTACTCCATCCCGCTTTCGACAAATATGGGTGGAAGCGAAATTTTGATTCGAAGTATCGAGCAAGGTGATTTCGAGTCACTTAAACTTTCTCATAACGACGAACCTCCGGCTTGACCATGACAAACCAAGAAAGGAGAGGAATCTCCCTGGAACCGAATATGATTCACGACCCGAACGTCCAACAGTTCTTTAACGACGTGCGCCAGCGCCTCATCGAACTACTTGGAAATGAGGCAGAAGCGGATCGCCATCTACTCGCACTTGCTGGATATATCCGGCATGCAGAGAAAAGTGGTCAGTCGCTCGAAAGTCTTTTAAACCAAGATCCTCAGGAATACGCTCGTTTCCTCATTGAACAACCCGAAACAAATGAAGAATATCGTCGACGCTATCACGTGTTGATTGATGCCTCGGATGAATTAAAACCTCATGAAAAAGCGCAAGCAAACCGGGAATTCGATTGGGCCGTCAATCAATTGGACGAAGCCAAGCTTTCGTTAAAAGAAATCGAAGTGCGCGACCTTGCCTTCCTCGCCTACACAAAAATTGAAGCACTCAAATCGTCTCGTACGATTTGGAACCGCTTCGGCTGGCTACTAGGTATGATTTTGGCATTTGCCTACGCCAACTTACTGCTCGTGATTGACGATGTCTTTAGCGGTCGACTATTCACCGCCCCCATGTCGACGTATCCAATTGATTATCTGGCCTTCCTGTTACCCGTCCTCGTGACCGGTGCTATCTTCGGCATATTGACCCGTTTTCGACATTACATCCAGACGCTCGGTCGGCGTATTGCGTTCGCCTTGCTCATCGTTGTCGTCTACATCATGTCTATCTTTCTGATTCAACCGCTCTTAATGACAATTGGTTGGTCATTCATCATTCAGTTGACCCCACTCTACGCGCTCATTTTAATGGCGATCAGTGGCTTTATGGCCATCTGGACATTAATCGAGTTCGTCTGGAAGAGTACACGTTGTTCTCTCGGAGACGATACGCTCATGCTTTATTACTAACCACGCCACTCCTCTTAGGAGATGGCGTTTTTTGTTTCGATTATGGCGAGAACGGAAATTACTCCTATTGTGACGCTTGTTTTAGATTGGAAATTCTAAAGGGGGTATTCGATGTCAGAACGAAAAATGATTGGCCTGTTCCAGACAGAACAGGAAGTCATGCACAAAGTGGAAGAGCTGAAAGCTGCAGGGGAAGCTGAAAAAAATATGCATGTTGTCGCCAAGCGGGACGGGGAAATTTCTGCGTTACGTGACCACACGGATGTAAATGCCGAGTCCGGTATCCGTGACGTCAATTGGCTTGACCGTGTCAAAGCATTCCTACACGGAAGTGACCGCATTCGTGATGAGTTACGGAATATGGGGCTAAACGATGCCGAAGCGGAACAGTATTATGATGCAATCGATGAAGGACAAATTTTACTCTACATCGATCGACACTCGTACGACCGCTATCCGAACATGTATAAAAAAGACAGTGAGCTCGATCATGATAAAGGGGAAAAAGCGGATGGGATCGCCTTTGACGCGAAACCATTTAACGATCACGACGAGAATCCACGTGGTACAAAGGATGATCCGATTGTACGCGGTCATTCTGGATTAGAAGATCATCGCCGATTATAAGGAGGAACGACTATGAATGAGAAACGATTTATCAGCATGCACGATACGCAGGATGCAGCACTTGGGAAAATCGAGGAGTTGCGAGCGAAAGGTTATGAAGACTCACACATTTATGTCGTCACAAAACATGAAGACAACGTTTCGATTTTGAGACGTGATACAGATGTTCATACGGAAGCGACCCATCAAGCGAGCTGGTTCGATAAGGTTCGGGCGTTCCTCAGCGGTCATGAAGACGTGCACGCTGGTCTACGCAACATGGGACTGAGCGAAGAGGAAGTAAAACGTCACTATGACGATGTAGAAGCCGGGAAAATCCTCGTTTATGTGGATGAAGACTTTGAACGTCGTCATCAAGACGGGGTGACAGTCGATTCGAAACCATATCAAGACGCATCATCGACTCATCTCGGTAGTCATACTGACGATGGATTGGAAATCGACTCAAAACCTTACCGTGAGGCTCAGACCGTCGACCCAAGCCATCCCGTAGACCCGGAGCAAGATAAACTGGATAAAGAAACGAAGAATCCAGATCGCGAGGAAAAACTACGTGGTCTCGATGATCGTGCTTATCGAAATGACGTAGAAGATCCGGATAATATCCGACGTTTCTAACATAGTAACAAAGAGCCTGACGCACCCGCGTCAGGCTCTTCTTACGTCAAACGATTCTTCGGTTCTTTCCCTTCGAGCACATTTGTGATGGCATCTCGATTCAATGCCATCATCGCCAGACGTGTCCGAATCGTTGCACTCCCGATATGCGGTAATGTCGTCACGTTCGGAAGCGTCAATAATGGATGACCGAGGTCGATTGGTTCTTTTGTGAATACGTCTAATCCCGCTCCCCAAATCTTCCTCGCTTTAAGTGCTTCATATAGAGCCTGTTCATCGATGATTTCTCCACGAGCCACATTGATGAAAATGGATGTTTCCTTCATCTTGGCAAACTCTTTAGCCCCGAGCATTCCCCGTGTCTCGTCCGTGAGCGGTGCGAGAACGACGACGAAATCGGATTGTGTCAATAGTTCATCGAGTTCCGCATAGGTGAAGCCATACATCGACTCCGACTCATGTCGCCGTGTCCGGTTATGGTATAGAACTTCCATGTCAAATCCTCTTGCCCGACGTGCGACCGCTTCACCGATTCGCCCCATTCCGATGATACCCAATTTCGCTTGATAAAGGTCCATCCCGACGTAGCCCATCGGCAGCCAGGACTTCCACTCCCCGGCGCGCAAGTCACGTTCCGCCTCTCCGAGACGTCGTGCCGTCATCATCATGAGACCAAACGTCAAATCTGCTGTCGTTTCCGTCAAGACATCGGGTGTGTTGGTGACGATGACGCCATTCTCTTTCGCTGCGTTCAAATCGATATTGTTATATCCGACCGCCAAATTGGAGACGACCTCTAAATGTGTGGCACGCTCAAACACTTCACGGTCAATCGTGTCGCTGAGCATGGTCCAGAGCGCATGCGCAGATGACGCTTCTTCTAAAAGAACCTCTCGCGGCACACTTTCCCCTTCATGCTTCCACATGCGCACATCGTATTGATCGCGAAGCGGTTCGACTGCCTCTTCTGGCAAGCGACGCGTAATATAGATTCGTTTTTTCATTTTTCTCCCCCTCTCTACACTTACTTGTAGTCTAACAAATGGGAGGCGTTAAGAGGGTTGATCCGCCTTCGGTTTTTGCTTCAAAAACTGTTCAAATAGCGATCCGAACTCTTGATTTAACAACTGTTCAATCGTTTTCGATGAATCCATAGCATTACGATAAGCGATTTCGTTAATTGCGAGTCCGATGGCCCACGTGATCCCTGATGCGACGGTCGCATTGATGACACCGGCCGCTGCGTTCGCTCCCGGGAAAAACTTCATGACGTTCAATAAGATCGTTTTCGATAACGTGCGACCGATTTGTGGAATGATGGTACTTCCAATGAGCGTCTTCAACAAATCATCACTCGCTTTGACACCCCAATAGCGAAATAGATGGACGCTCATCGTCACCTGAATCGGCGTCAATGCCACGGCATCAGCAAACGGGAGCGGAACCGCAGCAGCCGTTCCTGCGCTCGCGACATAGCCAGAGATGATTCGATTCGCCTTTTTACGCTTTAACTTGAGCATCGCTTCACTCTCTGCATGAATCTCCATCAAGAGCCCTTCCTGCAAGGAAGCATCTAGCTGTTCAACCGACCACGCAATCAGTCGTTCCCAATCCACATATTGACGCAACGCTTCATCGTTCAATATTTCCGAAGAAATGCTGACTTGGAAGATCGCTTCTTCCGGAAGGATTCCATTCAGTTCATTCCGTAATGCCGTCAGTTCCTCTAAATCGACCTGATCGATTTGTGTGAATAAGACAGCGACAGCGGTCGATTCACGTAGACGGCGAATCAAGACCTTGTCGAGTGGTGTGACACGCTTTGTCGCAGCGTTGATGGTATACCAGACGAGATGAATTCGTTTGGATGCCTCTTGCCGCTTTGCGTTCTCCACAAACCCGATGACTTCCTCTTCGTAATGTTGTTGCCGCGCACTCCCGATCTCATATCCTTCGCTGTCGAACAAGGTGACTGCGATATCATCACTCGTATATTGATGAATTCCTCTTGTGACCGGTTCCCCGGCTGCTACTTTCGTCAAATCACGTCCAAACACGTAGTTCACAACAGAACTCTTTCCTGCTCCCGTTGCTCCCGCGATGAGGATGTTTGGTTTTTTGACATTGCCCCGTAGCCGCTCGAGCTCTGCCTTTAAATCATAATCTTTAAAATCAAATCGTTTCGTCGATTCCATTTACGTTTCCCCCTTATGAGTTGAGCGTGCGACCAAGCTGACCCATCTCGCGCTCAAAGCCGCGTCGAATCTCTTCTTCAATCGTTTGTCTTACAGATGCATATTGTTGCTCGATGGCCTTTTTAATCCCTCGCTCTGCCGTCCGACGCTTGAATGCCCAGTAGATGAAGTGCACTCCAGGAATCATTCCGAGAACCATCTTTCGAACTGTTTTTCCGAACGAGTAGTCAAATCCGAGCTCAACTCGTCTCGTTCTAAACAAAAGGTCTGCTTGCTCTCCGACTAGCGGGTATCGTTGCATGAGTTGGATATAATGACGCACCCCTTCTGCCATCGCCTCTTCCGTCGTCAAAGCTGCCTCTTCAAGCGTCTTTTCTAAATCTTTCTCTATTTTTCTAGCTTTCCAACTGATCATCGCTTGCGGGGTTAGCATGCGAATCGTCTCTGCCGAAGCGATACTACGAATTCGCCAATCCTCTAACTCTTCAAGAAGATGATTCGTCAGGTTAATGGGAAGTTTTCGCTCGATGTCTTTCCATAGGTTCGTCCGATTCCGATTCCATACCTCTTCGTATCCTCTTACCGGGACGTGTTTTCCTGTGAGTAACTTCTTTTCGACACTGTTGACACGGATGATGTTCTCTTCTTCAATCGGTAGTGCACGTAACAATACCCGTTCCATCGCCTCTGCCTTTTGAACACTCATCGGGTCGTCTTCATTGTAGTTAGTCAGAATGAGGGCGACGTTGCTCCCCCGCTCATATAAAGGTTTTAAAATCGCCTCGAGCTCATATGCCTCGACACGTCCTGACTGCACCGACAACAAATAGTAAATCGTATGAAACCACTCCGCGATATCGAGCGCGCCTTCACGCTGATGGACGATGGATAAAATCGCTTGATGCCACTCTTCAGAGCGGTCTGCTTCGAGCCCCCACGTATCAAAAAAACGAAACAAGATACCCCGCTTTAAATCGTAATACTCATATTCGTGAAGTCCTTCTGCGGTGACCGGACTTCCAGCACGCGATTCGGCGACGTCATGTCCATATATATAGTTGATAAACGCACTCTTTCCGACACCGGTCTTTCCGGCAATCAAAATATTTGAGACGAGCCCTGTCCGATCCATACGTTTCCTCCCTCATTCGTTGTATAGTTCAATTATACCGAACGGACCATTTTCAAACGTCCATCGAAAGGATGATTCTCATGCTTCACCATGTTGAGCTTTACGTTTCAAACCTACACGACAGTATACGTGCCTGGGAATGGCTCCTGTGTGAACAACTTGATTACACGCTCTATCAATCTTGGCCAGAAGGACGGAGCTATCGATACCGTGAAACATATCTCGTGTTCGTTCAAACGGAAAAGACTCACCTTGCGCCACCGTATCACCGAAAAAAGACTGGTCTCAACCACTTGGCATTTCATGCGTCTTCCCTCGCACAATTAGAAGAAGTTCGGCAACAGCTCGCATCACACGGGTTTCGTGAATTGTACGCAGACCGCTTCCCCCACGCAGGAGGCCCAAACTATACAGCACTATTTTTTGAAGACCCGGACCGCATCAAAGTTGAACTCGTGGCAACGATGTGAACGGTTTCTTGAGAACTTCTTGAAAGTTTGTGAAAACAATTGCAAACTTCACGTTGACCTCCTAGACTGAAAGGGTCTAAAGGAGGTCTTTTCATGGAAAAGCAAGTCGTCGATTATATGGAAGAAGCCGCATTTAAGAAATCATCATTGCTTCAACATTCATTTCCTCAATACATGTTGCGATCGATAATCGCGGGCTTTTTAATCGGAATTGGAGTCGTCTTCTCATTCACCGTCGGAAACATGTTCATCGATGTCCCCGGAACGATGCTGATTGCGGGCGCCAGTTTCTCGGTGGCACTCGTCTTCATCGTCTGGATGGGGGGAGAATTGTTTACGAGCAACACGATGTATCTCTACACTGGTGCAAAACGGGGACGTGTCGCTTGGTTCGACCTCGCAAAAATATGGGGACTCAGTTGGGTCGGTAACTTGATCGGTGCCGTCATGCTATCGCTTCTCGTCATCGGAGCTCACAGCATGGGTGACGTGTCGGGTGACCATTTGCTTGCTGTCGTCGCCGCGAAGAAAATCGGTGGAGACGCCCTTGCTATTTTCTTGAAAGGAATCTTATGTAACGTGCTCGTCTGTTTGGCCATCTTCATGCCACTCAAAACGAACAATGATGTCGCGAAGATTATGCTGACGATGCTTCCGGTCGTCGTATTTTTCGCCGCTGGATTCGAGCACTCGATTGCGAACATGGGCGTTTTCGCTCTCGCGCTCCACTATGTACCGTCGGACCTCGTCACCTTTAGCGGTGCCCTTTACAATCTATTCTTCGCCACACTCGGTAATATTGTCGGTGGTGCGTTGTTCGTTGCCGGAAGTTACTTGTATTTGAACAAATCGGAGACGGAACAAACCGTCAAGCCGATACGTCATCATGCATAAAAAGACAGGGACCCCGATTAGCAGGGTCCCTGTTTGTTGCATTTCACGAATTATGATTTTGAAGCGTCGGCGGCGGCTGCTTGAACAGTACCTTGTGCCACTTCGTCTTCTTCCACATCCCAGCACTCTGTATTCTCGATACCGAGTTTACGAGCCGAGAAGCGTGGGTTGAGACCTTGGGCTCGTTGCTCTTCGTAATCTTTAAGAACTTTGAAGGCAACGCCACCGAGCAATGTGATTGCCGCGATGTTGATCAATGTCATCCCTGCCATGAAGAGGTCAGCGAGGCTCCATACGAATCCAAGGCTTGCGACCGCTCCGATGAAGACGAATGCCATTGTCGCAAGACGGAATCCAAGAACTGCACCTTTGCTCTTCTTAATGAATTCGATGTTCGTTTCACCGTAGTAGTAGCTTCCTGCGATTGAGCTGAAGGCGAACAAGAAGACGCTGACAGCGATGAATGCTGGGGCAAGTGCTCCGATTTGTTCAGTCAATGCGTTTTGAAGAAGGACAATCCCTTCACCATTTCCAGCAGCGTAGCTGTCTGAGAGAAGGATGATCGCTGCAGTTGCTGTACATACGATCAACGTATCCAAGAATACACCGAGTGATTGAAGGAAACCTTGTTTCGCAGGGTGCGATACTTCAGCAGCAGCTGCTGCGTTTGGTGCAGAACCCATACCTGCTTCGTTCGAGAAGAGTCCACGGCGTACACCCATTGAGATTGCAGCACCGATTGAACCACCGACTGCTTCGTTCAAACCAAATGCGCTTTGGAAAATCATAGCGAAGACGCCTGGAAGTTCAGCAAAGTTCACAACGACAACGTAGAGTGCGATGGCAAGGTAGAGAACAGCCATGACTGGTACGACGATCGCCGAGAAGTTCGCGACACGTTGTACACCACCAAAGATGACAAGACCAGTAAGAACAACTAAGATTGCTCCGCCGATCGCCGCATCGATTCCAAATGCGTTATCGAATGCTGCAGCGATTGTGTTCGATTGAACAGAGTTGAAGATGAGTCCGAATGTGACAGCAATGAGAACCGCAAATACGATTCCAAGTGCACGGTTGTTCAAACCTTTTTCGATGTAGTAAGCTGGACCACCGCGGTACGCGACATCGTCTTTCACTTTGTATACTTGAGCGAGCGTGCTTTCAATCATGGCTGTCGCACCACCGAGAAGGGCGACGATCCACATCCAGAAGACCGCTCCTGGTCCACCAAGTGTGACCGCTACCGTGACCCCGGCAAGGTTACCTGTACCGATTCGAGTCGCGGCACCGATAAAGAATGATTTCATTGAAGAAATACTCTTCCCGTCTTTTGAAAGTGTAACGTCCGATTTATCTGTCACCGTACGTAACATTTCTTTTAAGTAACGGAACTGCATAAAACGTGTTCTGACCGTGAAGTAGATCCCGGCTCCAACGAGAACGGCGATCAATACGTACGACCATAAGATGTTGTTCAAAAAGTCGACGCTTCCTTGTAACATACCTTGAATCGCTTCCATGAATAAGTTCCTCCCTGTTGTGTGAATCTGAAGTTGAGAATTTTTTATGATGTCTTAGTTCTGAATTATACAAAGATTCTGACAATTATCAATAATTTTTTTATAGGTCATTTCACTCTTTTTTCACATCATATAAGCGAGATTCCTTATTTATAAGCACTTAAAGCGCTTACATAAAAATGTTTAGAAATATTAAATCATGATTATAATTCACAATAACGAAATGAATAATCAAAAAAACAGCCACTCTTTTCGAGTAGCTGCGAGTTTAAATACCAGTACGTTTCTTCTGGTTATTTGGTTTTTTCGTCAATTGGCTCGTCAACGGTTTCTGTTTTGTACCATGTAAACCCGTGGGAACCTTCGTTTGATTTTGCTTCTTCTCTGCCAGCTTTTGTTTCATCGCCTCTTGAAAAGATAGTTTTTTCTCACTCATCTTACTCACCTCCAGCTTCGATCACTTTCACACGACCGACCTGTCCATCGCTCAAACGCACTTTGATTCCGTGCGGATGACGTGGCGAGTTCGTCAATATATCTTGAACGACGCCTTTCGTCAGCTTTCCGCTTCGTTGATCTTGTTTTAAAACGATTTGGACGTGGAGTCCTGGGCGAATGTCAGCACGTTTCGTTCCATCCATACCCGACACCCCTTTCCATTTAGTCAATCTCTATCATATGCTCTTTTCCCTCATTTGTCACAGCCTATTCCAGATGCCAATTTGTCGCATCGTTTCTGTCATGTAACTTTGATCGGTCTGAAGCGTCTTCTCAGGAAACGGATCATGCAATCGAACGCTGACCCCTCGATACGAAAAGATCACATCCATGACATACTGTCCTTCCACATCACGGAGTGCGGCCGTCCCTTTCAACGAATGAAACGCCTTAGCGAACGCCTCTCCAAAATCGAGATACGCTTTCACGTAAATCGTAACGCGTCGCTCATCAATCATCAATTCCAACCGTTCGCGATCGGCACCACCAATGACCATGCGTACGACCTCGTTGTCATTAGAAAATTCAATCGTATGCATCCTCGTCCCACCCTTCATTCAAAAGAGGTACCCTCCTAGGAAGGTACCTTTCTATCATAAACGATATAACCGTGCTGCGAATGGTCGAAGCATAAACGTTTCCGTATCAATCGTCTCGGGGTCAATCTCATTCGTCATGACAAGCGTGGCGCCTGCAATTTCCGGAACGGTCACTTCTGCCGGATTGGCGGTCAAGTTGACGACCACGAAGAAGCGGTTGTTCTCAAACGTACGCTCATAGACGAAGGCTTGCTTATGTTCAGGCAAGACGTCACGATAACGACCATACGTAAACGTCTCCTCAACTCGACGAAGACGGATCATCTCCTTATAGAACGACAGGATCGAATGCTGGTCGTTTCGCTGTGCCTCGACGTTGAGCGTCTCATACTCTTCGTGAATCGGCATCCACGGGGTCGTCGTCGAGAAACCAGCATAAGGTGAGGCATCCCACTGGATTGGTGTCCGGACGTTATCACGAGATGTGCCCCATACTTGTTGCATCGAGTCGATTTCACTCATCCCGTTCGCGATCCGTTCGAAGTACTCGTTTTTCGTCGCGACATCATCATAGTCATGAATGGATGGGAGCGGCACATTCTTCATCCCGATTTCTTGTCCTTGATAAATGAATGGTGTCCCGTGCATGAAGAAGTACATCATCCCAAGCGCCGTGGCACTTTCACGCCAATAATGATGCTCATCCCCGACGAGCGAGACCGCTCGCACCATGTCATGATTTTCAATGTATAACGCGTTCCACCCGGTTTCGCGTAATCCTTGTTGCCATTTATCGAAGATTCGTTTCAGCTCGACGACATCGAGCGGGGCAAGACGTGACCGTCGCATGATATCGACATGATCAAAGTGAAAGGCCATATTCATCGCACCATTCTCAGGTCCCATCCATTGGTCGGCTTCTTCCGGCTCGATTCCGTTCGTCTCCCCAACGGTCATAATGTCGTATTTGGAGAACGTTTCTCGCTTCATCTCTTGTAGATATTCATGGATTCCATCGATATTCGAGTACATCGAAAACGCCGTAACGATCGACTTCCCGTCCGGAGAAGGTAACATCGTCTCCGTCGGCATCTTTTTAATATGACTGATCGCATCGACACGGAATCCGTCGACTCCTTTATCGAGCCACCAGTTGATCATGTCATAGACAGCCGTCCGAACTTCACGATTCTCCCAGTTCAAATCGGGTTGTTTCTTCGAGAATACGTGCAAGTAATATTGATCGGTCGGTTCATCATATTCCCAAGCGGACCCGCCAAAGATACTCGCCCAGTTACTCGGTGGCATCCCATCTTTCCCATCTCGCCAAATGTACCAATCCCGTTTCGGATTGTCTTTCGAGCTCTTCGATTCAAGGAACCATGGATGTTCGTCCGACGTATGGTTGACAACGAGGTCGAGCAACAGTTTCATCCCTCGTGCATGCACCGCCTCTAGCAAGGCATCAAAATCCTCCATCGTCCCAAACTCGTCCATAATGTCTTGATAGTCACTGATATCATATCCGTTATCATCATTTGGCGATTTGTACATCGGACAAATCCAAATGACATCAATTCCAAGGTCTTCTAAGTAATCGAGCTTTTCAATGATTCCGCGAAGATCACCGATTCCATCCCCGTTTGAATCGTTGAAACTTCTTGGATAAATTTGATAGGCGATGGCCTCTTTCCACCATACACGACTGATTTCTGTTTGTTTCGTTTGGCTGAACAACGTCTCCATACGGCACCGTGCCTCCTACAATAAGGTATGATTCACATCTACCATAGCACTAGTGCAAGCGTTTGCAAAGAATCAGCCCACAAAAAAATGCAGTTTTTACACTGCATTTTGATGGCGCGCCCCAACCTGTTCACAGAAGGTCGTGATCAGCTTCGACAAATGCTTCCAATCATGGTCCATCGTCGCGACGTGATACGAGTTTGGTAGCACCGCGTATTCTTTTGTTCCTTGTAACTGCTCAAACAACCAGATGGAGTCGGAAGGCGGCACCACGTTGTCGACAGCAGAATGGATGACATACGCCGGCACATCAACTGCTCCGACGTGCGGTCGCACCTCGTCAATCAGCGAAAGCAATTCACGAATCGCTCTTGTAGGCACACGGTCATAGACAATCTCATATACGTCTTTTGCCAAGATGTCGGGCGCATCTTCGTCGATAAATCGACACTCGGTATCCGACGCATGACACGCATATCCTGGTACCGATAACGCGGCATTGATTGTCACAATCGCATCCGCCTTCCCTTCAAGGGCAGCCTTGAGTGCCAACGTTCCGCCCATTGACTGACCGACGACGATGACCGTCTGACACGACTCGCGCAACCGCTCGATTCCTTTCGTCACACTTTTATACCAACATCGATGCGTCGAACATCGAAAGTCTTCTGGATGTGTCCCATGCCCTTTCAAGCGCGGGGCATAGACCGTGAACCCTTGCTTCATCAACTCAATTCCGACGTCCTGTACACTTTGAGGTGTCCCGTTAAAGCCGTGACAAAGCAAAATACCGATCTCGTTTCCTTCATAATAAAATGCGCCTGCTCCAGGAATGACTGGGTAATTGACTGCTTTCATTAGTGCCTCCTTTAATTCCAACTTAACCGATACAATTAATTCGTATTAGAAGAGTGTAAAAGTTCTTAAGCTACTCGTCAAGTTCTTCCGATTACATTTATCTTGTAATCAAAATGTAATCATAACTTCGTGTTTAGTGGATTGAGTTCTGACGTCTGCTTGGTTATGTTTAACATGTAGTAAAAAAACTTGGGAAATGAACGTGTTATTTTTGACAATACACGAATAATTTTTCAAGGGATTCGTCACAAGAAAAGTAATGTAAGCGCTATCATGTCGTTTTTTTGAAAAAGGAGGATATAAATTCACTTATTTATAACGACGCAAGTTGGGGAAATCGGATTAGACCATTACATCTAAGGGAGACTTACACATGGGGAAACCAACACAATCATTTAAGGCAGTCACTGGCCTCGCCTTATCAGCAGGACTCATCGTCAGCAGTATGACGCCGATTGCGGCAAACGTAAACGCCGAGACGTTGAACGCATCAGATCTCTTCATTTCCGAGTACGTAGAAGGATCGAGCAACAATAAAGCAATCGAGTTATTCAATGGAACGAACGCGACAATCGACCTTTCCGCTTACAAAATTGAACTGTATTCAAACGGAGGTACGACTGCCGGAAATACATTGAATTTGACGGGCACCCTCGCACCAGGAGCGACATATGTCATTGTGAACGGCAGTGCGTCGGACACTTTGAAAGCAAAATCGGATACGACGAGCGCCGTGACGAACTTCAACGGGGATGACACGATCGTCTTGAAAAAAGGAGACACGGTTCTTGATGTCTTCGGTCAACTCGGCTTCGACCCAGGAACAAAATGGGGAACGACCGTTGCGACTGCTGACCAATCGCTCATTCGTAAAGACACGGTCACAAAGGGAGACAGTGATGGCAGTGATGCCTTCGACCCGGCTGTCGAATGGTCATCGACACCACAAGACACGTTCGACAATCTCGGGTTACATACGTTCCAAGGCGTTGAATACGGAGATGGCGATACAACAGAACCTCCTGCACCGATCACACCGATTTCAATTGCTGATGCACGAACAAAGGCAGAAAATGAAACGGTCACCGTAAAAGGAATCGTCACGGCTAAATTAGCGAACACCATCTCGATCCAAGACGCGACAGGTGGTCTGTCTATCCGCCCGACGTCTCTTGCCGTCAACGTCGGGGACGAGGTCGTTGTCACAGGGGTCGTCGGTTCGTACCGTGAGCTTCTTCAATTGAACAGCGCTGTCGTTGTTTCAAAACAAGCAGCAACACTTCCTACTGCCCAAGTCTTGACAGGGGAACAAATCAACGAGGACGTCGAATCCGAACTCGTTACCGTCAAAAATGTCACACTCACAGGTAGCGGTCAGAACTTGACGGCGACGGACGGAACGAAGGAGTTCGTCGTTCGCGACGAGCGAGGCATCCTTGATTTACAGACGGATGTGAACTATTCATCGATCACAGGAATCGTTCAACAGTTTGACGATACGTACCAAATCATCCCTCGTGACCCGGCGGACACGGTTATCGATACGTCCGTTCTTCGGCCGGCTGTCGCGAAACCAGGTGCCGGTACATTCGTTGGTCCACAAGACGTGACGCTCTCGACAACGACAGCAGACGCAGAGATTTTCTATACACTCGACGGCTCTGATCCAAAAGAGAATGGGCTTCGTTACGAAAACCCAATCCGCATTGAAAACTCGACGACGTTGAAAACGGTCGTGAAAACAGGCGACTCGTTCAGCGCCGTCTCAACATTCTCTTATAAGATCACAGACAAGATTCGCATTCACGACATCCAAGGTGCGAACCATACGACTCCGATGAACGGACAGACGGTTGAAGGTGTCGAAGGAATCGTCACGTCTACGTTCGTCTCAAGTGGAACGACCTATTACTTCATCCAAACGCCTGATTCGGAAGCCGATGACGATGCACGGACATCTGAAGGGATTGTCCTTTACGGCGGACGTTCGATTGCTGGCATTCAAGTCGGGGACCTCGTAAAAGTGAACGGAAAAGTGAGCGAGTACGCAATCGAAGGATATAGTGATCGCCAACAGACGGATATGAAGATGACACAAATCGATACGCGTAACGGAAAAGTTGAAGTCGTCGCGAGCGGCGTGACACTTCCGACTCCAATTACGATTGATGCCTCAAACCTTCCGACTGAGTTTATCGACAGCGATAACCTCGCCGTCTTCAACCCGGAGAAGGATGCCATCGACTTCTGGGAGAGCCTTGAAGGGATGCGCGTTCAAACGAACAACTTGAAATCGGTTGGACCACAAGAATATGGTGACTTAGTCACAGTTCTCGAAGATACGCCAACAGAGACATATAATGGCGGTGTCTTATTGAAAAAGAACGACGCGAACCCAGAACGCATTCAGTTCCGTCTCGAACCAAATGCAGAAGCTCGTGACTTCGATGTCGCGACGGGCGACCGTTTCAACGGACCGATCGTCGGTGTCGTCGGCTATTCATTCGGTAACTATAAGATTCAAGCCTCACTTGAAGACATGAAAGCTTCATTCGTCAAAGGAGATGCGCAGCGTGAGAAGACATTCATCGAGGCAGAAGAAGATCAATTAACAATTGCATCGTATAACTTAGAGAACTTCTCGAACAACATCAAAGAAACATCAGATGAAAAGGCACTCAAACTGGCGAAAGCGTTCGTCAACGAATTGAACAGCCCTGACATCATCGGTGTGACGGAAGTACAGGACAACGATGGACAGGATAAAGGGGCAGGTTCTGCCGCTGACCAGAGCTATCAGCGCTTAATCGATAACATTGTCGCTGTCGGTGGGAAGACATATAAATACGTCAACATCGACCCAGAGAACAACCAAGACGGTGGTGCACCGGATGCCAACATCCGTGTCGGCTTCTTGTACGATCCTGAGCGCGTGTCATTGACGGAGGGAATGCCTGCCGGTGACGCGACGACGGCCGTCGGATATGCTGACGGGAAATTGACGCACAATCCGGGACGTATCGATCCGACGAACGAAGCGTTCGATCGTTCACGTAAACCGTTAGCTGCTCAATTCGACTTCCAAGGCGAGAACGTCATCGTGATCGCGAACCACTGGAACTCAAAAGGTGGTGACACCGGCTTCTTCGGGTCACAACAACCGGTCGTACTCGGAAGTGAAGTGCAACGTAAGAAAATCGCACAAGTCGTCCACAACTTCGTCGCAGACGTGAAGACGAAGAATCCAGAAGCGAATGTTGTAGCACTTGGTGACTTCAACGATTTCGAATTCTCGGATGCGCTCCAAATCTTTAAAGGTGACTTGATGACGAACATGGTCGAGAAAGTTCCTGCTGTCGACCGCTACTCGTATGTGTATCAAGGGAACTCACAAGTACTCGATCATATCCTCGTCTCGAACCGCTTGGCCGCTTCTACGAAAATTGACATGATTCACGTCAACTCGGACTTCACTGAGATGTCAGGGCGTGCGAGTGACCATGATCCAGTACTTGCACAAATCGACTTCACACCGGAACCAGAAGTGGAATTGACGCGTTACACTGTAGAAAACCATAAAGCTGCTCGCCTCGTCCTTCAAGAGGATTACATCGGCGTGACAATCGGAAAAGGCACGAACTTTAAAAACGGTATCTTCGTTCGTGGCGTATACACGGAATTGACAGGAGAACCGTTGAAAAATGTCGTCGTTCAAGTGAAACCGAAAGAAGCCGGTGCCATCATCGACTTCAAAGGCGCGACGGTAAAAGAAGTAATCGTTGACGGGAAAAATCTTGCTGAGATTCGCGGGGCAAAAAACGTCCAACGCATCACATATACGAAAGGCGCTTCTCCTTCATCCATCATCATCAAGAAATAACATGTTGAACCGCAGACACATCGTCTGCGGTTTTTTGGTTTCACCTCTCTTGAAGCGGGGATAAAGAGGAAGATACTGAATATCATGGAGGATGAGACCGATGGAATTGTATAACGGAGATTTATATTGGCCAACGACCGAATCAGAGGACGTCGTGTTAGAAAGACCTGACAAAAAAGAGCATTACGACGTACTCGTCATCGGAGCCGGTATGTCCGGAACGTTGACGGCTTATACGTTACAACGAGATGGCGTCGATTTTGCGGTGCTCGATGGGCGAAAAGTCGGTACCGGAAGCACATCAGCAAATACCGGTTTAATTCAATATTCAAATGACATCATGTTACATGAACTCGCAGAAAAAATTGGAGAAGCGGCAGCGGTACGCTTCTATCAATTATGTCTCGACGCGGTCGAATCGCTCGACCAGGTGGCGAAAGATGTCGATGCATCCGATATATATATTCGACGGGACAGCCTTTGTTTTGCGAGTGAAGAGGACGATGTTGCCAAATTGCAACGTGAGTATGAGATGCTAGCCAAACACGGTTTTGATGTGGAGTGGTTGGATCGTGAAGCATTACGTGAACGCTTCCCATTTGAAAAACCGGCGGCCCTCATCACAAAAGGCGATGCCGAGGTCAATCCGCTCACGCTCAGTCGTCAAATCATTCGCCATTTATCGAAACAACACGTCCCGATTTTTGAAGAGACGTCGGTGGATGAGGTCGTGTCTGATGGTGATGGATGGATTGTGTTCACCTCGAACGGGACATTTAAAGCGAATAAAGTCATCTTTGCGACAGGTTATGGGCCAGCTCCCCTACTCGACTCCCATCGGATCGATTTGAATCGGTCATACGCCATCGCAACGAATCCAATCGCCGAATTCAGCGAATGGGAAGGACGCGCGCTCATTTGGGAGACGAAACGACCATATCTCTATTTGCGCACGACTCCGGACGGGCGGATTATCGCTGGCGGACTTGACGAAGACCAGGCCGAAACGCCGCACGATGAGGCGCTCATGAACGATCGGGCGGAACGAGTGAAAGAAAAAATCGCCGAGCTCTTCCCGATGTATGACCTAGAAGTCGACTATGCTTGGGTCGCCTTGTTTGGAGAGTCGGTGGACCAACTCCCGTTCATCGGGGAGCACCCGAATCGACCGAACTTGTTTTACTTGCTCGGATATGGGGGAAATGGGACCGTGTATAGCATGCTTGGCTCTCGTATTTTGAGTGCTCTCGTTCGTGGTCAGTCGCATCCCGATGCGGACCTCGTTCGTTTAGATCGAACGTAATCCCCGACATTTTGGGGATTGTTACATAATTGAAGGAGTGTTTTTGGATTGAAGAAAAAAAGAAAATCAAACAGGGTGTACCGACTACGTCGTCTTGCCGTATTCCTTGTCCCTCTCGGTTGCGCCTTCTGGTTTTGGCCACAGGAATCCGTCCCCACGACGCAGTTAAAGGCTGAACAAGCATCCATTTCCGAGGAAATATATACGATTGAAGAACGTACACCAATCGAACAAGACGGTGTCATTCGATATGAATACGACATCGTCGTACACGGGAACCCGAGTACGGATGAGCTTCAATCCGTCAGCCATGACGTCATCGATGACGTAAAACAGTCAGATCAGTTCCAGGCCGCCTTGTTACGATTTTATGATGATGCTGCCTATATCGGGACGGAACCGCCACTCGGTGAAGCCGTATTCGCTCCGGAAGGCGACTATGGACTCGCAGACTGGGTGGAACCCGGTCAAACAGACGACATGATATTCGGTTGGCAACTTCGAGAAAAAGAATGGACGACCAAATTGACCGATACAGAGATTCAAATTTGGAGGTCATGGCAAGATCAATATACGAAGCAGAATCCTGACGACCCCGATGCGAAAGCGAAAGTGACGCGCATCATTGCCACTGAATACGAACTCGACCCTAAAGTGGTACAACAAATCGTATTGAAACAGCATGTATGGGCCGCATTATAAATGTTTGTGTGAAATCTCTCTTTTTTGAAAAAGAGGGATTTTTTTATTGGCGTTAGGGAACACCGATACAGTAGGTCAAATGGTGACTTACGACGGTCAGTCATACTTAAGGGAGGCAATCACATGGGGAACAAGAAAGAAGAGCAGTTAAAACAACATACGATTGATAACGAACAACAAGCTGGCTTGACGACAAATCAAGGTCTGAAGATGGCGGAAGACGAATTCTCGCTGAAAGCAGGACGTCGTGGTCCGACATTGATCGAGGATTTCCATTTCCGCGAGAAGATGACCCATTTCGACCATGAGCGGATTCCGGAGCGGATCGTCCATGCGCGCGGCGTCGGGGCACACGGGGAGTTCCAAGTGTATGAACCGCTCGCCGAGTTCACAAAAGCGAACTTTTTGAATGACCCTTCGAAGACGACACCCGTATTCGTCCGTTTCTCGACTGTCCAAGGCTCACGCGGGTCCGCGGATACGGTCCGTGACGTCCGTGGTTTTGCGACGAAGTTCTATACAGACGAAGGGAACTACGATTTAGTCGGAAACAACATCCCAGTCTTCTTTATCCAAGATGCCATCAAGTTCCCGGACCTCGTCCACGCTGTGAAGCCTGAGCCACATACGGAAGTGCCGCAAGGGGGAAGCGCGCACGATACGTTCTGGGATTTTGTCGGACAAAACCATGAAACGGCTCACATGGTCATGTGGGCGATGAGTGACCGGGGGATTCCACGTAGTCTACGCATGATGGAAGGGTTCGGGGTGCATACATTCCGTCTTGTAAATGCGGAAGGAAAAGCTCATTTCGTCAAGTTTCATTGGAAACCAAAGCTCGGGGTTCATTCACAAGTATGGGACGAAGCCCAAAAAGCAGTCGGGAAAAATGCTGACTTCCACCGTGTCGACCTTTATGAAGCAATCAATAAAGGCGACTATCCTGAATGGGAGCTCGGCCTGCAGCTGATCCCGGAAGAAGACGAGTTCAACTATGACTTCGACATCTTAGACCCAACCAAACTGTGGCCGGAAGAAGAGATTCCAGTGAAACTCGTCGGAAAGATGACACTCAACCGGAACGTCGACAACTTCTTCGCGGAAACCGAACAAGTCGCCTTCCACCCGGGTCATCTCGTCCCAGGAATCGACTTCTCGAACGATCCGCTCTTGCAAGGTCGTCTGTTCTCGTATACGGACACCCAACTGTCGCGTCTCGGTGGACCAAACTTCCACCAGATCCCAATCAACAAGCCCGTTTGTCCGTTCCACAACAACCAGCGGGACGGGATGCATCAAATGGCCGTTCACAAAGGTCAGACGAGCTACCATAAAAATGCGCTCAACAATAATCAGCCGGAACCTGTACCAGCCGATCAAGGTGGATTTGAGCACTATCAAGAGAAAATCGATGGTCATAAGATTCGGGGACGTAGTGACAGCTTCCTTGATTTCTATTCACAGGCGAAGCTCTTCTATAACAGCATGACCGATGTCGAAAAACAACACATCCAAGATGCCTGCAGTTTTGAGCTCGGAAAATGTGAGTCGGACATGGTGAAAGAGAACGCCGTCGATTTATTGAACCGCATCGATCGTCATCTCGCTGAAGTCGTCGCCGACAACTTAGGAGTACATGTGCCCGAAGAGAATAATGAGGTCCAGTCAGATAAGACGTCCCCTGCTCTCTCGATGGCGAACACAATCAAAAAGCCCGATACGAAGAGCGTCGCCCTTCTCCTTGCCGGTGACGTGGATGCGAATCAGGTGAAACAGTGGGTGCAGACGCTCGCCGATCACAACGTCAACTACAGCCTTGTCGGCAAGAAGGCGTATATGCTTGGTGACCTGAAGGTGAAGGAGACGTACGATACGGTCGACTCGAGCCTTTTCGATGCCGCCTTCTTAGTGAGTGCCGCGACGACTGTCGAGGATGATGTGCTCGAATTTATCGAGAACACGTACAAGCACTATAAGCCGCTCGCCCTACACGTACACCATAAAGAGGCACTCGCCACATGTCGCGTGAAGCAAGACCAGCCTGGTGTCTTCACGTTTGACGAGCATAACCTCGATGGATTCAATGCGTTCATCGATGGGATTGCGACTGCCCGATTCTGGGACCGTGCCTAACGATGTCACTTGACTCGACTCGATTCCCGAGTCGAGTTTTTTCATGTCTGTCATTCACTGCATGCAGTGCATCATCTCGGACAATCCTAATTTGATTTGGTATACTCTTTTAGTTATGTTTATTAACTATTCGAATTTGAAGAAAAGGAGGCGTCACGTATGATGCAACAACCTATTCAAAAACTTTGGACGAGAGACTTTTTAATCATCTCGCTCATCAACTTCTTCCTGACGCTCATCTTTTTCTTATTGATGGTCACCATCGGGGTGCATGCCGTCGAGTCGTACGGGGCGACCACGAGTCAAGCAGGACTCGTCACTGGCATCTTCATTATCGGGACGCTGACCGGGCGCTTGTTCATCGGTCGACTGATTGATTCGATCGGTCGGAAGAAGACGCTTTATATCGGGCTCGTCTTTTTCACCGCCACGATTTTATTGTACTTCGTCCATTGGGGTGTCGGTTTCTTATTACTGACACGGTTCGTACACGGACTCGGGATGGGATTATCGAGTACGGCAACTGGAACCATCGTCGCGCAAGTCATTCCCGCGACTCGAAAAGGTGAAGGGATCGGTTACTACAGCATGAGTTCTACTCTGGCGACAGCCATCGGGCCCTTCGTCGGATTACTTCTCAGCCAACACACGAGCTTCACCGTCATCTTCGCTCTTTGCTTTGTGATCGGGGTCATCAGTTTGGCGAGCACGTTCTTTGTGAATGTGCCTGAGGTCAACGCACCTGAAGTCGTACGTGGATTCTCTTTAAAATCGTTCGTCGAACCAAAAGCGCTACCGATCGCCTTGATTATCGGGATGGCCGCACTAAGCTACTCGAGTGTCTTGTCCTATATCAACTTCTACGCGAGTGAACTCGACTTGATCGAGGCGGCGAGCATCTTCTTCCTCGTCTATTCGGTCGCAGTCCTATTATCACGACCGATCACAGGAAAGTTGATGGACGCGCGTGGAGCAAACGTCGTCATGTATCCGGCAATCGCCATCTTCGCGATTGGACTGCTCGTGCTCAGCCAGGCGAACAGCGGTTGGATGCTTCTACTTGCCGGTGCGTTAATCGGATTAGGTTTCGGGAATATCCAATCCGGGACCCAGGCAATCGCCGTAAAGGCCTCTCCACCCCACCGAATGGGGATGGCGACATCGACCTTCTTCATCGCACTTGATGCCGGTCTAGGGTTCGGTCCCTATTTCATCGGGTTGTTGATTCCATTGACGGGCTTCTCGACACTTTATTTGAGTCTTTCAGGCGTCGTTCTCTTTACCATTTTCTTGTATTACGTCATGAACGGACGGAACGAACAAAAACAACTGAACGAAGCTGCTTGACGGGGTGGACGTACATCCCGTCTTTTTTTGAAAGTTCACACATTTGGTCGAATGATGCGGTAAGATAAAAATGACGTGTAAAAAATAGAATGAACGAAATGAGGGAGACGAGATGAAAGTTGACCAAACACTTCAATCCAACGCATCGATTTTACTACGGACGTTCGATAAAATTTCAGACTATGTGTTCTTTATGGAAGTCGATGGTTCAGCATATCGCTACGTCTTCGTAAATGAGCCTGGGAAACGGGCCATCAATTGGTCGGATGCGGATGTCGGCAAGACCATCGATGAGTTGGTCCCGACCGAGACCGCTACACTTATTACGCAGTATTACGATGAAGCGATTCGTACAAAAAAGAGTGTCGTCTACGAAGACTACCGTCTTGCTGACTCCTTTTATACGGATACGGTCGAGGCGGATGATGTATTGACGCTCCCCCTTCATTATTTCGAGTCAGAAGTGACTCCGATTTTCAATGATGAGGGGCGCTGTACCCATATCGTCTCCGTCGTTCGTGAAGTGACGGAACGGAAGCGTCGCGAACTCGAATTGTCGATCTTAAAAGATCATCACGAGTCGCTACGACGGTATTCTCCACATGGCATCTTTGTACTCGACCATCATTTGAACATCAAATCCGTCAACCCGGCCGTCACGGTCATCACGGGTCATACGGAACAGGATATGCTTCACCAGCCGTTCCTACACTGGCTTCCCGAGAGTGAGCGGTCTCGGGTCAGGAAAGGGTTACAATTCACGCTGTCTGGGATTCCACACAAGTACTCCATTTATGCTGAACATCAATCCGGGGAACGACTCGACTTAACCGTCCTCAACATTCCAATCGAGGTCGGCGGTAACATTACCGGCCTGTTTGCGATCATCATCGATTTGACGCCAGAGAAAAATGCCGAGCGTGCCACGGTCGAAAGCGAACGTCGTTACCGTCAGTTGATTGAAACCATTCCGGAAGGCATCATTGTGCATCAGGAAGGACAGATTATATATGCGAACGCGATGGCACTCGCCACAATCGGAGAAACCTATCTAGAGAGTGAATCGATTTTTTCATTCATCGCAGAAGAGTATCATCAGTCCACCCGTCAACGACTTGCCTCTCTCGAACTCGGAGGCCCCGTCCAAGACACGGAAATGGTCATCATGACACCGAGTGGAGACAAGCTCCAGATGGATATCAGTAGCCTTCTCATCGATTATGAGGGCGAAACGGCCGTCTTAACGATTTTGCGTGATGTCACGGAGAAACGTGAAATGGAACAAGCGTTAAGACAGAGTGAGTTACAATATCGATTGATCACAGAAAACATGAGTGATCTCGTCTGCATACTAGAACGGGATGGTACTGTTCGTTATGCGTCCCCTTCTCACCGTACCGTACTCGGTTTTGCGGCCGGATATTACGAAGGGAAGAATACGCTCGACTATATCCATCCGGACGACATCCAGATCGTCCGGGAGCAGTTGAAAGAAATGAAGGAAGAAGACATCTCCTTGACCCTTGAGTTTCGTCATTTCCATGCTGACCAGCGCTGGATTTGGCTCGAAACGAAAATTCAGGCCATCTATGATGAATCCGGACTTCTCCTACACTATTTGACGGTCAGCCGAGAAATCATGCAGCGAAAAGCACTAGAGAAGCAACTGAAGCATTTGGCGTATCACGACACGCTGACCGATTTACCGAACCGTCGTTTCTTCCTCGCTTACCTCGAGGAAGCGATCGATCGAACCGAATTCGAGCAAGGTGAATTGGCCGTCCTCGCTCTTGACGTTGACCGATTCAAACAAATCAACGACACGTTCGGTCATGATGTGGGCGATGAGCTCTTGCGACAACTCGCTCGTCGATTGACATCCGTGCTTCGCAAACAAGATATGATTGCCAGACTTGGCGGTGATGAGTTTGCCGTTCTCATTCGCTTCAACGATCCCTGTGCCCTACATCGGGTTGCAGAGAAAATCATTCAAGCACTACAGCGCCCATGGGAAATCGATCAACATACGTTCATTACGACTTCAAGTGTCGGGGGTGCTCGATTTGTAAAAGGGTTGTCGACCAAACAGTTACTAAAACGTGCCGACCTCGCTCTCTATGAAGCCAAAGCAGGTGGACGAAATCAATATGCACTCGCAAAGGACCACCAATAAGTGGTCCTTTTTTCACGTGAAACATCGAAAATAAATCATAAATCCGAACATTAAACATCAATACATTCAATTTTATTCATTTTTAAGATAAATTGATTGAGTTATCCTTTGACTTTAAACTCTATTCACGTTATATTACCGAATGGGCGAAGTTTTTTTATTGTTCAATACGTTAATGTTCGTGAATAGGGGTGCGATATATGGATAAAGTATTTGATTACGAAGATATTCAATTAATTCCTGCAAAATGTATTGTCGACAGTCGTTCGGAATGTGACCCGACCGTCGAGCTTGGTGGCTTCACGTTCCGATTACCGGTCGTTCCGGCTAACATGCAGACGATTATCGATGAAAAGGTCGCATTGATGCTGGCCAAGAACGGATATTTTTACATCATGCATCGCTTCAATCCAGAGACGCGCCTGGCGTTTATCCAAGACATGCATGAGCGTGGTTTGTATGCATCCATCAGTGTCGGCGTGAAGGAAGAAGAGTATGGGTTTATCGAAATGCTCAAATCGACCGGTCATACGCCAGAATTTATTACAATCGATATCGCTCACGGTCATTCGAATGCGGTCATCCGAATGATTCAGCATATCAAACACCATCTTCCTGGATCATTCGTCATCGCGGGGAACGTCGGGACACCAGAGGCCGTTCGCGAATTAGAGCATGCCGGAGCGGATGCGACGAAGGTTGGAATCGGTCCTGGTAAAGTGTGTATCACGAAAATCAAAACAGGTTTTGGTACCGGGGGCTGGCAATTGGCTGCACTTCGCTGGTGTGCCAAAGCAGCGACGAAACCGATTATCGCGGATGGGGGCATCCGTACTCACGGTGACATCGCCAAATCGATTCGCTTCGGCGCTTCGATGGTCATGATTGGTTCATTGTTCGCAGGACACGATGAATCACCGGGGGAAACGTTCGAGCAAGACGGGAAACAATTGAAAGAGTATTTCGGTTCTGCTTCTGAGTTCCAAAAGGGTGAGCGAAAGAACGTCGAGGGGAAAAAGATGTTTGTCGAACACAAAGGGGCACTACAAGATACATTGACCGAGATGGAGCAAGACCTCCAATCGGCGATTTCTTACGCGGGTGGTGACAGTCTCGAGGCATTGCGCACCGTAGACTACGTCATGGTGAAAAATTCAATCTTCAATGGGGATAAAGTGTATTAAAAAGGCGACCTCGTGTCGCCTTTTATAATTGCTTCATCATCATATAGTAATCCGATCCCGGCGGATAGTCCGGTAGCACACCTATTACCGTGTAACTGAATCGCTCATAAAACGGTTTCGCTTGAAACGAGAACGTCGTCAATTTCACACGCGTCGCACCGAGCGACTTCGCTAACGCCTCCCCTTCTCCAAGCAATTGGCTACCGATGCCCTGACCATGAAAGTCTGCATCGACCCAAAGGCGATCCAAATCGAACCATCCCCAATACACACTCCCATATAAGCCGGCGATCACCCGTCCTTCTTGCTCCACTTTCAACTGAATGGTCGGCACGTGCGCCTCGCGAATGTCACGATGGTAAATCGAACGAACGTTGTTATACTCACGTAATTGAGTGGTCAAAAACTGTTGGAACGTCTCGTCTTCCTCGTGAATCCGCGTGATAGTGTAAGTCATCTTCCCACCGTCCCGTTCACAAAAAACGTAATCAACTCGTTCTCTTCCTCGGTGATCTCCCGATTGACGAGTGAAGCATACGACTGCGTGATTTCATCAATATTTCCTGGGAAATTATTCGAAATGGTGGCGATTCGTCTTAATGCAAGGCAATCTTCTGCGAAGGATTCACGACTCACCATCTCACCGTGTGACCAGACAATCTGTTTAGCATCAAACGATTCCAATACATTCAACAACCGCAGGGTTTCTTCCGGAGTCATTCGCCATGTCGGAGAATAGATGTCTGCGTATAACGCGTCTCCTAAAAATAATACCCGTTCTTCTACGACGTAAAGGACAACCGCATCTTTTGCGTGGTCTCCTCCGACATGTCGTAACACGACGTGAACGCCACCGAGGTCGAGTGTCAGCGATTCTTGAAACGTCAGCGTAGGTAATACTATTTTGATATCGCGCGCGTCTCCATATTCTTCACGGATTGCTTCCGCGCAAAATGCGATTTCAATCCCTTCCGCCACCCGCTCATCGAGAGAGACATCATCCCAAGCATATGGGACAAGTTTTTCCATCCCCTGTTTGGTCGCTTCACTCGCAATGGAGACCATTCCTTCAAGTGCAGGTAAACCGAAGATGTGATCCCAATGCCAATGCGTCAATGCGACCATCGACGGCGCACGTAGGCCTTGTTTTTCTAGCTGTTCTAAAAACAACGAGGCGTGCGAAACGGAATTGCCCGCATCGATGAGCAGCGTATGCGTATCGCCGATAACGGCACCGAGAATTGGTCGATCGGTACGGTCAACGGGTGTCATATACCAAAAACGTTCCGAATGTTTGATTAAGGTTTGCATGTACGAATCGACTCCTCCTCTAATAAATTCGTTAATTCTTCGAATGAATGCCGATTATCATTTTGAATCCGAGCGTGGCGAAGAGGTAATTGTTTCAACAGTTCAAGCTCACGTCGTTGGCGTTCCACTAAAATCTCAATCGTTCCGGCCATACCCTTATGCGCATGGTTCACACCATAGGTGCCGCTCGTATAATACTCGACAAAACCGCTTTGCCATCCCATCGGTCGTTCATCATATACAATCGGAAAGATGCGTGCAACGTCATCCAATGCCAAATAAACGACCATCGGATCAATCGGCTTCAGAATGTCTGCGACCTCTTGAACGTATGCTTCCACGTCCGCTAACGGAACATCTTGGGCAACCATTCCAATGGTGAAAGGATTTTGGAGCAACGCACATTCAAAGATGACGTCCTCTTCCTCCCTATCTAACTTTTGAACATAACGCCGCCAGCGTTCGCACATGATTCGTGTGTGAAGGGCGAAAGGTAACTCGTAGACGTCTGTTCCGATCCGTTCTTCATCACCATCATAACGGACGAGCCACCCTTTTTCGATTTCATCGAGAATGCGACCGGTTGATGGTTTGTCCTCGACCCAATAGACATCATGCATATCCACGGGGTGTGACGCATCTACTTCCGAATAGAACTTGCCATTCCGTTTATCTCGCAGCCTCTCGGCAAATGTAGACTTTCCGCTTCCTGGCAATCCTTCAATCAGCCATAATCTCCCCATACTTAAATCCCCTTGTCATCTGAGTATCCACCATATTGGAACCACTGGTCTCCTCCATTGTTCTTTGCAATATACATCGCTGCATCTGCTTGTTGAAGAATCGAATCGACGGTGTCGGTCGACTTGACTAGGGTGACGCCAACACTTGCCGTAAGATGAATGACTTCACCATTCGACGCGTCTATTCCCTGGGAAATAACTTCATTGAGCTGTTCAATCCCACTCAGTGGACCCGTTTGCACCAACATGAATTCATCGTCTGAAAAACGGTACACTTGACCACCAACATGCTGGACGAATTCATTTAATCGTTGTGCGATTTCAATTAACACTTCATCCCCTATCATGTGCCCGTACTGATCGTTGATTCTTTTAAAATCGTCTAGATTGACCAGTGTCACTGTAATCGATGGCGTCCGGTGCATCTTTTTGTATAAATCGGTCGTGAGCTTATGACGATTATACAGTTTTGTCAGTTGATCTTGTTTTGCGATTCGAATCATCTCGCGTTGTTTCCGTTCCTTTCGAATCCCATTCTCCATCCATCGTGCAAGCAACCGTACCGTTCCAGTCAACTCTTGCAACGTTTCCTCATCAAGATGATCATTCAAGTTGCCTTGCTCCGCGAGAAGAACGACCCAGCCAAACACTTGATGCTCATGCGTCAAAGGAAAACTGACAAACCTCGTGAATTCGATACCATCTACAATCAGATCACCTTCCTGAAGCGTTTGCGCGCCGACCGTTGTCAGTTGATGTAGGGAATGCAGTTCTTCTTCCCCCCAAGTCAAACGAGAGACCCCATGCTCTACTAGAAGACGATGCGAAGGCTCAATCGAGAAGATGACCCCGTGGGAGTAACCGACCCATTCCAATAAAATTTCTTGAACCCGGGCCAATTGATCTTGGAACGGTACACGCAATGCCGTCGCTTCATACAATGCTTCGATTGATTGTTGTCGCGTGATTTGTCTTCTCGAGACTTCCGTGTGCTCGATCTCTGTCATGACCCAATGCGTAAACGATTCGAGCGCCTTCAAGTTTTCTTCTGAGAACGTTCTCGCCTGCCCATCCACTACGCAAAGTGTGCCGATGACGTGACCTTGCTTCGTCCGCAACGGTACACCTGCATAAAATCCGATTCGGTCAATCCAAGGACTGTCACTTTCAATCGCTGCTGCCGCAACATCTTCAATCACCAGCGGAGACTCTGATGTGACAACCCGATTACATAACGTCCATTCCCGTTTGAGGTGAGCGGATTCGAGCTCGATACCGACACACGATTTGAACCACTGTTGGTCTGTCGTCATGATCGAAATGAATGCGATTGGCATCTGAAAGGTTTGTGCGACCAATCGGGAGATCCGGTCAAATCGTTCCTCTTGTGGCGTATTTAAAATTTCCAATCGTAATATCGCTTTGAGTCGTTGCAATTCACGCTCATCTAGAGAAGGATGCAACAACTGCGCAGGCTGCTCGATCTTCGATAACATCATCTGATGGGAATACAAGATTCCGAGCGCCTCTTCTAAATCCGCGAGCGGCATCGGACGACTGAAGAAATACCCTTGAATCTCATCGCAGCCGAGCTGACGTAAGATCCGATATTGTTCTTCCGTCTCCACACCTTCAGCCGTCACCTCTAACTCTAGCTTTTTGGCCAACGAGACAATCAGTTTGACGATTTCATACTCTTTCATGCCGCTCTCCTGATCGAGTTGCGCGACGAACGACCGGTCGATCTTGATTCCATCAATCTCGAACAACTTCAAATAATTCAACGAGGAATAACTGACCCCAAAGTCATCAATCAACAGTCGAAATCCTTGTTGTTTGAGCGATTCGACCGTTTTGATCGCCGCTACCGGTTCATGCATCAACGTGTGCTCGGTCACCTCAAACTCAAATTGTTCTGGCACAAGACCATACGATGCAATGATCGCAACCAGTTCATTCATATGGTGTTCATGAAATAAATTCGGTGAGACATTCACAGCCACGCGGCGCCCTTCAAACTGCTCAGGTTGTGACGACACATCCTGACATACCCGATTCATGACGAATCGTGTCACGTCTTCGATCAAGAGTGACTGTTCAGCCACACGAATGAACGTTTCAGGTGAAATGAATCCGAGAACAGGACTCTCCCAGCGAATGAGCGCCTCAAAATGAATCGCACCGTCCATCGACACTTTCGGTTGATACACCATGTATAACTCATCTAGCTTCAACGCTTTGACCAGTTCCGTTTCGATCATCATCTCATCGATGTAACGCTGCACGTATTCATCGTGTTCATATAAACGAATCGTTTGATTTCCCGTCTGACGCGCTTCCAACAGAGCCGTGGAGGCGTTCATGATGACACGGTCGGCATCCGCTGTACCGGCACCAATCCCGATACAACTCGATAACGGGAATTCGGCCTCCGCCACTTGATACGAATGATCTGCAATCACGTCAAGCAAATGCTCGGCGTACATGTATGCCAACCGGATTGGAGTATGAGGTAACACCGCGATAAAGTCTTCACCGTCTACTCGACCGATAATTGAACCTTTCGGAAGCGTATTCGCCAATTGACGTGTGATGTCTTTAATCAACTGATTCGAGCGCTCCACACCTTGAAGCGACATCATCATCTTGAAACGGTTGATGTGAAGGCGCATGACGCTCGTCTCTTCGGTGTCATGTTGCTCGAACAACTGGTCGAGCTCCAATTTGACTTTCATCAGATTTGGCATACCGGTCAAATAGTCCATATGCTCGATACTCTTTAACAACTTGATCTCCGCCTCCTCGGATAAATCAGTTGTCAAACCGAGTACATAACGAACGAGTCCATCCTCATCTTCAATCGGTACAAGCATAGAAGAAGCGAATCGGGCCGTATTGGAGTCGATGTTCATTTGCGACATGAAGTAGACCGGCTCCCCTGTCTCAACGACCGCATCATAATGTTCAATCAATTCCTCGACCACTTCCGAGCGATACATCTCATGTAAATACCGCCCTTCTACATCACTTGGAAGCGAAGAGGCCACCTTCCCCTGTTCGCTCACATTTACGTAACGATAGCCTGCTTCTGTCACTTCCATTAGAAATACCATTCGATACAAGCGTGTGAACAGCTCGAATAGATAATATGGGTCGCCTTTCATCCGTTGCATCGTATCCCTCCACCCGTTCCTTTTTCTTATAGTGTAGTTGGTTTCGCTCAAACTATGGAGAAAACCTTTGAAAAAATGGGGAAACGTTTTTCTCTTATAAAAAAACACCCTCTCATACTTGAGAAGGTGCTCTTCAGGTTAAAGCAATTCATTCGCCAAGAGACGATAGACGTTCAGGCGATCTTCCTGCTTATGCTGGATGCTACAAATCATCGCCTCATCGAAACCGTAGCGTTCCGACTCATCCCGTAACTGTTCCGCAATTTGTTTCGGTGTCCCTACGAGGTGGATGGCTCGGTTGTTGGCGATATGAATTTTATCGACCTCCGTGAGCGGATAATCATGAGCTGCTTCTGGACTCAACAACTGTCTCAATTGACCACGCATCAAGAAGAGACGCGACAGATCAGAAGGTCGGGCCAAATATTCGGCCTCTTCTTCCGTCTCTGCCGTCGTGACCAAATACGTGACGCTGATGTCCGGTTTCTCCATGAAATCAGACGGCGTGAAATGGTGACGGTATGTGTCGAGCGTATCGGCACTCAATTGTCCGTTAAAGAACTGGGCAAACGAATAGCCGAGCCCCATCCGTCCGGCCTGCACGGCGCTGTTCCCACTCGAACCGAGTAACCAGGCTTCTGGAAGGCTGACACCAGTCGGAGCAGCCGGTGTATTTTTATACCATCTTTCCTCCGGTGCCTCACCTTTAATCAATTGAAGTGTCGTATCGAGTTTCTCGTAAAGTCCATCCATCATCGGTTTCTGCCCTTGTGACATCGCATAGATCGCGTTCGCATCACCGCCTGGCGCACGTCCGACACCAAAGTCGATCCGTCCTGGAGCGAGCGCGCTGAGCGTCTTGAATACCTCTGCCATCTTGAGTGGCGAGTAGTGCATCATCATGATGCCGCCGGACCCGAGACGAATCTTGTTCGTCTTAGCTGCCAGATAAGCCGTGATGACCTCTGGAGCCGAGCTGGCGAACGACATGCCACCATGATGCTCCGCCATCCACATACGGTAATATCCTAACTCTTCTGCGACTTGTGCGAGCTCGACCGCGCTGTTCAGCGCATGTTCTCCTGTATGACCCGACGTGACCGGCGCCTGGTCTAACACACTCAATCTCATCATGCATTCTCCTATCTCTATAATGAAGTTTCTAAATATCTTGAATTTGTTGGACTCGCCGTCATCATACTAAATGGTTTGATTGAATACGAATGTTTTGCCTAGTATTTAACCTTGTATTTTTCAGAAAATTTCCGCATGTTGTTGATAGCACCTGGTCATATTTTTTATACTAAGAAAGAAATACGTTTCAATAACGGCTGGATGTGTAATGGGGATACATAGACAGCACAAACACTTCGGGGAAATGGGGAATGCATCATGAATGGTTCATCAACACCAGACGGAAAGAAACCTTCTTTTTCGAGTCGAGACTTCTTTAAGTTCTTGATTCCATCACTCATCGGGATCATGTTTTTCATCGTACCAATCTCATCAGAGGAAGGCTTCACGATTCCAGTCGCCTTCTTATCCAATCTGCTGATTGACTGGATTGGGGATTTCGTCCCGACACTCGCCGTCATCATGATGGGGATTTCGATTGTCGGCTCATTATTACTCTTTACGGCACGTCCTGCTTTTATGATGGAGCGACCATCCATCAACGCACTGTTTAGCGTGACACCGTTTTGGTTCGTCATGCGCGTGATCGGTTTCATCGCCGGGGTCATGACGCTACTCACACTCGGACCAGAGATGATCACGTCAGAATTTACAGGGGGCTTATTGCTCTTTGATTTGATTCCAATCTTATTTGCGACATTCTTCTTTGCCGGTATGTTGTTACCGCTCTTATTGAACTTTGGACTTCTCGAGTTCGTCGGGACGTTCTTGATGAAGATCATGCGTCCGCTCTTCCGCTTGCCAGGGCGCGCCTCACTTGACTCGCTCGCCTCATGGGTCGGGGATGCGACGATCGGGATTCTACTGACGACAAAACAGTACGAGGAAGGCTATTACACGAAACGGGAAGCGTCGATCATTGCGACGACATTCTCCGTCGTCTCCATCACCTTCACCATCGTCGTCTTACAGTATGTCGAACTCGACCAATACTTCTTGCCTTACTACGGGGCCATCGTCTTATCCGGACTAGTCGCCGCTCTCATCATGCCACGGATTTATCCATTATCTAAAAAGGCAGACACGGCTTATGAGAAGACGGAGCTCAAACCGGAAGAAGAAGTACCCGCGAACGTGTCACTCGGTAAGTGGGCGTTAATTCAGGCGTTACAAAAGTCACGTTCGAGTAAAAGTTTCCTCGAGACGCTCAAAGACGGCTTCAAGAACGTGCTCGATATGTGGATCGGCGTCCTCCCTGTCGTCATGGCAGTCGGGACGATTGCGGTCATCATCGCAGAATATACGCCGTTCTTCACTATCCTCGGAAAGCCATTCGAACCGATTTTGATGCTCCTTCAAGTGCCTGAGGCATCGGAAGCCGCTCAAACGATGGTCGTCGGTTTCGCCGACATGTTCTTGCCGGCCGTTCTCGGAAGCGGCATCGAGAGTGAATTGACGCGTTTTGTCATCGCTACGTTGTCGGTTACCCAGCTCATCTATATGTCAGAAGTCGGGGGCTTGTTGCTCGGTTCAAAACTACCGATCTCATTCCTCGACCTCGTCTTGATTTTCTTGTTACGTACCTTCATCACCCTTCCGATCATCGTCGGCATCGCACATCTTGTGTTTTAACGAAAACGACGCCCTTTCTCTTTTATGAGATGGGGCGTCCTTTGTATACTAAAAGAAAAGGAGGGAGACCGAGATGGAGCACCCATTTGCAGGACAACTCGAGGTTGCGAACAACGGCTATGCCGGGATCATCGACCCGGAAGCTTATGTGAACGATCGTTATCACGGACGCTGGACATTAAAGCGCTCTGTACAGATTGAAGGCGTGCCCGTCTTGCTCCAACGTCAGTTCGAGAACGGCAAGAATAACTGTACGTTGACGTCGATCACCGCCATCTTCCGTTTCTATCGAGATCATGGGTATGCGAATATCCCAGATGATGTGACACAGATCCAAGAAGATGTGCGCGAGATCGCCTTCAGGCACCATTTCAAAGACGAGAAAGGGACACCGCCGACACAAATCGCCACCATCATCACGAAACTGTGGAAGCGATACGGGTACGACGGTCGAGGCAGTTCCCGCTATCTTTGGAAATGGTCGACGTTTGAGCGTGAGCTGAAAGCAGGACGCCCGTTTGTGTTGAATATGGCGAACGGCTTTTATAAAAATCATTCCGTCACGGGAGTCGGCTACTTGCAGTTTGAAAAACGGGGGTTCCCGGACGTCATCTTGTTAGCCGTGCTCGATAATCGTTCGAAGGACGTGCGCTACATCGACTTCAACGAATTCAACTTTTGGGGAAGCATCACACGCGTCCATTCGCCAGCCACTCGTCCATAATCGTGTCAATCGCTTCTCCGATTTTTAAAAGGTGCTCGCGCTTCGCGTATGACCCGTAATGTAGCCCGTTTGAATCACGGCCATTCCCGAGCCCAACGAACACTTCTGAAGGCTTCATATGGAGGCCGATCATCGGGATACCCGAATCATGGCGTCCGATTTCATAGGTGACGGCGGGATATGCAGACAGTCTTCCGATTGTTGAAAAACCGTTCAAGGCACGACAGTTATCCCGTCCGAGCACGATGATACGGATCGGTTTGATGTACGCAATCGTCCGCTCCAACAGTTCGATTGAGGTCGGATGTTCCATCCAGTGGCGCCCCGTCCTCATCTTCCCCATCTGTTCATATGTCGCAAACTTGAAAAAATCAACGTGGATGACAGCTGCCGGATGATCATAGAACGAACGCCCCATCCCGTTGAGGAGTGCCTCGAGTTTGGCGCCATCCGGTTTCCCGAACCAGTTCGTCGTCGCGCGATTCGACTCGAAATAGACCGATGCCCGTTCGAGCGTTTGTTGCAGCGCCTCTTCATTTCCGAGGTAATCGTCAAACGAGAGTATGTTCCGCCAATAGAACTTTTGGTGTTGCCCCGTTCTCGGTGTCCCGTCACGATGTAAAAACTCGCCGCGAGACGGATTCGTCCCGATGGTCAGCCATTGATCCGGACCAGGTCGACCGTACCAAAGGACAGGTGATGCCTCTTGAATCAATTCTTTCCCGAACGTTGTGTCGCACAGTGCTTGTTGAAATCGGATTGCGTCTTGTAACAGTCGTACTGCCTCCATGTCATCCCTCCTCTCCCGTTCGTTTCCCGCTTTCGAGAGTTTATAAAATGCGTTATAGTGAGAGGACGAAGCCAAACAAAGGACGTGTACACATGCGCATCAATAAATTCATCAGTGAATCAGGCAAGGCGTCCCGTCGCCAAGCCGACCGTCTCGTCGAAGAGGGACGCGTCACCATCAATGGGAAAAAAGCAAAAATCGGCGACCAAGTCAAACCGGGCGATGAAGTCCTCGTCAACGGTTCTGTCGCACGGGTTGCCCGAAACAACGTCTACATCGCCGTCCATAAGCCGGTCGGGATCACGAGTACGACAGAAAAAAAAGTAAAAGGGAACTTGGTCGACATGGTCAACCACCCGCTCCGCATCTTCAACATCGGTCGTCTTGATAAAGACTCGGAAGGTCTCATCCTCATGACGAATGACGGCGATATCGTCAACGAGATTCTCCGTGCAGAAGGCGAGCACGAGAAAGAATACATCGTCTCGGTTGATAAGCCAATCACACCAGAGTTCGTCGAGCAGATGGAAGCCGGTGTCAAAATCCTTGGTCAGAAGACACTTCCGTGTAAAGTCCGTCCGCTTTCAAAGTTCGATTTCAACATTACCCTCACGCAAGGACTCAACCGCCAAATCCGTCGGATGTGTGAGGCGCTCGGATACGAAGTATTCCGCCTCCAACGTGTTCGTGTCATGAACATCACGCTCGGGAAACTGCCGCCTGGACAATGGCGCGATCTTTCGAAAAAAGAGCGTGAGCAGCTGTTCCGCGAATTGAATTACGAACCGAAAGAATGGTACTAAAAAGCAGCCTGAGTCGTCTCAGGCTGCTTTATTCTGGTCGAAGTGATGAGACATGGTCGGTCTCACGACGAATGAAACGTTTGAGTTGAGCGCTCAAGTCGTCGAGCTGTCCCATCGTCGTCCTCATTCTAAATTTCATATGAACATGGTCAAATGAGTCAAACTGCCATTCATCATGAATGAAAATATCGATTTGGATGGTCCCAATCCGGTCAATCAACGTGAAAGTTAGATTGACTTGCAAATCATCCGAACCCTCTTCTTCATCGACTAGTCTCCATGTGATCGGTTCTTTGCCCCACGCTTGATTGAATTGATCGATCTTTTGATAAAGATCCCCAAGACTCGCATCATCTAAATAAATCAACTGATTGCTGGCGCAGGCAGAAGACCGAAGTTGAAGCTGAACTTGATAAAACAGCTCCGTTTCATCCATCCAAATCCGTTCTATCTCAAACTGAGTGTCCATCTCACTATACCAACTTTCATAGTTAACTAAATAATATCAATTTCCTTTTTCGGCTCATTTGGCACTGTTCTACACTTGTCATCTCACTCTTTCATGTCGACTATATCATGTCAATTTGATGAATCACTTAAACTCTTTACACAAAACGGGAATATAAATAATACAGATGATTTTAAAATGAAAAGAGGTGAATCCTCATGAATGGTGCAATCTTTCCACATACTTCAATCGGAAAATGGTCTATTCTCTTGATTGCCTTGTTCCTTGCCATGTATGTACCGTTTCTTCTGCTCAATCAATTTGATACAATCTTCCACTCGACGCTTTGGAGCGACAATACTGCAAACATGCTTCGACTCAGCTATATGACCACATTCTCTATCCTCGGGCTAGGAGCGTTTGTGACCGGATGGTGGGCAATTTTGAAGCAGAAAGAGTATGCTGTGCTCGTCTTTTTTGCAGCTGTGCTTAGTTCAGGTCTAGTCATACTACTCGTGATGGAGTTAATCGGAATCTTAGAGTAATTAAAAAAGTAGGGCCTCCATAGAGACCCTACTTTTACTTCGCCGTCACGCCACCATCTACCGGAAGTTCGATCCCGCTGATATGATTCGCTTCGTCTGACGCAAGGAACAGGACGGCTGCCGCCACCTCATCCGCTTGTCCGAGATTCGGCAAAGCGATTTGATTCAAGAAATGTTGTTTATAGTCTGGATGCTCCATATGTGGCGCACTCATCGGTGTCACGATGTACCCTGGATGCACCGAGTTGACCCGAATGTTTTGCTTCCCGTAATCGACTGCCGCTGCTTTCGTGAGAGAACGGACCGCACCTTTCGAGGCCGTATAGGCACCGGCACCCGCCATACCGGTCAATGCAGAGATGGAGGAGATGTTGACGATTGATCCTCCCCCATTCTCCGTCATGAGCGGAATCGCGTACTGTGTCCCTAACATGACCCCATCGATGTTGATGCGATATGTGCGTGCCCAGTCCTCTTCTGTCTGTTCCAAGAAAGGTTTTGCAAGTGCGATTCCAGCGTTATTGACGAGAATATCTAATTTGCCACATGTCGCTTCCACTTCCGCGAATACATCCTCCCAGCTCGAGCGTGATGTCACGTCATGTTTCACCGCGATGGCTTCCCCACCTTGTGCACGAATCGACTCGACTACATTGTTTACTCCTTGTTCATTGATGTCTGTCGCGACGACTGTTGCCCCTTCTTTGGCGAATAGACGTGCCGTTGACTCTCCCATACCGCTTCCTGCCCCTGTGATGACCGCTACTTTCCCCTGTAAACGCATTGTCCCAGCTCCATTCATTAAATTATGATAGTCTAACTATCATAATAATAATTGGATGTGACATTAATCTCAACGAAACTGCTTGAAGACGATATACTAAGGACAGACAATGAGGTGATGGAATTGAGTAAACGACAACAAAACAAAGAAGAACGAGTTCAACTGATTATCCAGGAGGCAGAACGATTATTTATAGAGAATGGCTTTGAGAAGGTTCAAATGCAGGACATCGCGGATGCGGCAGGGATTGGGGTGGCGACACTGTTTCGCTACTTCCCGAAGAAGGATCAATTGATCGTCGCGGCAGCCGTCAAGAATCTACAACCGACACTCGAGAGATTTGAACAATTCATGCATGAGGAAGGAAACGCCTATGAACGACTCGAGGCCATCTTGAACCACTTTTTCGAGATGCAGTTGGAACGGACGAACCATGCCCGTTTCCGAGAGGCGTTCGAGAGCTATGCATCGCTCGTCGCCTCACCTCTTCCTGGAATCGAGACATACATCGACGTTCAACGACAGATCATGCAGACACTCGAACCCTTGATCGAAGATGGGAAACGCGACGGTTCATTCCGCTCGGATATCGATGTGAAGGTGACCGTCGTCACAATCATCAATACGTTCGGGACGTTCGGCAACAACATCATGTTGAAGTCGCACATCAGTTATTTAGAGGACGATATCGAACCGGCCGTACAATTGCGTGCTTTAAAAGAGATGTTCCTCACATCCATTCGGGCATAAGAAAAACCTCCCTTCGCTTGAAGGGAGGCTAATTGTATACATAAAAAATGAGCACCTCTCACTAGAGGTGCTCTCGAAAGTCTACCGCGACGGACCACGCTCCACAACGTGCTCCTCAAGGGAATGTCCGCCGTCTTACATAGACCAGCTCATCGCATGTACTCAACTATATGCGAAACCTACGTCCTCGTCAATCTTTTCTTCAATCTCGGTTGACATCTTCCTAAAAATTAGGATAATCAATAGTGTTAGCACTCCTATATACAGAGTGCCAAAATATAGACATCAAAAGGAGAACGATCATGACAAAAAAACAGTTTCAAACCGAATCGAAACGAATTTTAGAGTTGATGGTCCACTCAATTTATACACATAAGGACATCTTCTTGCGTGAGCTCATCTCGAACGCGAGTGACGCCATCGACAAGATGTATTATCGTGCCCTCTCCGACGAAAGCATCGAATTCAACAAAGACGATTACTTCGTCAAAGTCGAACTCGACAAAGAAGCGCGGACGATCACAATTCGCGATACAGGGATCGGGATGACAGAAGAAGAACTCGAAACAAACCTCGGAATCATCGCAAAGAGCGGTTCACTCGCCATGAAACAGGCGACGAAGATGGAAGAAGACCATAGCCTCATCGGTCAATTCGGGGTCGGGTTCTATTCCGCGTTCATGGTCGCTGACCGCGTGACCGTACGTACTCGCTCGATTGACAGTGATCAAGGATACGTATGGGAGTCCGAAGGTACAGACGGTTATTCAATCGAACCGACAGACAAATTGGACATCGGTACAGAAATCACGCTCCACTTGAAGGCAGACACAGAAGATGATGCGTATTCGTCATTCCTCGAAGAATATGAGATCCGTTCACTCATCAAGAAGCATTCGGACTTCATCCGTTACCCAATCAAACTGGATGTGACGAAACATCGTCAAAAAGAGGACTCAGAAGAGTATGAGGACTACAAGGAAGAAGAGACCGTCAACAGCATGGTGCCGATTTGGCGGAAGCGGAAGAGCGAACTCAAAGACGAGGATTATAAGGCGTTCTATCACGAGAAGCGCTACGGCTTTGATGAGCCACTCAAGCATCTTCACTTGAACGTCGACGGGACGATTCGTTATCAATCAATCCTGTATATCCCGTCAACGGTTCCGTTCGACTATTACACGAAAGAATTCGAGAAAGGGCTCGAGCTCTACTCGAACGGCGTGTTGATCATGGAGAAGTCACCAGACCTCTTGCCGGACTACTTCGGCTTCGTTAAAGGGATGGTCGACTCAGAAGACCTCTCCCTCAACATTTCCCGTGAAATGTTGCAGCAGGACCGCCAGCTTCGCGTGATCGCGAAGAACGTGAAGTCGAAAATCAAAGGCATGCTCGAGAAGATGCTCCAAAACGAGCGTGAGGACTATGAGAAGTTCTATGAGTCGTTCGGTCGCCAATTGAAGTTCGGCGTGTATGACCAGTTCGGCGCAGCCAAAGACGAATTGAAAGACTTGATTCTTTTCCATTCTTCTCACGAGAAGAAACTCGTTTCGCTCAAAGAGTACGTCGAGCGGATGAAAGAAGATCAGAAGTATATTTACTATGCGACAGGCGAATCGATTCATCGCATCGACCTCTTGCCACAAGCAGAGCGCTTGAAAGAAGAAGGATACGAGATCCTCTACTTTACAGAAGAGATCGACGAGTTCGCCATCAAGATGCTTCAGTCGTATGAAGACAAAGAATTCAAATCGATCGCGAGCGGCGATCTCGGTCTCGATGACGCGGAAGCGAAGTCGCTCAACGAAGACAACCAAGACCTGTTTGCTTTCATGAAAGAAGAGCTAGGAGACCGCGTCAAAGAAGTGCGTGCCTCGACACGCCTCAAGTCACATCCGGTCTGCTTGACGGTCGCAGGTGACGTCTCAATCGAGATGGAGAAGATTTTGAACGCGATGCCAAACGGTGGCGGCATGAAAGCGGAGAAAGTGCTCGAAGTGAACGCCGACCACGCCATCTTCCAGACACTTCAACGTGTGTATAAAGAAGATGAAGCGAAAGCGAAACAATATACAGACCTCTTGTATCAACAAGCCCTCCTCATTGAAGGGTTACCGATTGAAGATCCGGTAGCGTATTCGAATGCGGTGTGCGCGTTGATGGGCTAAATAAAATAGATTATAAATAGGAGGTACTATATTACCTCCTATTTATTGGTTTTTTGTAGATCTAAATATTAAAAAATACTAAAATAGAGGTACATTTTAATATTTGGAGGCTGAGAAATGAAATATAAAACTGAGAGAATGAGCTTCAAAGAATTGGAAGATTCAGTAGAATTACCTAATTTCCAAAGAAGGTTAGTATGGTCACAGAAAGAAAAAAAAGCATTTATTGAAACTCTACATAAAGGATATCCTTTTGGTGCAATTTTAATATATAAATATAGCGACAGGGAGAAACTCTCTTTAATTGATGGTCTTCAACGTTACACCACTATGAAAGATTTCAAAAAAAATCCTGGGAAGTATATAGAATTTGACGAAGAGGTAGATGAGATTATTAAAGCAATTGACTTAAATAGTCTTCATCCAAAAACTTTACAAGAAGTTCAAAAGGGAATAAATTTAATCATTCAAGGTTTAATAGAGAATGATAAAATTTCTAAAAATAATGCTCTGTATTCGGAACTTACTACTATTCCATTAGTACAAAGTTCATTAAAGAGCGATTCTTTTATTATTTTGGGAACAATTCAAGATTACATAAAAGATAAGATATCAAATTTTTTAGATGTTTCTAAAGTCGAAATTCCTACAATCACTTTTTCAGGAAACGAAAACGAATTAGCTTCTGTCTTTGAAAATTTAAATCGCGGCGGCAAAAAGTTATCAAAATATCAAGTGTTTGCTGCACAATGGAGTAATTCAGAAGTTGTTCTTTCAGATGAACCTTTCAATCAACAATTATTAGAATTAAATATTGAGCGATATAATGATTTGACATCCGAACGAGAAATTGAGATTACTAATTTCAATGAGAAAGATCTTCGAGAAAGCATGAAAATTAATTTCTCAGAATTTTGTTATGCTTTTGGAAAACTTATTATCGAAAAAATGCCCGTGTTTTGGACCACTCCTACAGAGGATTTGATCAATGAAATTGGTTATTCTTCATTAGCTATTACTTTAAACATTGAAAATAAAAATCTAAGTAAAATTATCGATGATAAAGAAATTTTCACAGCAAATTTTATAGAGGATTATATTGAAAAGGTACTTTCTATTTATTCAGAAATTAACAATCGTTTTGAGAAACGTTTGAGAATGCCCGGTGCTAAAAAAGTTGTTTATCAAAGTAAAAACGCAACAAACTTCCAATTATTATCTTTTTTCGGTTCTTTGTGGATTTCGAAGTATACTATAAACAAAGAAAATCGTATTATCGAGACTTTACCTAAATACAGAAAAAACTATGATACTATCTTAAATAATTTTCTCGGGTATTATATTTACGATATAGTTACTTCTCGTTGGTCAGGAAGTGGAGATAGTAAATTAGACGAAATCGTTATAAAAAAATCTAATAGATATTCTACTCCGATTGAAAAGTCTACTTTAGAAACAGCACTTCTTTCATGGATTGAAGAAAAAAATTCTAAATATAATATTTTGTTTGATAATGTTACAAAATCTATATGCACAATTATTTATTCTTTTGATTCTGATCAATTTACAGAACAAAACTATGATTTTGAGCATATAGTTTCCAAAAACTTCTTAAACAAAATTGATAAAGCTAAAGGTATACCTGGTGGCTCACTTGGTAATATTATGTTGTTGGATTCAAATCATAATCGTTCGAAACAGCAGCTGAGCCTTTATGAAAACTTGAAGTCTGGACAATCATTAGATAAAGCCTTCTTAGAGCTTCATATATATCCTGCTCAAGACAAATTAGATGCTATAAAGAAAGAGATTCTTGAAGGGAACAATAATCAAAATACTTTAAAACGTATGATTTCTACTCGTAGCAAGGATTTAATAAATGTATTAATTAATAAACTCTATTAATTAACAGTAACGCCAATTAACACAAATTTTGTTTAATATACCCATAAAAATTCATATTACATTAAGATTATTAACATAATAAATAAAGTTTATCGTATTTTACATTCATTTTTATTTAAAAGAGGAGAGCTGAATAGCCCTCCTCTTTTAAATATCCAATGACAACTGTGCTTGTTGCTTATCTACTTCAATTTGGTGAGCAATTTCTTGCTTAGCCCAATCTGCAATTGGTTGTAAAACAGCTCGTGCTAATAGAACTGGAACTGCATTTCCGATTTGTTTATATTGCTTATCTACCCTATTATTCTTTGAGCTAACAGATGTGCTACTTCCATCATCAAATACCCACCAGTCTGGAAAAGTTTGAACTCTCGCCGATTCTCTGACACTCAACCGACGATTCTGAGTTCCTATCAATTCCCACTCATCTTTGCCTAACTTTTTCATTCTTTCCCCACCGGGCCACAACTGTGCTTGTCTACCTGATGCTTGAACTGTAAAAGCTTGATCGTTCCAATCCTTTTTACGATTACGCGATAAATAGATCGATGAAAAGTCGCCTTCATAAACGTCTTCCGGCCATTCTGGTAAATCACCAATAGCATCTTCAAGCGTTACATACGGTTTTCTGTCCTCTCCATGAGTAGGCTCCGGAAATTTGTATGAAAATTTAACGTCATCTCGAACGCCAACTATAAATACACGTTCTCTTATTTGTGGTACGCCATAATCTCTTGCATTCACCAATTTATACTGTATTTTATAGCCTGCAGAAGCAAAATCTTCTATGATCTGTCTAGCAACTTCACCTTTTCCTAATGTTAAAAGACCTTTCACATTCTCAGCTACAAACACTTTTGGTTTCGCTTGAATGATTGCACGAATAAAATGAATATATAAGAAGTTTCTTTCATCGTCGATTAGTCTCGGACCAGCTGCTGAAAATCCAGGACAAGGAAAACCACCTAAAATTACATCAGCATACGGAAAGTATTTAATTTTTCGTATATCTCGTGGATCCTGAACTGTGTGTTCATTATCAAAGTTTAACTTATAAGACCTTGCTGACTCTTTAAATAAGTCGTTTGAATAAATCGTTTGAAATATATTTTGCTTTCCTAATCTGTCAAAGTTACTTTTCGACTTATATACTTCTTCTAGAATGCTTGGAGTTTCTTGACTCGATACTAATCCAGCTAAATCAAACCCTAAATCTAAACCACCACAACCAGAAAACAGACTGACTACGTGAAATTTATGCTTTTCTCGCTTAATACTATTCAAAATTTCTTCATCTTTAGAAGATTGAATAATTCGACCAGACTCTTCTTTAATTTTTTCCATTAATACTTGCTTCACATCTTCGGATGAGTAGTCATTTGTGGGTCTAAATTTAGCTCTACCTCGTTCGTCAATTTTCATGTCCTCTCACCTCATCTTCTTCGCCATTACATAATTTTCTCTTATTCATTAATCATAACTGACTCTATTCAAAATGGCCAGAGTTAAGTTTTTCCAAAAAATGAGGACCAAAACGATATAATAAACAATACAGTTTAGAGAAAATGTTAAATAGGAGAAATTCATAATGATGCAAAAGCAAAGAGGCAATCAACATGTATTAGAAGTGAAGTACTACTTATCAAAATTGATTAAAGGGGAACGCATTGATTTACACTCTTCTTCAGCTGCAACTGCAATGTATCTCTATAAAAAGCATTCTTCAATTACTTCATTACAAAGTAAGTTTGATACCCCAAACCCTGATCAACATCCTGACCTAACATTAACACTACATAAACACCAAGTACCATATCACCTCTTTAACTCAAAAACTGGAGATATCCAACCTCGGAATTTAGGTGGCAAAAGCTTCTTATCCAAATATTTTAATGATCCTCTTTTACAAGATAAATTTAACTCAACGTTAAACAGACTATATGAAGCCTTTTTCAAAAGTTTTTTAAGGTCAACTAACCAATATAAATCTCTAAAAGATTATCGTAATGAAGTACGTATACAAAACATTACGTTTTCATCAAATGAAAAAGCTAGAATAGCTCGAAAAAACATTCTGTATTCATTAAGAGAAAGTACGTTAGAAATGTTTCAAGAACTTCTAAATAGTAATAATCAACAACAGGTGATTTCTGGATTAAATCTATTACTATTTCAAGGGGAGTCCATGTTAGTGTCGATTGAAAAGGCACCAGAGTTCCCTGTTCTCGAAAAGAAATATCAATTTGATCCTGACGCAAACATAATTTTGTTCCGTAAAGGCAATGCATCTATTGGTTTTACAGATGGAATTATCACATTGTATATCAGATTTAAATTCGAAAGTCAGCCCCATAGTCCTATCAAACTAACTACCGCTTTGTTTAACAATGAGTCTACAACTAACGTTAACCAAGAACTAATTCGTAAGTTTGAAGATATTTGGACCCAACTTATTCATGAGACCAATGAAGTTAGATCGAATGATCCAAATAGTATTGGTAAAGTGAATGAAGCTCTCATTTATCACTATCTGCTCACTAATCAAAAGGCAATTATTTCTGACGAAAATTCAAAGGAACCTCGTCATTTAAATAACTTACAGATATATGGTGAAAATTTAAAAAAGGATACATTAGAAAAATTAAAATACGCATCAAAAGATGCTGTCGAATCAATTTTACTACCTAGTATTAAAGAAGAGTATTCAGAGTATAAAATCTCTTCAGTATCGCTCACCGATGATGCTTACAGACTAGATATTAAAGACAATTCAGATATAAAAATCACTTTAACTCCAAGGAATCCTAATTCTTCAGAAGTGAAATTAAAAGAACTCTGTTACTCGTTAAAAGCAAATGCTAAATCAAATTCGATACCCGTAGTAAAGAATCCTGGATTCGGAACTATTTTGGGAGCAAACTACTTTAGAGTCGGTGAAACGACTCAAGTAGCAAAAGAACTAAAAGATCTCTATTTGGAAGGAAAGTTAACTCGAGAAGAGGTGCTAGAATCCGCAAATCAATATCTTGCTGATTCTCTGTCCAAAGCCTCAAAAGCTTCTTTAAAGCTCGGTGTATCAACAATCGTAGGAGATATACCTACACTTCATACTTTTTATGAAAGTAATTATGCAAAATTATCTAAGATTATTTCCTATGGAGAAGATCTTAAGTTTATTGCAAATCATCCAACGAAGATCAACAATGCGATTTTTTGGAATGAGGACAAAGAACAATTAATCATGCGCTTAAAATTTTCTGCAGGAGAATCTCACGGATGGAGTAGTTTAAAATTAGCATGCACGTACAAAATTCAACCTTAATCGCTACTTGTGATTAAGGTTGTTTTATTGATGTAATTGATAATCCTCCAATTTCCGACGAGAAAATGTATAACCCTTCCCAAAATATTATCAACTATACTCATGATTTTTATTTTTCAAAATAAGAAAATAGCGAGAAAAATACCGATCGTTATGTAATCGTTTTCTTTGCTTTTATTAAGCCAAATACAGACAATCTTTTGATACACCTTATATTTTCAAAGCATGCAAACGCCTTGACAATTCCAGCTCGTTATATGAAGTTAGTATTACATTATAATTATTCTAGTCGAGATAGAAACGCTAGAGTAAAAAACAAGGAGGACATAACCCATGTCATTAATCGGCAAAGAAGTACTACCATTCAAAGCACAAGCATTCCAAACAGGTGAATTCCTCGAAGTTACAGAGAACGACCTCAAAGGCAAATGGAGCGTTGTCTGCTTCTACCCAGCTGACTTCACATTCGTCTGCCCAACTGAACTTGAAGACCTTCAAAACGAGTACGCTACACTTAAAAACCTCGGTGTAGAAGTATACTCTGTCTCAACAGACACACACTTCACACATAAAGCTTGGCACGAAACATCTGAGAAAATCGGAAAAATCGAGTACATCATGATCGGTGACCCATCACACGTCATCTCACGCAACTTCGATGTCTTGAACGAAGAAGACGGCCTCGCAGACCGTGGTACGTTCATCATCGACCCAGATGGTGTCATCCAAACTGTCGAGATCAACGCTGGCGGCATCGGCCGTGACGCGAGCACGCTCGTCAACAAAGTCAAAGCAGCACAATACGTACGCAACAATCCAGGCGAAGTCTGCCCAGCGAAATGGGAAGAGGGTTCTGAAACACTCCGCCCAAGCCTTGACCTCGTCGGTAAATTGTAAGGAGCGATTGCATGTTAGAAGCAGCGATTAAACAACAGCTCGACCAATATCTCCAGCTCATGGAGGGCGATGTCGTCCTCCGTGTGAGCGCTGGGGAAGACAAAGTCTCAAACGAGATGCTCGAGCTCGTCAACGAACTCGCCAGCATGTCATCACGCATCTCGGTCGAACGCGCGACGCTCGAGCGTACACCGAGCTTCAGCGTGAATCGTCCATCCGAAGAGACAGGAATCGTCTTCGCGGGGATTCCACTCGGACATGAGTTCACATCACTCGTCCTCGCCCTCCTCCAAGTGAGCGGGCGCGCACCGAAAGTTGATGCGGACACAATCAAACAAATTCAAAATATCGAAGGCACATACCACTTCGAGTCATACATCAGCCTCAGCTGCCACAACTGTCCTGACGTCGTGCAAGCGCTAAACGTCATGAGCGTCCTCAACCCGAACATCACGCACACGATGATCGATGGAGCCGCGTTCAAGGATGAAGTGGAAGCAAAAGAGATCATGGCTGTCCCGACGGTCTTCTTGAACGGCGAATCGTTCGGTAACGGTCGGATGTCACTCGAAGAGATCTTGGCGAAACTCGGTACAGGTCCTGACGCTTCTGCGTTTTCGGACAAAGACCCGTATGACGTCCTCGTCGTCGGTGGCGGTCCAGCGGGTGCGAGCGCAGCCGTATACGCGGCTCGTAAAGGAATCCGTACCGGAATCATCGCAGAGCGCTTCGGCGGCCAAGTGATGGACACGATGGGGATTGAGAACTTCATCGGTACTGCTTATACAGAAGGTCCAAAGCTTGTCGCAAGCCTTGAAGAGCACGTCAAAGAGTACGGCATCGACGTCATGAACCTCCAACGCGCGAAGCGTCTTGAGAAAAAGGACCTCATCGAGATCGAACTCGAGAACGGTGCTGTCTTGAAGAGTAAGAGCGTCATCCTCTCGACTGGTGCACGCTGGCGTAATGTCAACGTCCCAGGTGAGGCGGAGTTCAAAAACAAAGGGGTCGCTTACTGCCCGCACTGTGACGGTCCTCTCTTTGAAGGGAAACGTGTCGCGGTCATCGGTGGCGGTAACTCCGGGATTGAAGCAGCTATCGACCTCGCAGGGATCGTCAAGCACGTAACGGTGCTCGAGTTCGCTCCTGAACTCAAGGCCGACCAAGTGCTACAAGACCGTCTCCACAGCCTCCCGAACGTGACTGTCATCACGAACGCTCAGACGACAGAAATCACGGGTACGGACAAAGTGAACGGCATCTCGTATGTGTCTCGTGAGACGAACGAGTCACATCATGTCGAACTTGAAGGCGTCTTCGTCCAAATCGGCCTCGTCCCGAACACGGACTGGCTCGACTCGGTCGAACGCAACAACTTCGGGGAAATCGTCGTCGACCGTCATGGCGCAACGAACGTCCCAGGTGTTTTCGCAGCGGGAGACTGCACGAACAGCGCCTACAAACAAATCATCATCTCGATGGGTTCTGGTGCGACAGCCGCACTCGGCGCCTTCGACTACATGATTCGCAACTAACACAAAGACTCGCCCTCTATCATGAGAGCGAGTCTTTTTTACAGTTCAAACGTCTTCCCCGAGTCCGGGATGAATAAAATCGAGTCTCCGCTCCCCGTCTCAAATCGATAGCCCACTCGAGGAGAGAATGGATTCCATTCTCCTCCGGTCGTCGGAACGCTCTCCATGTATGTCACGTCATTGTACATTTTGTTCAACGTCTCTTCTGCCTCAGCTAACGAGTAGCTCGGAATCGAGAGCAAAATCGCCACCCCAACACTCATCACTCCGACCGACACCGCCCACGGAGTCGATGTCGGCTTTCGAAACTGTGTCAAGACTAGTAGCATGATGATCCAGCCAATCGGTACCCCAAACGTCGCCGCATTCCCATACCACTGCGCATTGATCGTCAATAAACTGGCGATCACCACACCGCCAATCATCCACCACCACTTCATCAACATCACCTCCTCTTCATTATCCCAAAATCAGGAAATGACTCAACTTTTTTATTCATATTGATGTATGATAACTTATAGTGTATGATATACAGTATAAAGATAAACGAATGAAGGAGGCGAAAAAATGTCCGATGTAAAAGCCTCGTTGGTGACGGAGTTGCGGCGCGGCACGTTGACGATTGCGGTGCTCAGCCAGTTGAAGACACCTCAATACGGCTATTCTCTCGTTCAAGCGCTACTTGATGCCGACATCAACATTGACCAAAGTACGCTCTACCCGCTCTTGCGTCGACTTGAAAAACAAGGACTCGTCACGAGTTCCTGGGACACAACGGAGAGTCGACCACGCAAGTACTACGTGCTCAGTTCGGATGGAGTGGACATTTTGAATGAGTTGTACGTGGAGTGGATGAACATGTCGAAAACATTGACCCGTCTAATTGAAGGAGGAAACGATCATGAATCTTCGTGATGTGTATATCGATGAAGTCACCTCTCGAATCCCAGAGTCGATGCGGCAAGACGTCGCACTCGAATTGGAATCGACCATTGATGACATGACTGGAAATGACCCATCTGAAGCGGCTTTATTTGAAGCATTGCGCCAACTCGGCGACCCTCATATCCTCGCTGCTCGCTATGCGAACCGACCACTCTATCTCATCGGTCCTGCCCTCTTCACACAGTACGTGAACATCATCAAAATCGTCTTACCGATTGCCGTCACGGTTGTCACCATTCTCTCGATCATCGGTTATTTGACCAATCCCATCGACGACACATCTTGGAGTCAATTCTTGATTCAAGCATTCCTTCAAACTGGGGCGGCCATCTTCAATGTCGTCGTTCAGACGCTATTCTGGATCACCCTCACGTTCTTCATCATTGAACGTGCTGTACCTGAGGGCGAAGTTCCTTTCTCGAGTTGGAAACCTGAACAACTCAAGAAAGTAAAACCACGTTCGACCTCGATTTCTTTTGGTTCGATTTTGTTTGACTTTATCGCCACCGTTCTGATGGTCGTATTGTACGTCAACGCCGAGCAGTTGATTCGTGTCGTCACAGATAGTGAATCCTATCCGCTACTCAATGCGTCGGTCTTGGATCAATTCTTCCCGTTTGTCATCGCCCTGGCCGCCTTTGGGATCGCCATCGCCATTTACAAATGGCTGGTTCGACATTGGACAAAGCCGCTCGCCTTGTGGAACGCGCTCTTCAATATCGTATGGATTGTCGTCACGGCGCTCATTCTACTGCAACCTGATTTAATTTCTTCTAATGCCGTCTCGTTGATTGGTGAGCAAATCAACGCCGACCTTGAAACAATCAGTCGTTGGGGCGTCTGGAGTGTCTTACTCACCATCATCATCGTGTGTATTCTCGATTTAGCAGAAGGTTTGATCAAAGCGTTTCGACGTTGACCTCACATTCAAACGTTTCATTTCCAAGGAAAGTGGAATAGCGGAGAAGAGAACGGATTTTGAATGGGGAGGCATTTGATGGGTATTCCAACAATCAAGCTACATGACGGTTATGAGATTCCGGCCATCGGACTCGGGACGGTTTATTTAAAAGGTGAAGCAGGGGTCGACGCCATCACGTGCGCCATCCGGAACGGATATCGACTCATCGATTCGGCGATTCGCTACGATAATGAAGGCGCGGTCGGTGAAGCGGTTCGCCAATCCGGCATCCCGCGTGAACAACTTTTCTTAACATCGAAACTGCGCGCGCAATATTATGACTACGATCAGGCGCTCGAGATGATTCGAGAGTCCCTATATCGAGCGAACCTCGACTATTGGGATTTGTTCCTCTTGCATTGGCCAAACCCGAAACAAGACAAGTACGTTGAGGCATGGCGTGCCTTGATTCAAGCGAAGAAAAACGGATGGATCCGCTCTATTGGGGTATCGAACTTCATGCCGGAGCACCTTGACCGCTTGATTGAAGAAACGGGAGAAACACCGGTCATTAACCAAATCGAGTTACACCCGTACTTCTCTCAAGTCGAACAGCGGAAAGCCGATAAAGAACGCGGCATCATCACAGAAGCGTGGAGCCCGCTCAGTCGCGCCCGCACGGTCATCCATGACGAAAAGATCACCGAGCTCGCCAAACAAAAAGGAAAGAGCGTGTCTCAAGTCATCTTGCGTTGGCACGTGCAGCTTGGTGTCATCCCGCTCGCCCGCTCGTCTAGCGAGTTGCACCAAAAAGAGAATCTCGACGTCTTCAACTTCGAATTGACGGATGAAGAGATGGAGACGCTCAATGCGTTGACGAAGCAGGATGGTCGCATCGATGACCAAGACCCGCGAGAATACGAAGAGTACTAAAAAAGATTGAGCCTAGATGGCTCAATCTTTTTGTTTAAAACGCCGGAATGGCCGTTTCATCATAGTTTTCTTGCAAGAACGCACGGACTTCGTCACTTGTGAGCGCTTCGCCGAGTTTTTGGATCGCTTCGTCATCCTGGTTGTCTTCACGTGCGACAAGCGTGATGGCGAAATCATTCTCGACGCCTTCTGTTAAGAGTGCGTCACTCTTCGGTGTCAAACCGAGCGGTGCAGCGTAAGCCGGTGTCATCAAGACCGCATCGACATCATCGTACGCGCGCGCGAGCATCAATAAGTCGACTTCTTCAAACTTGAAGTTTTTCGGGTTAGATGTGATATCAGCTTGTGTATAATACGTGCCTTCCTTCTCTCCGAGTTCGATCACATCATGTTGTGCGAGAAGGGAGAGCGAACGGTCGATGTTCGATACGTCGTTGGCGATCGCAATCGTTGCGCCTTCCGGAAGGTCTTCCATGTTGTCATAGTTTTTTGCGTATACACCGTAGTTTGCGAAATAAATCGGTTCGATGGGAACGAGATTCGCATCGTTGCTGCGGTTGAACTCTTCCATATACGGAACGTGTTGGAAGAAGTTCGCATCGACTTCTTTCGCTGCAAGTGCCGAGTTCGGTTGGACGTTGTCTCCGAGAACAACGATTTCGAGTTCGATGTCGTCTTCTGCGAGCTGTTCTTTCGCGATTTCAAGCATATCTGTCATCGGTGGGATGAGTGATGCGACTTTCAATGTCTGTGGTTCATTTGCTTGTTTCGTTTGTGTTTCTGTATCGTTCCCACATGCTGCGAGGACGAGTGTGAGTGAGGCTAGAAGTGCCATCAATTTTTTCATATTCATTTCCTACTTTCTGTTTAACGTTTGTCGATGATTCGCGCCACGGTCGTGCCCGTGAATTGAATCAACTGTACGAAGACGAGCATGATGAGAATCATATAGAGCATGAGTTCTGTCTGAAATTGTTGATATCCATAACGGATGGCAAAGTCACCGATGCCACCACCCCCGACGACTCCCATAATCGTCGAGTATGAGATAAAACTGATGATGGATGTGGTCAATCCGAGGACGAGACCGGACCGGGCTTCCACATAAAGAAACTTAAAGATGATGTCTTTCACAGACGCTCCCATCGAGAGTGCCGCTTCAATCACCCCGCGTGGGACATCAATCAGTGACTGTTCGACGAGTCGCGCATAATGCGCAATGGCAATGATGGAGAGCGGCACCGTCGCTGCTGCCGTTCCGATGGCGGTTCCGATAATGAGCCGTGTAAATGGAATCAAAAACACGACGAGTAACAAGAAGGGGAAAGACCGGACGATGTTCACGACCAGGTTGAGGACGGAGAAGACGATTTGGTTCTCTAACAATTGTCCTTTACGCGAAAGATAAAGCCACGTGCCTAACGGCAATCCGACTAGAATCGCGGCGAGAATCGATACCCCGACCATAATGAACGTCTCGGCGATGGATTGCCAAATCTCTGATTGATAGCGCACCAAGATGTCAGGCATTCGCTTCACCTTCCTCTCGCAACTGTTCGACGAACCAACTTGGATTCTGATCGATGGCGACCACCCCTGTTGGCTCCCTCTCAATCGTCTCATGAACGGATCCGTCTGCCATGACGGTGACGCGATGACAGATTTGACGGATGACATCCATCTCATGCGTGACGAGAACGACGGTGACGCCGAGTTTTTCATTGACCGACTGAAGGACACGCAGCACTTCCGCCGTCGTATTCGGGTCGAGTGAAGAGGTCGGCTCATCGCATAGGAGTACACTCGGTTCACTTGCGAGTGCCCGAGCGATGGCGACACGTTGCTTTTGTCCCCCACTCAACTGGGAAGGATATTTATCGCGATACGCTTCGAGTCCAACGAACCGGAGACATTCCATCACGCGTGCTTCCCATGATGCTTTCGGCCGCTTGGCAAGTTTCAGTGAATCGAGGACGTTATCAAACACGTTCTTATTCGCGACTAGATTAAATTGTTGAAAAATCATACCGATCCGATGTCGCTTCTTGCGTAGTTCCCGATTAGAGAGTTCGGTCAACTGGTCGCCATCGACCGTGACGCTCCCGGCATCCGGTTTCTCCAACAAATTCATCAATCGAAGGAGCGTCGACTTCCCGGCACCGCTCGCGCCGATAATGCCGTAAATCTCCCCTTTTCGAATGTGAAGCGATACATCGCGAACGGCCATCTCTTGTCCATAACGCTTATGGACGGACGACAATGTGATCATGGCAGACATCCTTTCTACATCTCGTGAGTGAGTCAACCGTTTATCATTTTAGCGAAGTAAAGAGTTGATGTCAGTTCATGTGCTCACATGAAAAGAACCGCACTGCGGTTCAGAGTCGATGTCGTTTAAAATGTTCGGCTATGTGTCGCTTCATGGCGTCTCGATTTTCGGCGAAGATGCGATGGCGATGACCGTTCCCACCAGACGGATGTGGAAACCCACTCACTACGCGATCTTGATCCAAGAGCCCTCGCTCAACCAATAACTCCACGGCTCGCCTCACGTTCACGCCCATCGGTAGGATGAGTGCATCTTGAAGATGGGCCATCTCTTCTGCGAAGATTCCTTCTACGTATGGTCGAAACAGCTCTGTTCGAATCATATCCGGGCTCGATCCGTTATAGTTCTTGCCTTTATAGAAGACGGGATAAGGGAGGACCGCCGTGTTTTGAACGAGATGGTTCGCTGATCCAAACAAATCGAGGGATGACTCGATTCCCAAATGATGATGTAACTCCAAATCGTCCAGCATCGTCACTAAGTTCTTTCGAATCGGACCGGAAAAACTGCCACGTTGTTTGACGGCTCGAAGCGCCTCTTCGTCTGTTGCATCCTTCAAGTCACGGATTGCCTCGAACGACTGACGCATTTGATACAAGCCTGGCGTGATTCCCGCGATGACGACTTTCGCATCCGGATTGATGTATTCGAACGGTGCGTAATAGATCTCAAGTTGTTTCTTTTCATCACGGTCTAACAAAAAGTCTTCATTTTTCAACGTCTCTTCTTCTAAATTTGATAGCTGCAAAATCTTTGATTTATATGTTTGAAATAACGCTGTTCGTGTCATATAAATAACACTCCTTTCGTCTACTTTCTCTATCTCTATTCCCCTAAATCTTTGTGTGAGAAAAGTTCATCTTTCAGACAAATGCTATTCAAAAATAGAGCGCTTTCATTCCATTTTTTGTGCTATCCTGACGATGTGATTGAGAAGGGATTTTTCATCAGGTTTGCTAAATTCTCACAAGGAGTGTGTTCACACATGAAAGCAGTCGTCGTCAATTCAGCAAGCAAGGCCAACATCGAAGTCGTCGAAAAGGAACTACGTCCATTACAAGCAGGCGAAGCACTCGTCGATGTCGAGTACTGTGGCGTATGTCACACGGATCTTCACGTCGCAGCTGGTGATTTCGGAGATGTCCAAGGACGCGTGCTCGGTCATGAAGGGATTGGGATCGTATCTGAAATCGCCGACGATGTCACGAGTTTGAAAGTTGGCGATCGCGTCAGTATCGCTTGGATGTATCATGCATGTGGTCGTTGCGAATATTGTACGACAGGTCGAGAGACTTTCTGTCGAAACGTTCAAAATGCCGGATATAGCGTGGACGGCGGGATGGCTGAACAAAGTATCGTCGTAGCCGACTATGCCGTCAAAGTACCTGACGGATTGGACCCTGCGCAAGCTTCGAGCATCACATGTGCCGGCGTCACGACGTATAAAGCCATCAAAGTTGCCGACGTGAAACCTGGGGAGACGGTCGTCATCTACGGTTGCGGTGGACTCGGCAACCTGGCCATCCAATATGCGAAACACGTCTTCAACGCACACGTCATCGCCGTAGATTTGAACGATGATAAGCTCGAACTCGCCAAAGAGAGTGGAGCTGATTTGACGATTAACCCATCGACTGAAGGAGATGCAGCTGACATCGTACAAGAGAAGTTCGGTGGGGCTCATGCCGCTGTCGTCACAGCCGTCTCAAAAGTCGCCTTTAATTCTGCAGTCAATGCAGTCCGAGCATGTGGGAAAGTGGTCGCCGTCGGTCTTCCTTCTGAAACGATGGACTTGAACATCCCTCGTCTCGTCCTCGATGGAATCGAAGTCGTCGGCTCACTCGTCGGGACACGTAAAGACTTAGAAGAAGCCTTCCAGTTCGGGGCAGAAGGGCTCGTCGTGCCTGTTGTTCATAAACGCTGTCTTCACGAGGTGCAAGACGTGTTCGAAGAGATGGAGCAAGGGAAAATCCAAGGACGCATGGTCATCGACTTCAAAAATAAAGACTGCTAATCGGAACGGGGCCTCGTGCCTCGTTTTGTTCTAGATTGACGTTGACGGGGTATAGTTGCTTTTGTATAGTTAGGAACGTCTAAAAGCCGGAAATGAAAGAGGAGTGACTTGATTTGACTCCATTAACGTCAACCAGTCTACTTGATTTATTGTCAGAGCGAAATGATCAAGTTCGACGCATGAGTGAACAATCTTGGAATGAACAAAGTGATATCCAACTCTCGAACTCGGAATGGTATATTCTCGCGACACTTTATCAGTCGAAAACAACAATTGCCGAAGTCACGCACAGTGTCCATATTTCTCGACAAGCGACTCATAAACTGATCAAGAACCTAGAGAGTAAAGCGCTCGTTCTTGTGACAGACCATCCGCAAAATCGAAAAGACAAATGTATCGAGTTGACCTCGCTCGGTCACACTTGTTATGAGCAAAACGAGACGCTCAAAGCACAACTTGAGCAACGGATCCAAGAAAGCATCGGCCAAGAGGCGTTTGAACAACTGAAAACCATTCTGCGCGTGGATTGGAAACTATGACCGTGTCAGCTTGAAGGCGACACGGTTTTTCATATGCATACATGGACAAAAACGTCAACCGAGTTGACATTTCATCTTCTGAATGACTATGCTTATAGATAAGGAAGAGGTGATCGACTTGTTTAAAACTGGAGACTTAATCATCTACTCGACCCATGGCGTATGTCGCATCGACGACATTTCGGACAAAACGGTCGCAGGAGAGACGAAATCGTACTATACGCTTCACCCCATCAACAACTCACAAAAGTTGCAGATCAGCATTCCCGTCGACAATGACAACGTGATGATGTTGACGTTACTCGAAGCAGATGAGGCATCAGAGATTTTAGAGTCGTTCCGCTCACCTGGTGTGGAATGGAATCCGCATTCCAACAACCGCAATCGTGAATTCTTGAATGTCGTGCATTCAGGAAACCGGCATGAGATTGCCCAAGTAGTGAATACATTGAGCCGTAGACAAATCGAGGCACTTCAAGCGAACAAAAAACTATACGAGCAAGATCGTAAGATTTTAGAGAACGCCAAAACGATTTTGGTGAAAGAGCTCTCCCTTGCCCTCGAGCGTTCAGAGAGCGACATCGAGCGCACGATTGGCGAGTACTTACATGAAAGCATGACGACACTCACACCTTGACCTCTTCCAGTGGAAGTGGTCTTTTTTTGTTCTATTAAAATAATATACTTTTTTTTACATTTCTCGGGTATCCTAAAACAAATATACCTTATGATATAGGGAGGATGTTAGGATGCAACTGCACTCTAGTACGACCCATGTCACCGACACGCACGTCGTTCGGGCAATCGAAAACAATCTGGCCATCATTCGCTTTGATGAAAATCGCCGTGTCGCCTACGTCAATGAGATTTTTGCCAAAACGATGGGGTACGAAGTCAAGGAACTGATGGGACGCCCCCATCGTGATCTTTGCTTGCCCGAGTTCGCGAACAGTCCCCAATACGACCTGTTTTGGCGTAAGCTCATGCAAGGGTTGAGTTATCACGACAAGATTGAACGACGTGCCGCAGATGGTCATAGTGTCTGGCTAGAGGCGACCTACATGCCGATCTTCGATGATGCCCACCAGAACGTCATCGGCGTCTCAAAGATTGCAGCCGATATCACGTCACGGCAACAAGACGTACTCCACATGGCGAATAATCTTCAAGAGACGTCTGAATACTTATCTGCCCAGTCCCAAATCGGGAAACAAGACGGAGAACACGTACTCGAAAACGTCAAACTGATTGAACAAGAGTCGACTCAAAACCTAGAGCATTTACATGCTCTCCAACAAGAGGCGAAAACGATCACGGATATTGTCCGAACGATTCGTGAAATCGCTGCCCAAACCAACCTTCTCGCACTCAATGCCGCAATCGAGGCGGCACGCGCAGGTGAACATGGACGCGGCTTCAATGTCGTCGCGACAGAGGTGCGCAATCTTTCAAACAAAGTCTCACTCTCCATTACAGAAGTGAACAACAACATTGAAGGCATTGTGAAACGCATCGATGACGTGTCGATGAGCATCGGACGAATTTCTCATAAAGTCAAAGATAGCTCGGGACAACTCGAGCATACGGTCCGAGAGTTCGAAAAATTAGCAGATTCAGCCGCTACACTCGAACAGCAGGCAAAGACGTTTCTCAAAATGGTATGAGCGGCCCGATAGGAGGTCGCTTTTTTCTATACAAAAGACGAGCATACGATTGTATGCTCGTCTTGAATCAATTAATTGTGGACCATGTCCTTTTCCTCTAAACCGAGCGTGACCGCCGTCGATTCGTGAATCGTCTTGAATAAATCCGGGTGTTCCGACAGCTTCAATCCATACGACGGTACCATTTCTTTGATTTTCGCTTCCCACTCCGGTAAGTGTTGCGGGAAGCACTGCTCGAGCACTTTCAACATGACGTGCACGGCCGTCGATGCGCCTGGAGAAGCACCGAGAAGCGCCGCGACCGACCCATCTTCGGCACTGACGACTTCCGTTCCGAATTGAAGCGTTCCTTTTCCTTGCGGTGTATCTTTGATGACCTGAACACGTTGCCCTGCCACGACGATCTCCCAATCTTCATTCTTGGCATTCGGGATGAATTCACGGAGTTCATCCATCCGTTTGTCGTGAGATAAGAGTACCTGCTCGATCAAGTATTTCGTAAGGGGCATCTCTTTCGCCCCTGCGGCAAGCATCGTGATGACGTTGTTCGGCTTGACCGAACGAATCAAATCCAAGTTCGATCCTGTTTTTAAGAATTTCGGTGTGAAGCCGGCGAACGGTCCAAACAGCAACTCTTTGCGTCCATCGATAAAACGAGTGTCGAGATGCGGGACCGACATCGGTGGTGCCCCGACTTTCGCCTTTCCGTAGACCTTCGCATGATGTTGCTCGATGACCTCACGATTTTTGCAAACGAGGAAGAGGCCGCTGACCGGGAATCCACCGATTTGTTTCGATTCCGGAATCCCTGTCTTTTGTAAGAGCGGCAAACTGCCACCACCGCCTCCGATAAAGAGAAACGGTGCCGTATGCGTCTCAATCGTATTCCGAGACATGTCTTTCACTTTCACTTCCCAATGACCGTTCTCGAGGCGCTTCACGTCCTCGACGCTATGACCGTAGTTGAGCTCGACCCCGTTCGATGTGAGATGGTCAAACAACATACGTGTCAATGCGCCAAAATTCACGTCTGTTCCTGAGTCGATTTTCGTCGCGGCAATCGGTTCATCCGATGTCCGTCCGTCCATGATGAGCGGGATCCATTCCTGTAATTGACTCGGATCGTCCGATAAGACCATCCCTTCAAACAACGGATTCGTTGTGAGCGCTTCCAAACGGCGTTTCAAGAAATCGACGTTCTTCTCCCCTTGGACCATGCTCATATGTGGGATTGAACGAATAAAGGCTCCTGGATTTTCAATCAGTCCTTGCTTGACGAGGTGCGCCCAAAACTGGCGCGAGATTTGGAACTGCTCGTTGACGTTGACCGCTTTGGAGATGTCAATCGTCCCGTCTGCGTTCTCTGTTGTATAGTTTAATTCGCAAAGTGCGGCATGTCCCGTACCTGCGTTATTCCATTCGTTTGAACTTTCTTCCCCTGCTGCATCGAGCTTTTCGAACACTTTGATGTTCCACTCCGGTACGAGCTCTTTAAAGAGTGAACCGAGCGTTGCGCTCATAATCCCTGCCCCAATCAAAATGACGTCTGTTCTCGTTTGCGTACTGCTCATGAAAACCCCATCCTTATCCCCTGAATTTTTTGTCATACGATTGAAGAATCCCCATTCCTCAATCATATATTTTATAATCGTTATACCGATTATAACTCTTTTGTGATGAATGATAAGGGTTATGTATGATTTTTTGTGCTGAAACTTTTTATGAAAATGGGATGATCCCATCAAATGAAGGAGGTGTTCTTTTGAGGCGTGGTTTACGTTTTACAATTCCCAATCAATATGGGCAATTTCTAAAAGCAATCTTAAGTCCAATCCCTCTTGATTCATACCAATGGAACGTGGTTGATGAGGAATCGTACATTGTGAACGAAGGGCAACTGGATCGCCTGTTGTTTCCGGAATCGACCGTAATCGATGGTCATCAATTCGCTGAACTGCTCACGTATCATGAACACTATTTGATTTTCGTTGATATCAAGGCGTTCCAACCGAATATGTCCTCGGAAATCGCAACGTATGAAGACTTTTTACATAGTACGTGTGAATTCGCTCTATTGGTGACGGACAGTCAAGACGTCACAATCTACTGTAAAGACCAAGAGATGCTCAATTCCCTTTACGAAAATGCTTCTTGGCATGGATTTGAAGACGTCACATACATCACAAGTCATAATGACTCGAGGACACGCTTATCCTGCTGGTAACCATACATTTTGAAGAGGAGAATCCATATGCCCACACTCTATTTGATTCGCCACTGCTCAGCCGCGGGCCAAGAACCTGACGCACCGCTCACAGAAGACGGTTCCGCCCAGTCTTTATGGCTTCGCGATTTCTTTTCTGAACTCACAATCGACCGGATCATCTCAAGCGATTATACCCGTGCAGTCGCTTCGGTCACGCCACTCGCCGATGCTCATCACCTCTCGATTGAACGTGAACCGTTACTGAGAGAACGCATCCTATCTCACGAACCGCTCGAAGACTGGCTGACCCCATTACGTCAGTCGTTCAGCGACCCGACGTTCAAGTTGCCTGGTGCCGAATCGGCTGAGGAGGCGACGCAGCGCATCCTACAAGTCGTCGAGCACGCCAAAGCTCCGCATGCCTCAACATTCTTAGTGACACACGGCAATCTGCTCGCACTCTTATTGCAACATCTCGACCCGCAATATGACTTTGAGACATGGCGTAAGATGCGTAACCCAGATGTCTATCGTCTCGATTATCACGACAGCACACCGGTCATCGAGCATATTTGGCCAAACAAATAAGCCGTCTCGCGATGAGACGGCTTTTGTCACTTCTCTACGAAAAACATCGAGATGGCACCAAGCCCGACATGTGTCCCGACCGAGACACCCATCTGCATGAGGTAAATCTCGCCGGCAAAATCGGTTTCGGTTTCGAGCTTCACTTTTAAGTTCTCCGCAATCCGTTGGTCCGATGTGTACCCGATGATCACGAAATTCGTGATGTCCGGGTTGACGCGTTTCACGAACTCGTCCGTATAATGCTTCAGCACTTTACGGGTGCCTCGTTCCTTGGCAACAATGGCACCTTTCCCGTTCTTCATACTCATGATGGGCTTTACCATCAGTAGTTTCCCGATGATAGCACTCGCGTTTGAGATTCGTCCGCTCTTGATCAAGTGGTCGAGGTCATCTACGGATAAGAAGTGCTTCACTTTCGTCTTGTACGTCTCATTGAAGTCAACGAGCTCTTCGAACGTCGCACCGGCTTCACGCATCTGTGCGCTCTTCAACAACAGCCAGCCGCTACCATGACTCATCGAACGAGAGTCGACGACATGGATTTTGACAGGTGAGTCAGGATGCGCCTCTTCAAAGTATTCTTTTCCAATGACCGCCGATTGATACGATCCGCTCGTCCCACTCGACATGCAGATACATAAAATCTCCTCATGGCCGGCAGCGACCGCATCTTCCATCAATCGTAAGAACGTCGCTGGGCTCGGCATCGCCGTCGTTGGGAATTCCGGGAGCGCTTCCAACATTCCGTAAAAATCATCCGGCTGGATATCCACCCGGTCCTGGTAAGACATATTATTCATGGTGATGATCAACGGCGCGACCCCGATGTTGTACTGTTCAAGCACTGCATCTGATAAGTCACACGTCGAATCTGCTAATAATTTAATCATGCATTCCTCCAAAACTTTCTCCATAAATGACGGGAATCATCCTATAACTTCGTCGATTCCGACGTCACGATAGGACCTCTTCTAGTGTAGCAGATTTGGAGGGGGAAATGTTTTTTTACTGGGGTTGATGTGCGACTTGTTTTTCATGTTGCAAGAGCCATTCTTTTCGCCAAAGTCCACCGGCATAGCCCGTCAATTTCCCAGTCGATCCGATGACGCGATGACAAGGCACGACGATGCTCAGTTTGTTGCGTCCGTTCGTTGCTCCGACTGCGCGAACAGCCGTAGGTCGCTTCACGCGTTCGGCAAGTTCGCGGTAAGAAGCCGTCTCCGCATACGGGATGGTTTGTAACGCATCCCACACGTCATGCTGAAACGTTGTCCCGATTTGCTCAGTCGGAAACGTAAACGTCATACGCTCACCGCGAAAATAGGAGTCTAGTTCCTCCCGGCACTGTCGCAATACATTTGGAATATCTGATTCAGGTGATTGCGTCCCTTCACGTTCGACGAATAAGATCGATTGAACGACCTGCTCCGTCCCGATGATTTCTAGGACGCCAATCGGTGTCTCCACGTCTAATCTATACGTTCCCATATAATGACCTCCACAGATAGAATGTCGCGTATCCTTCCCAACCTTGCCACGATTCACCGTAACGCTTCACTTCTTCAATCGTTGGTTTCTTCGCTGTCCCTAACTGATGCTGAATCGCTTGATGCAATCCGACATCCGCAATCGGAAAGGCTGATGCGTCCTGAAAACACTTCATCAACACATAGTCTGCCGTCCATGCTCCGACACCTCTTATCGCGAGTAACCGTTGACGGATATCAGCTGAAGAGTGTGATTGTAAAGCCGTTTTTGACAGGTCTCCATTCGTTATTTCCCGTGCAATATCAATGACATACTCCGCTTTCCTGCGACTGAATTGAAGCTCACGTAATTCTTCCGGTTCGAGCAAGGCGATTCGTTCCGCCCGCGGGAACGTCCAGTATGCTCTTCCTTCGATGACTCGATGGTCTCCATATCGTTCGACGAATCGCCGCTTGATCGTATAGGCGAAGGATAACGTGATTTGTTGTCCGATGATGGCCCATGTGAGGGCCTCGAACAAATCTGGGAAACCAATCATCCGTAACCCGCGATGCGCTTCAATCAAAGAAACCAGCAATTCATCTTTCGCCCCCATCGTTTCAAACGGCTTCAAATCGCGCTCAAGGTCTAACCAGTCTCGTACCTCACGTGCGACACGTTCCTTTTCTGTGTTTGAAACTTCATCGACTGGGAACCGTACACAAATGTGATTCTCCGCTTCTTGAAGCTCGATCAGAATGAGCCTTTCCCCGATTCGCATCAGCTTTCGAACCGTGTCAGGCGTTGTCACATGGAGCACTTCTTGTTCTGACCGACTCAAAAAGACGAGACACTCTTGAAAATCAAACGGCTGCTGTACAGCAAGTAGCATCTCTGTCATAGGTCCTCTCCTTTTCGATACGTGTTCGGTGTACAGCCTTTTACTTGCCGGAACACGCGGTAAAAGTTCGATGGTGTTTGAAACCCAACCTCATAGCAGACCGTCAGATTACTCATGTCGGTCGTTCGCAATAAATAAGCCGCCTTGTCGATTCGAATCCGTTCAAGTAGTTGCCTCGGAGTCTCTCCTGTCGCCTGGGTGAATGTCCGCTCCAAATGAAAGGGACTCAGTTGGGCGTGTTCGGCAATCTGTTCAAGGCGAATGGGTTGTTTATAATGGTTCACGAGATACGCCGTCACTTGTTGAACGAGCGCACGGTGTGGGGCGTGTTCGACTTCTGGCTGACATCGCTTGCACGGTCGAAATCCATTTGTCTCCGCTTCTTCTCTCGTTACGTAAAAATCAACGTTCTCTTTCTTCGGTTTGCGGGATCGGCACGATGGTCGACAATAGATCCCTGTCGTTTTTACGGCTGTATAGAACAATCCGTCATAAGTTGCATCGCAGGCGAGCACTTTCGCCCACTTTTCGTCAAACGTCAACATCTCCACACCCCCTTCTTCTCTCACTGTAGCAAATCTAAAATCAACATTTCGTCCTCTTTCTTGCGCTTACAATCCCCTCTTTTTGAAACGTTTTACAGATTTCAATCGTATCCTATAGTACGATTTAGACAGAAGCTGCTGTCAGTCCTATGGCAGATAAGGAGAAGATCGCAATGCGTACTCGTTTTTCATGGAAACAATTAAAATGGCTCATTCCTATAGCGTTAATCGGTTTGATTTTGATTCAGAGCGGACAAGAGTTGAAAGACCTCTCGCTCGCGACCGCCTTCACGACACTGAAACAACTGACCGGTTGGGAACAGTTCACACTCATCCTACTCGGTGGGATCGCTGTCTTGACGATGACGGGCTATGACTATTTCCTGCTACGCTCTTTACATATCGAGCTACCGAAACGAAAAATCGTTCAAACAGCGTGGATAACGAACTCGATGAACGGGATGCTCGGCTTCGGCGGCGTGATTGGGATTGCCCTTCGTACCTCCCTCTACCGTCCCTATACGGATACGAAACGCCTACTCCGTGCCATCGGCTGGATGACCCCGACACTCATCAGTGGTCTGTCCATTCTTTCCATCGGTGTGCTCCTCGGGATTTTCCCGGCTGGCGGGCTTATCGGTACGAAACCATGGATTTGGCCGGTGCTACTCGCCGTGAGTGCGATGCTCCCATTTTATTTGTTCGTCACATCACGCCGATCAAATGTCGGGTGGTCCACTCTGCTCGGGTACACGATGACCTCGCTCGCAGAATGGGTCACCGCAGGATTCGTCGCCATTTATGCCTTGACGTTACTAGACGGGTCGGCCTCGTTCGTGCAACTCTTCGGGGTATTCATCGTCGCGACGGTCGTCGGTGTCGTCTCCCTCGTCCCTGGGGGTGCTGGAACGTTTGACTTACTGTATCTCGTCGGGATGACTCAACTTGGGATTCATCAAGACATCGTTTTGTCTTCACTAATCATCTATCGATTCGTTTATTTTGTCGTTCCCTTTTTAATTGGACTTTTTCTCGCAGCCATCGCGTTCGGAGATCAGGTCGTCAAACAAATCGAGTATCGACCAATCATCGGGTCCTCTTATGAGATTGGGACCGTCGTCTGGCGCATCGTTTCGCGGACGCTTGCGAGGATTGGACGCCTGACCGGGAGTCTCATCGCACTCATGAGCAGTCTGTTGATTTGGTTCCAGACGCTTCTCCCGAGCGTGACGCCGCTCTATGAAGTGAATCGCTGGTTTGAATGGATTGGGACCCTTTTCTTATTGAGTGCCGGACTTCTCATGTTTTTATCCGTCTATGGCATGTATGTTCGGACAAAACGAACACTCTGGTTACTCAACACTGCCTTCATCTTGGCGACCATCGGAGTCATCGCACGTGGGTTAAACCTGTTTGAGACCTTCGTCGTCATCGGGTTTGCGATGTTCGTCTGGTTGACACGTAAACGACACGTCCGATACCGTTCGATTTTAACGACAGGACGTCTCATCCGAAGCTTGATTTACGTCCTGCTCTATGTCGGCACCCACGCCCTCTTATTGCAGTCATTCGCAGGTACAGACAACTTATTCTTCACATCGCATCAAGCCGGTTGGTTGACGACGTTCGTCTTATTGTTAACTTCAATCGTAGCAAGTGTACTCCTGCTCTTGTTCGATCGTTGGAAACGTCCGGCGCTTGGAGAGGCCTATGATGAACATCGCATCCGACAGTTCCAAGCAACACAGCCCACATCGAGCAGTTTTGACTTGGCCCATATGGCAGATAAGCGTTTTTACATGAATGAGGCCGGAGATGCGTGTCTGTTGTTTGCGACTTCTCGGAACCATGCCATCGTCCTTGGTGATATCCAAGGCGAGAAGCAGGCTGCGACTTCTCTTTTGACGCGATTCATTGAAGATGCGGATCGAATCGGGTATATTCCTTTATTTTATCAAATTACACCGAATTGGATGCCTCGCCTTCATGATGCCGGGTTCACGTTCTTCAAATTAGGGGAAGAGGCGACGATTGACGTCTCGGCCTTCTCCTTATCCGGGAAGAAGCGTGCAAATATGCGCTCTCTCTACAATCAGTTTGAGAAGAAGGGGATCACGTTCGACATCGTCTGTGAACCGAGCCTCTTGCTGTTACAAGATTTAAAAGACATCTCAGACGAATGGATTGGGAATCGAAATGAGAAAGGCTTCTCTCTCGGATTCTTCGATTATGAAACGTTGACGCGTTATCCGATTGCCTTGTTGCGAGATGCGGACGGTGTCGTCGTAGCTTTCATTTCGCTACTCCGAGGAGACGGGGCCATCTCCATCGATTTGATGCGTTCGAAAAATGATGCGCCGCCCGGATCGATTGAAGTGTTGATCCTTCACATCATCGAATGGGCTCGCGCAGAAGGCCATGATCATGTCGGGCTCGGCGTGGCACCACTTGCTGCCGTCGGAGAGCAGACGTTCTCCCATTGGCCGGAACGCGTCGCCGCCGACATTTTTGAAAACATCAGTTACATCTATCCGTTCAGTGGCTTACGACAGTTCAAACAGAAGTTCAAACCGTCGTGGGAAGGACGCTATCTCGCGTTTCGTCAACGCCGGAAGTTACTACCCTCGATTTTACGGACAGCGCGATTGATTAGTCGGAAACGCTAAAAAACAGGAATTTCTCATCGTGAGAAATTCCTGTTTTACGTATCATCTTATTTCAACGTCACACTCACATTGTCAATTGTGATGTCATGAGCCCCGAGTGGCGACCCTTCTGTGCGTCCCATCAAGAACTTCAATCCTGTGACATCTGTCACCGGCATCGTCACTTCAAACGTGTACGTGTTCGTTTCTGGTGTGACCGCTACGACTTCGCTCAAATAGCGATAGTACCCGACATTCTCTAACGTCACTTCGAATGAACGAGCGACAGTAGAGGATGCATCGAATTGGACGACGTAGGTTTGATCTTGTTGTAACTCAAGACCCCCTTGTTCCATGAGGACACTCCACGCTTCGTTCCCTTCTTGCGTAATCGAGATATGTGCCGCCTCGTTCACCGCTTCGACAGCAGCCTGTGCGTCAAAGTGTACATAAGAGCCCCAGTTGGTGAGACCTTCTGTGAATGCACCGTTTTTAAGTGGAGACGGGTCGATATAAACCGGTGTGACATCGCGCAACTCGACGTCATCGATTTCAATCGCACCTTTTTCAGAACCGAGAATGAACTGGAGTTGACTCATGAGGTCGGTTCCGGCTTCCATCGTGAACGGAATTTCATACGTATCGAATGCTTCAGATAGCGCGATACGCTCTAGCGGAAGGTAGGCATCCTCATTCGCTCCGTTCAATCCTACTAGCAGACCGTCTACACGCTCTGCACGTGCTTTGAAGCGAAGAACGTATTCATGTCCCTCTTGCAATTGAATCCCTTGTTGCACCAACGTTGCCGGTGCTCCTTTTTTCTTGTTCGTTTCAAAACGGAAGAGACGCTCTACTGAATCGACCGTTCCTGTCCCTTTCGTGACACCTGGGTCGAACGTCCAATACGTCATACGATCCATCGCACCTTGGTCAAACGTACCGTTATATACATGGTTCCCGTCTCCGAGCATCGGCTTCGTCGCATTCGGATCGAATGCCTCACGAGGCGTCTGCTCGACACGAACGTTACCGATTTGCACGCCCGACGTGCTGAGCCCAACATTGAACTCGAGACGCGCCGCAAGGTCAGTCTCTTCGGTCATATCGAATGTCATCGAGTACGTTTGGACGTCTGTTGTCAAAACGAATGACCCTTCATCTGAATATTTCGCATAGCCTCGGTCCGGACCACCACCGACTTTAACGGCGATTGAACGCGTCGCATCCGCTTTAGCATCAAACGTCACTTTATAGTGTCCGCCTTGTCCGAGCGATACGTTTTGAATCAATTGATGCGAGTATGGTTGGCTTCCTGCCTGATCAATCGAAATGTCGGCGAATCGTGCCCCCGCCAAGTCGATCACATCGATAGAGCCGACACCACCAAAGTCAGGAAGCGCCACGTAGTTCCAATACGTCGGGTTGAGCGCCTGCGCACCGTTCGTTACCGTCGTAATTGGTTCAGTGTAGCCTTCGTCATAGACAAGGTTTCCATCATCTAGAGGTTGTTTCGCACCTTCCGGTAACACGATTTCTTCATCCGAGTACGTCGGTTCGACAGCATCACGATACTTCCCGTTCTTCAAGTCAAACACACGGACGTAATCGACTTCCATCTCTGCCGGGAATGGTGTCGTCTCGTCCACGTCCCCATCGAACCATCCACCGACCGCCAAGTTCATAATCAAGTAAAAATCTTGGTCGAATGGTGCAGGGTAACTATATTTCGATGCTTTGTTCGCTTCTTTCGCATACCAGTCATTTTGCGTTTGATAGAGCTGACCGTCTACATACCAACGAATCTCACCTGGTTCCCACTCGACCGCATATGTATGCCACTTGTCGATGCCGTCACCTTCTGCGAAGTGATAATCTTTCCCCGTATATTTGTTGTTCGGCCACGTTTCTCCGTAGTGAATCGTGCCCGCGACTTTATCTGGCTGACTGCCCCACGATTCCATGATGTCGATTTCACCTGATGCGGCCCAACCACCGTAGCGGTCTTCTTCTGGCAGCATCCAAAACGCCGGCCACAGTCCTTTACCGGTTGGAAGTTTGGCTCGCATTTCATAACGACCATATGTCTTACTGAACGTCCCCTTCGTCGTCAACTTCGCCGATGTGTAATCATAGGTACCGAATTGATCCGATGCTTGTTCTTTCTTTGCACGGATGACGAGCTTCCCGTCTTTCACGAAAGCGTTTTCGTTTTTGTCCGTGTAAAATTGCTTCTCATTGTTTCCCCAACCGGCAGCGACTGGATTTCCGTCTTTGTCGACAATCCAGTTCCCCGTTTCAAAATTCCATTTCGAGTGATCGATTTCAGACTTGCTAAACTCATCTGACCAGACAAGTTTCCACTTAGCGTCATCGGCTTTTGAACTCTTTTCAGCCGGCACCTCTTGTGGCAAGGATAGGGCAAGGCCTGTCCCGAGTGCGAGTGCAACCCATTTCTTCATCGTGCGTCCTCCTTTAGGATAAATGATTGTAATATGTCAGCCCGTACTTTTGAAAGCGATTTCCGAAAGCGCTTTCGATAAATCCATTATAGATTTTTCTTTGCTAAAACTTCAACCACTTTTCGGAAGTGAAATCAAACTGACACATAAAAAAGCACCGACTCACGTCGATGCTTCCCGTAGTTCCCAATTCAAAATTGTCACGTCAAAACCTGTCGCATTCACATCTGGACTACAGGCATATGGACCGATGCGTAATGTCGATACGTCATGGAGATGGGCAATGCGAAGCTGTTCACGCATACCGTCACTATATTCAAAGAAAATCTCCACATCTCCATCTGTATACACGATTTCAAACGTCAACGGATTGCGAACCATGTCATTTGAAAAATCACGTGTCGACCAATCTGAATAGCCAAACGAAGTGACAACTGCGCCAAGATGGGACGGTCCATCCGGAATGTACTCGACAGACGTCTTGATCCAATGGTCATCGTTCACATATAAGACGATTCCGGCCTGATCATATGTATGGCTCGGTTCCATCTGGATTGTCGCCCGACATGTAAATCGTTTGGCTTTGACGTCTGTCAATAACGCATGTGCCGTCATCCGATTGAATCCGTAATGTGTGTTTCGCCAAAAGTCCGTATCTGGCAAAGTGCGGAAAGTGAGCGGTTCAAATCCGTTCACGCTTTTTGGTTCATTTATCCACTTGTACGTATGCATGATGATTTATCCCTCCCCATTGTCCTCGCATGGCAAACAGTAACGGTATCATCGGCGTATGATACGGTATGAATTCATGCTGTTGAATCATCTGTAGAATCGTCGCCTCATCCGCCCACTTCACGGCCTGCACTTCAAATTCTTGAAGCGTCAGCTCGTTCAAATCCACTTCCATTTCGACCAAATAAATATCGTCAAACCCTTCGTCAAAATTGACTGTCAGGTGCGGTCGTGTCTGAGATAGATCAAGCTTGAGCCCAATCTCCTCTTCGAGTTCCCGCATCGCGGCTTGCTGGCTTGTATCTCCTACCGTGGCACTTCCACCGACTGTGATATCCCACATGTTTGCCCAACCATCCTTGAACGGTTGGCGCTGTTGAATCAACATCTCACCCTTCTCGTTAAAGATACATACGTGGATGACAAGATGGTATTCCCCTTTCGGCAATCGACTTCCGCGTTGCCACGTGCGACCGGTCTTTTCTCGGTCGACCGTATAGACGTCCCAAAATTCCATTAGATACTCCCCTTTATGTTGCTGCGCTAGATGCCGCTGCTTGATCTGCTTTCGCGCAATCGATTGCTACGACGATAGAGATAAGAAGGTGCTCCATCTCCGGTTCTTCGACACGAATCTCGTAACTATCGCCCCATGAGAACCATTTCTTTTGTACACTTCCGATCGAATGTCCGTTCTTCGTCACATCAAAATCCATGTCCCACCAATCTCCTTGGACATCGATCCCGGCTGCATCGATTGAATATTTCGGTTTGAAAAACGAGAACTCTTTCGAGATGGTCATCATATCTGTGCCGTCCACTTCCACAAAAAATTTCGGTAAAAAACTGAACGTCTTTTTCGTGATTGTCGTGACCGTCTGATCGTTCGTATCTTTGATTTCGAATGATTTTGGAAACTTCATAAAGCTACCTTCGATGAAATATTTGTCATGTCCGTCCGCATCCTTGATGGTGAAACGTCCGCGTAAGCTTAACACTTTTTGTTTCATGTAGAGCGTGTGCATGATGATCCCTCCGATTTGTTGTAGTCCTTTACTTACGAGTCCAATCCAGAAATCGATTCACTTATAGCGAAGCCGTCTCCTTTGAAACGATATCGAGAACTTCTGCCAAGTGATTCACAACGTAATTCGCTTCTTGTAACTCTACTTCTTGTGCGAAGTCAAAACGACAGCCGATTGAAATGAGTCCGTTCGCTCGTGCAGCCGAGATATCCGATAATCGGTCACCTACCACGAAGCCCTCCTGCAGTTCATACTTCTTCACGATTTCAGCCACTAAATCGCCCTTATCCAACGTGTCGATTTGTTGAATGCTATAAGTTTCTGTGATCCAACGATCTAATTCATAGTGCGTGACGATGGCTTGTAAATAGTCCACCAAACCATTACTTGCGACGAAGATGGAATGCCCCATTTGATACAATTGTTCAAACAGTTCGAGTACCCCTGCATATAATGCTCCATTCCCGTTTTCAATGTTTTTGATGAGTCGTGTTAAGAAATAGGCATCGACCTCTTCTCTAGTTTGCTCATCGTATTGTGGGAGCAATGTGTTCCAAACAACTGGCAACGGTACCCCCATGATGTTCCGATATTGATCAATCGGTGTCGGACCTTTCCATTTTTCTTCACTTCGTAAATGATCAAACGTTTCATCTAGCGCCCGTTCCAAAATCAAATCTGTCCGAAACAATGTTCCGTCCATGTCAAAAATCACTGCGTGTTTCATCCGCTTCCCCCTTTTTAAATTAGAACTTCTTGGATTCTATCTAAAGAGATATCGGAAAGGTTGTACAGTATTTTATAAAAAATAAAAAGCCCGACTCTCTCGTCAGGCCTGTAACGCTGTATGAACAAAAGTATGCAACGCCTCTTGGCTCGTGATGTGTTCGTTGCACGTCTTACTGTCTACACATACATATGTGCCGATGGCTTTGTAATAGTCCGGATTTTTCGCTTGTTTCGCTTTCGTGATCGTAACGCAGTACGTCACATCCGTGAACTGATTACAAAAGGCACATATATTTTTCTTCGTATTCGTACTCGGTTTACATGCAATGCCAATCAATTGACCTTCGTATTGGCAAATCATCAACTTTTGATTGGAACGTCCATCGTTCCAACCTAGATACGTGAGTCGTCCAAAATCAACATCGGATAACTCCGGTAAACGAAGCTTCTTTTGTTTCGGGAACAAACTCTTCAGTTGCTCGGCAGAAATAACGGGAAATGGTTGAACCCATTCTCGTAATCGTTGCATATATTCGTCGAACGCTTCGTTCGTCTGTAGCGTTGTGAACTGTAACAGCTTCAGTTGTTCAGTCGTTACCTCAGGGAATGCATACATCACTTTCGCTTGTGCCAAGTCGATGACTGCTCGCAAGACAGAAGGCGGCAGGCTTTGCATTCGACTCTCTTTGACGAGCATCACTTGTTCTTTGATGAGATTATATTGTTCGTTTTGAATAAATGGATCTGACATCTTGTCGCCCCCTTCCTTAATTCTCAGTTTACAGGAAACAATGCTTCCTTACTGTGTACACTTTGATTAAGAAATATAGTCGACCTAAAAAGGCACGACTAGCGAACTAGTCGTACCTCCTTCATGTCGAGCGGTATACAATCTTTCGAATCGTGTGCGTCGCCAAATGATAGGACTTGGCCAGATTTTCGATTCGCTCTCCGTTCCGAAACGCTGCGCGTATGGCTTCGTTTCGTTCCTCAAGTAATTGTTTCCCACCGTTGACCGTCCCCCATTTCCGTTTCGTGTCGGTCGGGGTCGGCACATATAGCGTCTCACCTTGTACGTATTGTTGCACCTCTTGCAACAATCGTTCTGGCAGAATCTGTTGCGCATTGACGTACTTCATCATACCTCGCTCCTTATTGAATGAATCCAATCCGATAAGGGAGCAAAGCCAAGTGGTTTACATTAAAATCAAGCGATCAAGGTATTCGTTTCGCCCCATGCAAGTGATCGCCTTTCGTCCAAATGGCTTTGCATGAGTGCGTGAAGACCTAGAAAATCGAAGCCGATTTTCCACGGGTATGCGCCTCCTTTGCGATGTGTCGTTCTTTCGATTATACCAGATTCAATGAATCGGCAAAATGGCGACTCAGCCGTTCTTCATACTGAATTCATCTGCGAGCTTGAAGGACACGTCCTTCACTTCTAATCCGCTTAACGCGAAATAGAGTTGGAGATAATTATGTTGATTCAAGAAAAAGACCTGTTTCGTCTGCGTCACCCATTCCCCGTCCGTCCCATTAAACGTGAACGTCGCACCCGGGATATTGTTCGCAAACAACGTCACCGGCATCTGCGCCAACTCTCCCGCGTTCGAACGGGCAGTCAACGTGATATCATACGTCCCCGTTTGGTCGACAGAGATGGCGAAGACATGTGTGTTTCCGGTCGAGGTATCGATTCCTGACAAATCAACGTGTTCCCCGTTTTCGAGATGTTGATAGTCCAACTCGAAGGTATCCTGTTGATTCGTCTCATCTTCAAAGCCGAGCACCTCGACCGAACCATCATGAATTCCGAGAAGACGCTCCATCGCTGGTGATTTCAAGATGAACGTACAAATATTGCGCGCGCTCCGCAACAACTCGCCTCGTGTCACAACGCCTTCTTCGAGCGATGCCATCGTATTATCCTCGAATGAGTTGAGGTCTGGACGGTCGACGACCATATACAAATCATTTTGCGAGCGGACCATCGCCGCTGTATTTTGACGGTTGGCGGACTCGTCCTCACGGAAGTTCACTTTTGCCCACCAGTCCGTCATGACAATCCCTTCAAAGCCCCACTCGTCACGTAAGATACGCGTGTTTTGATCGTATAACCCGGCCGTCCAAATCCCATTGACCGCACCATACGTCGTCATAATCGATGTGGCCCGACCCTCTTTCACGGCCATCTCAAACCCTTTCAAATAAATCTCGCGTAACGCCCGCTCCGAGACGACCGAATCGATATCGTGACGATGCGCCTCCTGGTTGTTGGCGCTGAAGTGCTTGAGCGTTCCTGTCACACCGACACGGTGCATCCCGTTCAACTGAGCGACTGCCATCTTCCCTGTCAAATGCGGGTCTTCCGAGAAGTATTCAAAGTTCCGACCGTTCAACGGGTTGCGATGAATGTTCATCCCTGGTCCGAGCAACGTATCGACCCGGTTTTTTCGCATCTCAAGCCCAGTCATCTCAAACAAGTCTTCGACGAGATCGACGTTGAACGTGGAAGCCAAAAGCGTCCCGTTCGGAAGCGCGAACGCCTTCGTCCCGATATCCATGCGAATGCCTGATGGACCATCGGCACAACATGCCGCTGGAATCCCAAGCTCGTTCAACCGGTCGGATACGCCACCAAACGCCGCTGCCGTCCCCGGTGTGACGCGTGGTGAATTCATCCCTTGTCCGCGGACAATCGCAGCCAAATCTTCATCCGTCAATTGATCCAAGAATGTGTCGAGTGACGCCTTTCCATGATACACATCACTCAATTTGATGCCTTGGTCATCTGTGAAAGGTCGCGTCTCAGGACGTTCTTCCAAATAACGTGTCTCGACGTCAACGGCGCGAAGCGGCGTCGACTCATAACCCACTTCCAATCCTCGTTCGTCTTGAATCGGTTTTATCCGCTCGAACGGGAGGACAGGCGCCATATTTTCGCTTAACGTCTCGAGGACACGTTGGTCCTGTTGCTCGACTTCGAGAGCAAGTGTAGCCGAACGCACATCCGTTCCGACGTACAACCGATACGTTCCTGCCTCTAAAACGAAACTTGATTCATGACCCGTCACGCCGGAGTCGTCATAGCTCGCAAAGTCAGTCATGTGGACGTTGAAAGAAAGGGTTTGGCGCTCGCCCGGTTCAAGAAGCAAGGTTTTCTCGAACGCCACCAATGACCGGAGCGGATTCCCAAGCTTCCCTTGCGGTTTCTCGACGTAGAGTTGGACGACTTCTTTCCCATCGCACTCACCCGCGTTCGTCACTTCCACCTCGACCGTCAGGACACCATCAGTTTCTGCGGTATGCTTTACCTCCGTTTTGAACGTCGTGTAAGACAGTCCGAATCCGAATGGATATAAGACATCCTCCTTCGCGAACGTTTCGAAGTAGCGATAACCGACATAGATGTCTTCTTGATAAATGCCTTTATCTGCATGACCAAAGTTCTTCGTCGACGGATAATCTTCAATCGATTGAGCAATCGTATCCGTCAGTTTCCCGGAAGGACTCACATCTCCGACGAGCACGTCGACGAGTCCTTTTCCACCTTCCATCCCACCTTGCCATGCATAGAGGATGGCACTCGGCTCCTTCGCCCACTTCATGTCGATGATGTTCCCAACGTTCAACACGACGACTGTCTTGTCGAAGCGTTTCGTGACGCGCTCGATCATCGTATGTTCGATATCCGTCAATAAGTAACTACCCGGATCGGCCGTGTTGTCACGGTCTTCTCCTGCCGTACGTCCAATCATGATGAGGGCGACATCTGATTCTTGTGTCGCCTGTTCGACGAGTTCGTCCGTTACGTCCATCTCCAGTTGCGACCACGGTTCACCGGCCCAACCGACACCTTGGTCGAACGGATTCTCCTTCACCCATTCCTCATACGTCGCATAGAGCGATTCATTGATATGAATATCTGGACGCTCGCGCAATGCCTCGAGCGGCGTCGTGACATGTCCGACGTTCACCATCCCGCCTGAGCCCGTACCGCTCTTGTAGTAATGGAACTGGCTACGACCAAATACGGCGAGCTTCGTCCCTGACTGTAATGGGAGGGTCTTCTGTTCGTTTTTGACTAACACGACTCCTTCCGCGACCGCTTGACGTGCCAATTCCTCATAACGAGTCCAATCCAATGTATACTGTTTCATTTCGTCAGCTCCTTAAGTCCTTTTGCGATTACATTCATACAATCGTCTGCCTGTGGATAGTCTCCCAACTTGTCCATGAAGGCATGGTCCATCCCCCGATATTGAATGAGGCGTGTCGGGACACCCGCTCGTGCCAGTTTCCGCGCATACGCCTCCCCTTCGAGTCGTAAGTAATCGTACTCCGCCGTCACAATCAAAGTCGGTGGTAGGCCTGAGACATCGTCTGCGAATAATGGTGAGACGAGCGGATGCGTGACATCCACCTCCCCTTGAAGATAGAGGTCATTTAAGAGCGAATCCGAGTCGGCGAGGGCGAGCACGACACCTCGAATTAGGTCGTGATGATGCGAGATATCATAAGCATCGAGCGCCCATTTAAAATCATCTGTCGGAATCGAACCCAGATTGACGACGGGATAGACGAGCGCTTGATAACAAATGCGTCCTTCCCCTCGTTCTTGCTCCATCAGACAGCAAGCGGTCGCCAAGTTGCCTCCGGCACTATCCCCTGCGACAGCAATTTGATCACGAAGGACGTTCAACTCCGTCGCGTTGGCATATACCCATTCAAAAGCGCGGTAACAGTCATTCAATCCGGCCGGGAACGGATGCTCCGGGGCGAGACGATAATCGACGGAGAGGACAACCGCGTTCGCTCGTTCCGCGAGCAACTTACAAGGATTCTCAACCGTCTCGAGCGTGCCTCCGAAGAAGCCGCCACCATGGAAGAAGAGAATGGCTGGGATGGCTTCAGTATGATGCGGACGATACAGACGAACCGGGATGTCACCCTCCTCACTAGGAATCATGAGATACTCGGTTTTGATATCAGTCGTCGTCTGATCCCGGTTCGGCCACCCCATGCTGGCGCGTGCCGCCTCCAGGTCAAATGTTGTATCCGGTTCATTGTGCGAAGAATGATTTGCGGTCAACGTCGCAAAGACGCGTGGATCAAGGTCACCGGTACGGTCTGAACCTGGAATGAGTTTGATGATGGTTTCGAGGTGGTTTGTTCTCGTAAGTTGCTGATGCTGATTCAAATAATCCATGAGATTTTCATAACTGTGTTTCAATATGTAGACCCCTTTCACCAGTACTTATTTTTATATGAAATTGGCTTTCCTAATGCCTTTCGGTCTATAATGGACTGTATTGCAAATAGACATTGAAATTTTCTGAAGCAGAAGTTTTCACGAAAGAATGAGGTTACCCATGAACAAACAACAATTTACTGATTATCGCCTGAGCGACGAGATTACGCGCGCGCTAGGCATTATGAAATACGAATCACCGACTGAGGTACAGCAGCAGGTCATCCCGCGTGCGCTCGAGCGTGAAGACTTAATCGTCAAAGCACAGACCGGAAGCGGAAAGACAGCTGCTTTCGGAATTCCGGTCATCGAGCTCATCGACTGGGCCGAAAACAAACCACAAGTGCTCGTCTTGACGCCGACACGCGAACTCGCCGTTCAAGTACGGGAAGACATGACGAACATCGGACGTTTCAAACGAATCAAAGCGACTGCCGTCTACGGGAAAGAACCGTTCTCGAAACAGCGTGAAGAATTGAAGCAAAAGACACATATCGTCGTCGGTACGCCAGGTCGCGTCATGGACCATATCGAGCGTGAGACCCTCTCACTCGACCGCGTCGAATACTTGATCATTGATGAAGCGGACGAGATGCTCAACCGCGGCTTCCTCGCTGACGTCGAGAAGATTCTTCAACAGTTGCCGAAAGACCGCGTCACGATGGTCTTCTCAGCGACATTCCCACAAGATATCGAACGTCTCTGCCAGAAGCATATGAATGCTCCGGCACGTGTCGCGATCGAATCGACTGGCATGACCGCTTCGACAATCGAGCACCGCCTCCTCCCGGTTCACCGGAATGAGAAACTGGCTGTGCTTCAAGACATCACGGTCGTCGAGAACCCGGACAGCTGTATGATTTTCTGTCGGACGAAGGAGAACGTCGATACGGTGTACGCCGAACTCGACAAAGCCGGTTACTCGGCTGAACGCCTCCACGGCGGACTCGAGCAAGAGGACCGTTTCGCCGTCATGAACGGCTTCAAGATGGGTAACTTCCGCTACCTCGTCGCGACAGACGTCGCAGCACGTGGAATCGATGTCGATAACGTCGAACTCGTCATCAACTATGACGTTCCTGTCGAAAAAGAAAGTTACGTGCACCGTACAGGTCGTACCGGACGTGCCGGCAAACAAGGAACAGCAATCACGCTCATGACCCGTCAGGAAGAACGTCTCATCAACGCGATTGAATCATACGTTCAATTCGAGATTCCGATGATCGATGCGCCGACAGAAGCGGAAGTCGCGGCTAACCAAGATGCCTTTGAGCAGAAGTTAAGTGGCCGACGTGTCGTTCGAAACAACAAGACGGCTCGTATTAACCAGGACATCATGAAGCTTCACTTCAGTGGCGGGAAGAAGAAAAAACTTCGCGCCGTCGACTTCGTCGGAACAATCGCCAAAATCCCTGGCGTATCCGCTGACGACATCGGAATCATCACAATCAATGATCAGATGACATACGTCGATATTTTGAACGGAAAAGGTTCAATTGTCCTTCAAGCGATGGAGACGACGCCGGTCAAAGGGAAGAAATTAAAAGTAAGCAAAGCGCGTAAATAATACAACTCTAGCCTCAAAGATGATATTCGTCTTTGAGGTTTTTTGTTGTTTCATAAATTCCGAAAGCGCTTTCGATAAACACTAAAAAAATATAGCTTTTAGAAAACGTTTTCACCTGCATCATACCTGTATCAAAGTTTGAATTCAACCTTCCTCACTTGATTGTCAAAAAAGAGCCCAAGGTTTACATCTTGGACTCTTAGCTTGAACGTTCACTTATGAACACTGCAACATGCTCGATTAGTCTAGCGACTCTTCCGAGATGAGCTTGAACCCTTCAATCTCCGTCTCCTCTTCCACTTCAATCAACAAGCACGGTTTTCCTTTATAGTTCACTTGCTTCACGTATTTCAAGTCTTGTGGACTGACGGAAATATTGGCCACTTTCGTATTGATTTTAATCGACTTTGACGTATACTTCGGAACGACACTCGTCGCTTTCATCTCATATTTCGTATCGTCGACGACTTGCTTGAACGCCTGCTCGACCTTCTCCGTCGTCACATCTTCCACACCGCTCGCCCGTAAGACGACCTCGACGGCACGGGAGTCGAGCATCGCTACCCTCTCTTCTTCCTGTTCGTTCTCTTCTTCGGCGACAATGATTTGATTGATTTCATCATAAACGGTCGCGAGAGTCCGGGAATTGACTTCTTCGCCGATGACCGCTTTGACCACTTCTTCGAAGACCGCCTTCTCTTCCACTGCCGTGACAATCTCCGAACCGTTCAACACGTTCTCAATGAACGTCATATCCGGTTGATGCGCTTTGTGTGCCGAATAAAGCACATGGTTCACATCGGCCGCGTTGTCCGTGAAGCACGGGAATAAGAATCCGCCGATCGGCGCCTCGAGTTTGATGATCGGATTCACAATCAAGCTGGCTTTGAACTCCCGCTCGACGAAGTCAAAGACGAGTGATTTTTTCGGAAGCTCTGTCGGGCTGATGCTGCCGAGGATGAACTTCGTCGTATACACCTCATCGTTCGCGTGAATCTCAGACTCTTCCGAGTACCGATTCGTCGGCTTATTGTAATTCCCCCGGATGAACGTCACGACCATATCTTTCTCAAACGGTGTATCCTTTACCATCTTCAACGCGATGCGTTGCATATAGTCCGTCCAGACGTCGGTCTCTTCCGTACGAAGTCCTTCATACAGCAAGCCTTGCGTATGGTCGACCTGACCTTCCTCAGGATATTGGAACTTCACTTCGAACAGTTTTTCATCAAGTTTTCCACCGAGCACTTTTTTGAAGTTCGTCAAAAACAGCTCCTGCTGCTCTTCTTCTAAGAACGGGAACGGACGCAACTCTTCGTAATAAATCTCATTCGTTTCCTGTCGGATGTAAATCGTATATAAGTCAGCAATTTTTAGCTTTGTCGCATTTACTTTAAACTGTCGGCGAATCGCCGCAATCTCTTTCTTGTTCATTCCATCCACCTCTTCTTTTCTCTCCATCCATGTCACCCATTATACCAGTCCTGATCGCTCACTAGTTCCAAAGAAATAACACCGGATTGTCCATTAATGCTAGAGAAGGATTTGCGATAGTCTTTCTAATCATTTTGCAGATTTTCACACTTTTTCAAAATCGTCCTGTGTATGATCAAGTTGAATTTATCGCGTGATGTTTGTCTCACTAGTTGTTTGATGAAAGGTTGCCCACTTGCTCGACAAGTGTTCATTCCAAATACATAGTAGGAGGCTTTATATGTTGAAGAAACTTATGTCTGTCGCACTTGTCGCCTTGCTCGTCTGGATTTCCGCATCGTTTGACGCTACACCAGTCTCTGCTTTCCCACCGAACATCCCATCGAAAGCGGACGCGCTCACGAAACTGAATGCCCTCACTGTCAAAAATGAAGGGTCGATGACGGGGTATAGTCGTGACCTCTTCCCGCACTGGTCGAGTCAAGGAAGCGGTTGTAACACGCGTCACATCGTCTTGAAACGAGACGCTGACTCGGTCGTCGACGAATGTCCGGTTGCGACTGGCTCATGGTACAGTTACTATGACGGAATCACGTTCACCTCAGCCTCTGACATTGATATCGACCACGTCGTTCCGCTCGCTGAAGCATGGCGCTCTGGCGCAAGCAGCTGGACGACGACAAAACGTCAAAGCTTTGCGAACGACTTGAACGGTCCTCAATTGATTGCGGTGTCCGCTTCATCGAACCGCTCAAAAGGAGACCAAGATCCGTCGACATGGCAACCCCCTCGCACCGGCGCTCGCTGTGCGTATGCGAAGATGTGGGTCGAAACGAAGAGTCGTTGGGGCTTGAGCCTTCAATCAGCAGAGAAGTCAGCACTCACGACAGCCATCAATGCTTGCAGTTACTGAGTTAGAAAAGGAGTCTTCGAATGAACGAAATCACTTCGATCTTTAAGGCAACCCACGGTGTCATGACGGAAGAAGTCGGTGTCATCAGTGGTGAGTTGGAACTGACGACGGCGTGTCAGGAAGATGGTTCCTTGACACTCCACATCACGTACGTCGGAGCGAAAGATGTATATACGCTCCCCGGCAGTCCTTATCAGCTTCATGACCCGAACGATCATACTGTCATCCATCAGATGCTCGTGAATGTTCTCGAACGGACGTAAAAAGAAGGAGTTGATCACTCGATTTGAGTGACCACCTCCTTCTTTTACTTTTTCATCATTTTTACAATGGATCGGATGACAAGATATGTCACGCCGAAGACGAACGCCACTAAAAGAAGACTTGCACCACCAATGATTCCGAATGTGAACATGTTTGTACCTCTTTTTCATTTTCTGAATGAGAACATGATGAAGATAACATATTTTCCCATCCTTATGAACCATGACTAGTTTTGTTGTTGCTTCCGATTGACCTCTCGAATAATCGCGAGTGCCTCTTCATAAGACTGTCGCAACTCATCCGGCATGTCTTCGACATACTCCCCAGCACGTACTCGAATCGATTCTTCTCGCATAAGCGCTTCGATATATGCGTCATATTCGTCAGCAGTCAACACATCACGTGCAGCAGGCTGATCGTTCAATTGATCGAAGTATGGCTGAAGATCAGCAAGTGCCTGCTTCACTTCCGCTCGTTCCGCCTTCGGAATCGCTTCATAATCGACATTTCCGTTCGTATTTCCATAAGCGATTCGCGTATCCGTGAAGATGCTCAGACCTCGCTCGAACTCATTATATTCTGCCTCACCCAATACTCCTTTCGCTTGATTCAATTTGGCGTCCAATAACAAGTATTTCTCTAAAGTAGCACTGACGATATGTACTTTCATCTCGTCAAACGAACCGTATAACTCATCCGCCAAGAGGGATTGATAAGCGAATGCACCAGTCGGGATGAGTAGTGCCGCTGCGATTCCGACCGTCATCAACCGCCGACGGATAAATCCTGGTTCCCGGCGCATTTCTTGTTTCGCTCGCTTCACACCTTGGCGCCCCCGCTCCCGTAGCTCACCCGGAATTTCGATGTCTGCCAACACTCGCTTCATCTCACGATCCATAGCAATCAGCCTCCTTCCATTCTCGTCTCAATTTATCGACGGCCCGATACAAGGTTGTCTTCACCGTACCAATCGGCCATTCTAATAAATCTGAGATTTGTTGAAACGTGTAGTCCTGATAATATTTCAGCACGACCACACTGCGTTCATCCTCATGAAGAGAATCCATCATATCAGCGAGTGTCATCGTTATCGCGTAATCCGTTTCCGCAATTCCGATTGACTCTTCAAACTCCTTCTTCAATTGAATCACATTTTGTCTCTTCTTCATGACATCGAGCGCACAGTTGATGGTGATCTTCATCAACCACGTCTTCAAAAATTGTGGTTCCCGTAACGTTCTGATCTTTTTAAATGCTTGATAAGCGACTTCTTGCACAACGTCGAGCGCATCGTCCGGATTTTTGACGTACACGTAGGCCATCCGATATAGGTCGGCCTCGTAATGCTGAAAGATCTTTAAGAAAGCCTGATCATTACCTCGTTGCGCTTTCTGAATGAGACGTTTCATCGAACGTCCCCCCTTTTCGTTTTTTCCCTTACACTCATTAGACATGAAACGCGTCCATTTAGCTTTACTCATTTGGGAAAAAATGAAAAAAAGCATCTCAGAAGAGACGCTTTGATGATGACACGTTCTGATATTTTGTTAATAAGTCTTTCGGAATATGGCAATAATCATCCGGACAACGCGTCAGGCGGTCCTGATGCTCGTCCGCACTTCGCACATAGTTTGTGAGCGGCTTGACTTCAACAGCAATCCGCTTCGCATCCGAGCGTCGATCAATGAATGCCTGCGCCTCCATCACATGTTGTGACTCCTCACTGTAGACACCCGTTCGATACTTCTCTCCGACATCGATTCCTTGTTGGTTGATGCTGTATGGGTCGATGATTTCAAATAAATAGCCCATCAAATCATTGACCGTCACCACGTCCGGATCGAACGTCGTTTTGACGCACTCCGCGTATCCGTCATATTCCCCGTCCAACGTGTCCGTCGTTCCGTTCGCACGTCCCGCTTCAGTTGAAAGGACGCCAGGTAATGTCCTCACAAATTTTTGAACGCCCCATAGACATCCGCCCGCTAAATAGATTGTTTCGATTGGAATCACTCCCGTTCCATATTATCATCTTCATCTTGAATATACCCCAACCGCTTCAAATCTTCATAAACAAGCGTAGACAATAACGTTCGCCCGTCCCCATTCAAATGGTCCGGGTTATGGAAGAAGGATTGTTTGTGAATGAACCGTTCGTCCCCCATGTAGTTGAGGAATGGGACATCGATATCCAATTTTTCTAAATGCTGAAATACGAGGCGTTCCATGACCGCTTCGTCGAAATACGCATGATACGACGAATGGACCGGCTCCATCGCCAAGACGACGCGATACCCTTTCTTCTTGCAGTAATCGATGATGTCTTGTAAATATGCCATATTCTCTTCAATCTCGTGATTGTTCACGGCATTCTCATATTGGGCGGCGACTTCCTCATACTTACGCTCGGAATAGTTCAGCCCCCCATTCTCCCATGGCTTATGCGCATCGAAGCGAAAATCTCGGATTTCCCGGGAAATGGCGGCGTAGGCACTCCCACTGTTTAATGCAGGGAAGCGTTCGTGTGTATAGTAGTTGAACCAACTGACCGACTCCAAGTCTTCCCGTTCCAAGACGCGATAGTAGTTTTCTTTCCGACCGACGTTCGAATTGCTGAAGGTGATTTGTGATAACGACACAATCACGACCCCACCTGGCTTCAGATGTTCATCGTATTCTTTTAACATCTTCAAGTCATATTCGATTGGCTGACTCGGTAACGCCAAATCCAGATGCGATAATCCAAGCGACTTGAATGAATACCCGTACATCGCATGGGACGTCCCCAAATTGATGATGTCGACCGGGTGAGGGTCTTCCTTGAAGGCAAGGACAGCTCGGTTATTATTATATTCCCACGACTCTTTCACGAACTCGTTGACGGGAATGAAGATTGCGATGATGACGAGTAATACGACACCTATTTTGATTCCTAAACGCTTCATGCTAATTCCTTTCCATCCATCTTAGAACCCACCGTATACAAATCCTTGGCTCGACACGCCAAATAAGAACGCTGAGATAATCAAGAACAAGTTGATGGCCACACTCGTCACGGCAGACTGACGTGCCATCCAATCCCAAGCCGAACCTCTCGTCCGCTCGATATGTTGGAACAGATGAACGACGACAAAGACGACGAGGAAGATGATCAAATCGAGCAATGAGAAGATTTGAATCGCCTGCAACATGCCTGACGGTGCCCATGAAGAAGGCGTCACGTACAGTTTGGCATGCGAGAACGCCTCCGCCATGGAGTGCGACTGGAAGAAGACACGTGAGAAACAGACGAGCTGGAACGTGATGGCGATTTTCCACCACCGATGCAGTGTCGGCACACGGTCAAATCCGACCCATGACGCCATTTTTTCACGTTGTTGTTTCGTATGATCTCCGAAGACGCGATAGATTCCATGAATGAGTCCCCATAAGACGAAGTTCCATGCGGCTCCGTGCCAAATTCCACTTACTAAAAATGTCGCAAGGATGGCACCATAAATTTGTTCGCGTTTCTTCTTTCCTTTCGCGAGTGGCATGAAGATATAATCCCGTAGCCACATCGAAAGCGTGATATGCCAGCGGTTCCAGAAGTCGGCAATCGATACGGCGAAGTGCGGTTGCTTGAAGTTTTCCGATAAGCGAATCCCGAGTAAGCGTGCACAGCCGATCGCGATGTCACTGCATGCCGAGAAGTCCGCGAACAGTTGAATCGAGAACAACATCGTCGCGAGCACAATCTCCGAACCGGTCGGGTCCGGGCTATTGAACACACTCGCGACAATCGGGGCCAACCGATCGGCAATCAATGTCTTCTTGAAGAATCCCCAAATGATGCGCTGGATGCCGTAGCTGATGTTGTCATAGTCAAGATGTTGCTCCGTCTTCAACTGCGGCAACAGTTTTTTCGCCCGCTCAATCGGACCTGCCACAAGTTGTGGGAAGAAGGCGAAATAAACCGAGAAATAGCCATAATGACGCTCCGCCTTCTGCTTCCCGCGCGAGACGTCCACGACGTAACTGATGGCCTGGAACGTATAAAAGGAAATCGCCAACGGTAAGACGATTTCTCTATACGGGACGTCATAATCAAATCCGCTCCATGTAGCAAATGAACGGAGCGAATCATTGACGAAATTAAAATATTTGAACCAGCCGAGGAAGAAGACGAGCACCGAGACACCGACCCACATGAGCCGTTTTTTCTGCTCCTTCTTCTCCTGTTTCTCAATCAGAATTCCAATCACATAGGTGAAAGCGGTACTGATCAGCAGGAGCGGGATGAATTGAACGCTCAACGTGGCGTAAAAGACATAGCTCGCCAACAAAAGGAGCACCCAACGATATCGATGTGGAACCATATAGTACGTTCCAACGATGAGTGTTAAAAATAAGAGAAATTCAATCGAAATAAAAGTCATATTTACCACCTGATGTTATGAAACTTGATGATATACCGATTCCTGACAATCAGGTGGTCACAAGTTCTCGCTTCGGCAATGCGGCATAACGAATCTTCCCGAACGCATTACGCGGAATCTCGTCAATCTGCATCACCCGAACACCTTTCACCTTGATTTGTTCTTTGATGATTTTTTGAATGCGTGCAACGTCATCTTGTAACGTATACACGTATAACTGGTCGTCTTCCCCGGCACAGACGGAGTCATGTCCATGCTCTCGAAGGAGCGCCTCGACTTCGTCTAGGCTGATTCGACTGCCATACAGTTTGATCATGCGCTTGATTCGGCCGACGATAAAGAAGTATCCATCCTCGTCACGATACGCCATGTCACCTGTTCGTAAAACACCGTGATTGTCATCACCTTTTGAAAGGTCCGCTAACGAGGTCGCATACCCAAACGACACGTTGTCGCCTTGATACACCAGTTCGCCCGTCACATTCGCATCTTTGATGTCGTTCCCGGCTTCATCTCGTAACGAGAGCGTTCCACCAGGGATGGCAATTCCGATGCTACCGGCTTTTTTCGCATGCATCCGATCCGGTAAATACGACATCCGGGCCGTCGCCTCCGTCTGACCGTACATGATGAAAAATTGAATTCCTTTTTCTTCACATACCGTTGAGAAGTGCTGCGCAAGCTTCGGATCTAACTTGCCACCGGCTTGCGTCAACTTCTTCAGGCTTGGGAGGTCGTACGTCTCAAACTTCAATCGTTTCAACATCTCATAATGAAACGGGACCCCACCAAACGTGGTTGCCTTCTCGGCACGACATAGCTCCCAAAACTCCTTTTGAACGATTGAGCGGTCTGTCAGGATGAGGGTCGCTCCTTTTAACAGATGACTGTTGATGATGGAGAGTCCATACGAATAGTTCATCGGAAGTGTCGTGATTGGTTTATCCGTTTGATCGATGTCGAGATAGTCGATGATGGATGAAGCGTTCGCCATCAGATTTTTGTATGTGAGGCGAACAAGTTTCGGACTCCCTGTACTACCGGAAGTTGTCAACAGAAGGGCAAGCTCCTCATGAAGTTGGTGGCGAACCGATGTTTCGTTTTCAAATAGGGCGTAGCCGCCATAAGCATAGAAAGAATCTAGCGACTCAGCCAAATCCTCCCTCGTCTCCGGAGCCCAGACGTGAGTCGGTTGATACCGTTCCATCAACTTCTGTAATTGTTCTACTGGAATATCTGCATCGAGCAAGACCGGGACGACTCGTCCACGGAGAAAGCCGATATATGCGAAGAGCGACTCGACTCGGTTAGCACATAAACAGAAGACGAGCGACCGTTCGCCGACTTCCTGACAAATCGAGTCCCCGACTTCCATCATCTCTTTATATGAATAAGAGCGGTCCGCATAGACCACCTCACGATCCGTGTACTGCTCGAGTGTTTGAAAAAGCGTCATGACTGGATGTCCACACCGAGACGTTGCAACAACGCGATACCAGACTGATACGAATGGAACTCTGTCATTTCATCCGAGTCGATATACACGTCAAACGCATCCTCGATTTCAGCGATGAGGGTCATATGTCCAATCGAATCCCACTCCGTTGATTCCCCAAGCTTCATCTCTTCAAGGACCACATCGTCCTCTAGTTCCAATCCATTTCGAAATGCCATGTTATATGCTTCAAGCGTGCTCATTGTATTCATCCTTTCACATTCACTCAACCTTATTCGATTCCATCTATTCTTATCGACTGATAATGATAATCATTTGCCTTGTGATTCTATCACAATTTTTCGAAATCCTCAATTCTTCATAGGAGATAAAGCTTGAAGTTGAGCGATTTTTTGTATGAAAAAGACCACATCGTTATGATGCGATCTCAGGAGATGATAAAACATATTCGAGTTGTAAGTCGAGTGGTTCTGCCTCGTACACTTCTGGCACGATTTCTTCGGCTAACGTACATCCCATCGCTTCATAGAAATGATACGTATCAATAGCCGGATTCGCCCCGATGTATAGTTTCTTCGCACCTCGTTCGATTGCTGCCTGACAGACACGTTCAAATAATCGCTTTCCGATTCCCTGACCTCGGAAAGGACGACTCATATGAATGAAGCCCAAATTCAAATACTGATCATCCGGTCCGAGCAGGTGTCCATCCAGTCCGGCAAAGCCGAGTAACGTTTCACCATTTTGGATTGCGACAACAACTCCGCCACGGTCGATGTAGTAGTTGAGAATCTCGATGACCTGTTGTTTTTTCGCATCGTCCCATTCATCAATATAGTGCTCGTCTTTTTGATAAAGCTCACCATTTGGATCCACGGCATAGATGCGATGCGTTTCCTGGAAACGTTCGAAGGTGTTTAGAAAGTTTGAATCCAGTCGATTTGTTAGGAGGTGAATCGTAGCGTTCATCGTAGTCTCCTTGTGATAAAATTTTCAATCCTGTAAAGCTTCTGTCAGACGAATCATTTGAAGTTCTGACTTCACCGAATTGATAGAAGAGATCGTTTCATTAGAACGTTTAGCCAAATCCTCCGGTAAATTTTTCAATCGTTCAGACGATTCATCAAGCTCTTTCATAAATTGTTCATGTTGGCTTTGATCAATCTTAGTCACTTGTTTCTTCTCTTTCCAAAATTGCAGAGATTGGATTACTTTTTCACTCGATGACTGGAACGAATAATAAGTGGAGATCGTTTTATTTACTGACAAAAGAACCTTCGAAGAGATTTCTAATGCCTCATGTGCCTCAACAGTCGAATTCCGGATATCTTCAATTTGATAAATCAACTCAGAATCTAGCTCTTTTTCAATATCAATTAGTTTCACTGGGTCATGTGAATTTTGATAGTCACTATATGATTGCTCGACCCGTTCGCGAGTTTTTTTCATATCTGCTTTTACTTGTGATAAATGCTCTAATCGAAATAAAATGGCATCCAATTCTGTCAAAGCATTATTTGTATTACTAACATATCCACTGACTTTTCCCAAAAGCGGGTTATTCACCATGCTGTTAACGCCAGATAAAACAAGAGTGGCTGAATCAATTTGTTCTAAGAGATCTCGGATTGGAAATAACTTTTCATTCACCAACTCAACTTGATTCACAATCTCAGATAAATCTTTCTCATACTCATTTAAGTCATTTAATATTTTCGGGGTTTTTTCTTCAATGACGGCGAGTGAATCTTGTTGCATTTGCTCAATTTTCATTTGAGAGGATTGATCAGCAGAGACTTTTTCTGATTCAGACTGATTCAACTTGCTCACTATGTAACTTACTGAACCTGATACGATAAGCGATGAGACAAGCGTAATCGGTAATAAATACCGTTGAAACGTAGAAGTCCGCTTTCTCGTCAATGTATCTTTTTTCGATTCCATATGTAACGAATCTCCTTTAAATATAATGAAAAAATTATTTTTTGATGGTAATTATCTATATTGTAATGGCTGATTCTTACAACAACAATTGTATTTCTATTTTTAAGCAAGAAAAAAACCTGTATCTCATATAAGAAACACAGGTTTTGAAATTATTTATGGTATGGTTCATTCCGATTGATTCGATATGCCCGATAAATCTGCTCACACAACACGAGCTTCATGAGTTGGTGAGGGAACGTCATCTTCGAGAACGAGATTGTATCGTCCGCTCGCTTCATCACATCGTCCGACAGACCGAGCGATCCCCCGATGACGAAGGCGATTTTACTCTTTCCATACGTCGCGAGTTGATCGAGTTCACGGGCGAACTCTTCACTCGTCCGCTGCTTTCCTTGAATCGCCAAGGCGATGACGTGCGTATCTGGAGATATCTTCGCCAAAATCCGCTCGCCTTCCTTTTGTTTTACTAGTAACATATCTGCCTCACTCAAATGCTCGGGTGCTTTTTCGTCTGAGACCTCGATTTCCTGCACTTTTGCGTAGGCAGACAGCCGCTTTGTATACTCGGCAATTCCTTGCTTTAAATATTTTTCTTTCAGTTTGCCGACCGTGATAATTGAAATATTCATCCAATTCTTCCTTTTTCCACAGTTTTTTTGGAGTTATCCATAGGGTTATCCACAGAGTTATCCACAAATCCACATGTTGATAATTAGTTTTTGCTTGACACAATATATGTTGCATCGGCTTCACAGAACTCACATGTCACGTGTTCACTTGTGGATAATTCCTCTAGCAACGGGTATTCACCTGTTTCATCCACAATGATGTCTAAAGCGATTTCAACATGTTCCTTGCATACTTTTTTTTCCACAGTTTTTCCTCCTTAAAAAAGAAGCGTCGCCGCTTCTTTATGTTGCTTCAGTTAATGTCGCCTCGGTTTTTCTTGCTTCCCCGCGACGTAAATACTCAATGGTAATCGTATCACCGACCGTCGCATCACGATAGAGCGCATCGCGTAAATCGACGTATCGTTTGATCTCCCGGTCTCCGATTTTCGTGATGACATCTCCAACACGCAGTCCCGCTTCTTCAGCCGGACTACCCGGTGTCACTTCTTCGACGAAGACACCGTCTTCCTGGTCGAAGGAGATTCCATACTCTTCTCGGATGTTTCCGGGTACAGCGATGACTTCCTGAATCGTGACACCGAGCTGTGCCCGCGTCACCTTGCCGTCGCGTTCTAACATGTCAATGACCGGTAGCGCCACGTTGACGGGAATGGAGAATCCAACCCCTTCTACGCTCGCCTCGGCGATTTTCATCGAATTGATTCCGACGAGCTCTCCACGAATGTTGATGAGCGCACCACCCGAATTCCCCGGGTTGATGGCCGCATCCGTCTGAATGACTTCCGCGTTATAATCCATCAAGCCGTCGCTGTTCGTATCGACCGGCACCGTCCGCTCGACACCACTGACGATACCACGCGTAACCGAGTTTGAGAAGACACCAAGCGGATTTCCGATGGCCATGACGGTCTCGCCAGCTTGGAGAACGGTGGAGTCACCGAGAACAATCGGCTCCACATCGATGTTTTTTGGTAACTCGACCTCAGCGACAGCCAAGTCGTTGAGCGGGTCTTCGCCTAAAATGGTTGCCGATGCGATTTGACCATCGGAAAAGGCGATGTTGACCTCGTCCGCTTCTTCGATGACATGGAAGTTCGTGACGATATAGGCCGTGTTTCCTTCTACTTTATAGATGACACCGGATCCGGCACCCGCCTCCCATTGCGAGTCCGAGGTGAACGCACGCTGGATATTGGTGATGCTGACGACGGACGTCTTCGCCCCAAGGACAGCGGTCGTGACGTCCGATTCGGTGACGGTGACGGCCTGTTCGGTCCGCGTCAGTTCATTCGTCACAAAACGAGAGGTCGGCGAATCCCAGAGCATCACGATGACAAAAAACAAAGCCGCTCCTAAGAATCCGCCAACCCCTCCGAGTAACAACGGTTTTATATTTGGTCTCGGCTTATGGCGTACGTGCTCCTCTTGCTTCGGTCGCCATTCGCTCCGAGACGGATACGTCGATTTCTCTTCTGTTGCTTCGTGTACTTCAGGTTCGACGTCTTGAGGTTCATACTCATGGTGTCTCTCTTCGTTCACGACGCGTCCCCCCTTCAAGACAGTGTGATAACTGTCTTTTCCCAAGTTTCCTTATAAAGAAACGAGTGAAGTGGGGATTGTCGGGTCCGTGTCGCACAATTTGATTCGACCTAAGTCGACGTCTCGCATGCCGAGTGTTTGTGAGACGCTCATCTGTGCGAGCTCTTTCATGTTGTTGTCTTTACTTAAATGGGCCAAATAGATCCGTTTCGTGCGGTCACCGATGACCTCACTCATCGCGATGGCTGCATCCTCGTTCGAGACGTGGCCATAGTCGCCGAGGATTCGTCGTTTGACACTCCATGGATAACGCCCCATCTGCAACATCGAGACGTCATGGTTCGACTCAAAGATGAAGTCGTCCGCTCCACGGATGATTCCTTTCATCCGGTCCGAGACATAACCCGTGTCGGTGATATGGGCTAATCGTTTCCCGTCATGGGCAAACTGATAAAACATTGGGTCTGCCGCATCATGGCTCACGTTGAACGTCTCGATTTCAATATCCCCGAACTGTTTCACATCTCCGACTTCGATTTGAAACTTCAAGGCAGGATCAATCTTTCCAATCAGTGATTCCATCGCCGCCCATGTCTTCGCATTCGCATAAATCGGTAAATTATACTTACGTGCTAATATCCCGACACCTTTAATATGGTCGGAGTGCTCATGGGTGACGAGCAGTGCGTCGATTCCGTCAAATGACCGACCGATGGCTTCGATGCGCTGTTGCATCGCTTTTCCGGTCAATCCGGCATCGACGAGCAGCTTCGTCCGTTCCGTCTCGATATAGAGGGCGTTTCCGGTCGACCCGCTCGCTAACACACTATACTGTAAAGTCACGCAATCACTCCTTTCATTCTTTCGTTTCAAACTCCACGTGCTCGACTGTTCCATCGATTGCATTGACGAAGTAGACCTGATCATCAATTCCGATCGACCAAAGCGGTGGCATGATGATCAAACTGCCAGAGCTGTCGAGCGGTAAACTGTAAAATCCGGTATTGATGGCCCGCATCTCCTGGTTCGGTTGGAAGTACTTCCGAGACGCGAGTTGTGAGATGGCTTCACTGGCCGTCAACACGAGGTCATCTTGCGTTTTTGAGGAGAGGTCTTTTAAATGACGCTGTTTATAATCCGTCACTTCGAACGACTCGTTCAACTGAATGAGGATGAGGGACGGACCGATGTACATTTCCGTGCCACCCTCGACTTCAGGTGCTGAAAAAATCTTGTTGTCCTCGAATGTTTGTACGAAAGCAACCTGTCTCGTTTTTTCATCGTAGCGCCAGTAGGCGTACTCGTTTCCAAACGGAACATATTCCGCCACAAACGTCGAAGCGGTCGTCCGCAAATCCTTCGCATCGAGCGGCACGGGTTGTTTCAACTCGACTTCGAGTTGCATGTTGTCGAGCGTCGTCGCGAGCTGCGCCTCCCGATTTTTCGTGATCATCGCAGCTGACATCTCTTCAGACGAACCCGTCAAATAGCCGATATCTCGACCCATCCGTGGCAATTTTGCCGGATCGACGTTCCGCTGGTCTAAAATCTGCGTGATCGAGGTGTTGTCATTCGTCACGACTTCGGTCGCCCATGTTTCCGTCAGCAATTGAAACAACAGATAGATGTTCAAGGCGAGGAAGGCGAAGATTAAAATCGATTTCGCTTTACTCCAATCCACGATACATCATCCTTTCTGTCCAATCGTCTCCTTGATTGTATGGGACCCAACGGCCCGCCTCACGCACGAACCAGTTCGGTGAAAACGTCACATAGCGGCTCGTGTCCTCGTTATATTCGATCTCATAACCGATTCGAATCTCGGTCACGTTCTCAAATCGTCCGGAGTTGATGAGCGTACCGAGCACCTCATCCGCATCAGCCAACTGTGTCGTGCCGACGGTGATCAGGCGATCGATTTCCAAGTGGTTACGTGTGATTGACCGGACCTGTGCCCCGTCGTTTTCCACACGTAATGTGGATAAATCGATGGCATCGTTGTTGATAAACGCTTCACGCTGACTGAAGACGGGATACCCTTTCACGTGAAAACGGAACACGGTCGTTTCAAATCCTTTATTGGCCGGTGTGATGGCATCGAATCGAAGGGACAGCCCTTGATTCTCAGACGCTTCATCGACCCATCCCCCGTGGAAGTTCACGAATTCCACAATGGAATCTAACCCGATTGCTGTATCACGCTCGGTGCTATTCCGGGACAGGTTTCGATAGCGACTGGCGTTCAGTTTCGCATCATATTCCGCCACACTGACACCATTCGTCAACGCCCCGACCGAGCTTGCCGGGTCGACTTCTTGAACGTTCGGGTCACCTGGGAAGAACGTATCTCGCATCCAGTCGAGACGAGTGTCGATTTGAATCGACGACACGTCATACGCGAACAACTCATTCATCTCAGGTCCGACGACCGGGATATAATTCACGCGTTCATCCGTATACGTCACGCGCTTCATCGTTCGACTCGAGTTTTTTAAGAAAAGACTGTTCACATCGCCGTTTCCGACTTTCGTCAACTTCCCTTCCCAAATGGACTGGTCGCTCATGATGGCACGAATGTTGAACGCACTGTCATCCATATAAATGAGGATTCGCTGTGGAATCTTCCCAGACAGACTATACGTTCCCGGAAGCATATAGCTGAGCGTGTCCGCATAGTAGGCCTCCGGTAAGATCAACTCCAGTCCCTCGTTGATATCCGTATAGAAACTCGGGACGTTTTTCACAGCGAGCGGCTTGAACTCACTCGCTTCAAATGAATCCCGAATGACACGCATCAGTTGCTTCGGTGTATTCTTTGAAGCGAACACAGCATTGTTGTCATGCACGACCGCTTGAACGGGAATGATGACCTGGTCCGCTCGACGCTGCAATGACTCGTCCACCGTCGTGAGTTGCGTTTCAGATTGGACGGCCTGATACGTGGGATGGTAGTCCCACAAGATGATGGTTTGAACAATCGACGTGACGATTAACGTGAGCAAAATGAACGACTTCCACAGTTCCGGCTTTGCAATCGTAAACCGTTTCATCAATCATTCACCTCCACAATCGTATCGAACGGGATCGTGAAGTAAATCGTTGTACCTCTTCCAAATTCACTCTCTGCCCAGATGTCGCCACCGTGAGCGGAAACGACTTCCTTGGCAATCGATAGACCGAGCCCGGTACCACCGATGTTACGCGCCCGTGCCTTATCGACACGATAGAAACGCTCGAAAATTTTCTTCAAGTTCGACTTCGGAATCCCGACCCCTTCATCCTTGATGCCGATGACGAGGCGTTTCGCCCGAAGCATCGTCCGGAACGTAATCGTCCCGCCTTCTGGTGAGAACTTGATGGCGTTCGTGATGATGTTGTCGATGACTTGGGTCATCTTATCTTGATCGGCATGCACGTAGACACGACGCTTCATCAGTTTGCGACGGAATTGAATCGCATCCCCTTTCGTCATCTCGTGACGGTCGATAATGTCGTTAAAGAACTGCACAAAGTCGAACTTCACCTTCTGCATCTTATATTCTTTACTGTCCATCTTCGAGAGCTGCAACAAGTCATTGACGAGGCGAATCATCCGCTCCGTCTCGTTTTGCGTCGTCTCTAAGAAACGTGGCGCCAATTCCTCATCCTGATAAGCACCTTCTGCAAGAACCTCCAAGTAACTACGCATCGTCGTGAGCGGCGTCCGCAATTCATGACTGACGTTCGCAACGAATTCACGGCGGTCCTGTTCGACCTGTTCTTGTTCCGTGACGTCATGCAAGACGACGATGAGACCTGTGATTGGTCCACTATGTTTTTGAATCGGTGAGAAATAGGCACGAACGAGGAACAATTCTTCATCCGTACTGAGGTCAATCAGTTTCGTCGGCATCGTGCCGTCTTCCGGAATGATGATTTCCTCTTCGAATGCGAGGAGATTTTGTAGATTCGTCCCCATCGCCTCTTCTTCATCGACCCCAATCATGTCGCGCGCCTGGTCGTTCATCAAGATGACCCGTAGCGAGCGGTCGGTCGCGACCACACCGTCGGACATGTTCTCAAGGACACTCGTCAAGCGGCGTCGTTCGGCTTCCGTCGTCGCGTTCGCCTCCATCAACTCGTCCGTCAATTCATTGAATGCGTAAGCGAGTTGACCGACCTCGTCATCCGAATACACTTTAACTTTTCGTGAGAAGTTCCCTTTCCGCATCTCGACGGCCTGCCTCCGCATATCGGCAATCGGTCGCGTGATGGTGCGCGATAAGAGAATTCCGAGGAACGAGGTGATGATGAGTGCGATCAACGTCCCTGTTGCGAGGATACGTGTCACTTGTTCCATCTGGTTGTAGATGGACTTCATCGATGCCTCGATATAGATCATCCCGGTCGTCGTACCGTCCACTTCCGACTTGATCGGAACGGCAACGACGCGCATTCGGTCATTTGAATCTTCATAGACGAGCGTCTCTTGCGCCCCGCCTGTCGCGAATGACTTTTGAATGAACGTGCTCGCGGTCCGTTGTCCGACGAGACTTTGATTATTTTGGTTCGAGGTTGCCCGGACGACACTGTTCGTGTCGATGATTTGGACTTCTCGAATGTCGTCAGCTAGCGTCGTGCTCTCTGTAAATTCAGACAGCAGCTGATCCAGTAACTGGTTCAACTGCTGGTCCGTGGTCAAGTCACTCTCGTTCGCGGCAGTCCCCTCACTGATGTTATAGCTCAGTAGGTTCGCCCGGTCGACAAGTGACTGCGAGAAGTTGTTGATGTATTGCCGTTCCAAAGAACGCACAAAGTACACGCCGATGACTTGCATCGCAACGAGAATGAGCAGCGCATAGATGACGACGAGCTTCCACTGGATTGATTTAAAGAAGTTCGTCCGTTTCATCGTTTAATCTTCTTCTCCTGCCTTCAAATAATACCCGACGCCACGACGCGTAATGATATACGTCGGAGTCGATGGATTGTCCTCAACTTTTTCACGAAGACGACGTACTGTGACATCCACGGTACGCACATCACCGAAGTAATCATAGCCCCATACCGTTTGGAGCAAGTGCTCCCGCGTCATCACTTGCCCGATGTTTTGGGCGAGGTAATGAATCAATTCGAACTCGCGATGTGTCAATTCGATCTTCTCATCCCGTTTCGTCACCATGTACGAATCCGGATGAATCGTCAAGTCGCCGATCACGATATCGTTCGCGTTGGCTCCTTTTGCTTCTGGCGCCGGTGCTGTCGCATGACGTCGCATGTTCGCTTTGACACGGGCTAACAATTCACGTGAGCTGAACGGCTTTGTGACGTAATCGTCTGCGCCGAGCTCTAGTCCGAGTACTTTGTCGATCTCGGAATCTTTTGCCGTCAACATGATGATCGGCATATCGTATTTCTTCCGCACCTCACGGCATACTTCCATGCCGTCCTTGAGCGGAAGCATGATGTCGAGCAAGATGAGATCCGGTTGAATCTCTTCTACTTTGACGAGTGCTTCTTCACCGTCATAGGCAACGTGCACCTGGTAACCTTCTTTTTCAAGTTTAAACTTCAATATATCTGCGATTGGTTGTTCGTCATCTACCACTAAAATCGTACGATCCATTCAGTGAGTCCTCCTCTTATCATTAAACGTACATGCCTACATTGTAACTCTTTTTAAACAGCTTAGAAAGCGTGGTCCATTTCCGTGGAAATAGAAAAAGAGAGCCCGGTGGCTCCCTTTCTTATGCTTCGTAAATATCACGCAAGATGACTGTCTGTTCACGAGCCGGTCCGACCGAGAACGTCAACAATTCGATTCCTGTCAATTCCTCGATGCGACGCACGTAACGCTGTGCGTTCTCCGGAAGGTCTTCAAAGCGACGAACCCCTGTGATATCCTCTGTCCAGCCAGGAAGCTCTTCGTATACCGGTACACACTTCTCAAGGACGCGGAAGTTCGGTGGATACTCGTCAAGATGCTTTCCTTCATACTCATACGATGTACAAATCTTAAGCGTCTCAAGACCTGTCAGCACATCGATTGAGTTGAGGCAAAGATCTGTGATCCCACTGACGCGGCGTGAGTGACGCACGACGACCGAGTCGAACCAGCCGACACGGCGTGGACGACCTGTTGTCGTTCCATATTCTTTCCCGACTTCACGGATTGTATGACCGATCTCATCGTCGAGCTCTGTCGGGAACGGACCGTCTCCAACGCGTGACGTATATGCTTTACAGACACCAACCACGTGATGAATCTTCGATGGCCCGATTCCGGCACCACTCGATACGCCGCCTGATGCAGCATTCGACGATGTGACAAACGGATACGTTCCATGGTCGATATCGAGAAGGACCCCTTGAGCCCCTTCAAAGAGAACTTTTTTCTCTTCGTCGAGCGCATCGTTCAACACGACCGATGTATCACACACGTATTTCGCGAACTGTTGACCATACGCGTAGTATTCTTCAAAGATGTCATCGAACTCGATTGGATCGACTTCATACATTTTCACGAACATGCGATTTTTTAGTTCAAGTACAGTCTTTAGCTTCTCCGCAAACACTTCTTTGTCGAGAAGGTCGGCGATGCGAATCCCGATACGTGCCGCCTTGTCCATATACGCTGGACCGATTCCTTTCAGTGTCGTACCGACTTTCGCGTCACCTTTCGCCTCTTCTTCGAGACGATCTTGAAGCTGGTGGTATGGCAAGATGATATGCGCCCGGTTCGAGATCCGGAGGTTATCCGTGCTCACACCCCGTTCATGTAAGTAAGCGAGTTCTGTCACGAGTGATTTCGGGTTGACGACCATCCCGTTCCCGATGACACACGTCTTATCCGAATAGAAAATCCCAGACGGAATGAGGTGAAGTTTATATTTCGTATCATTGAAGACGATCGTGTGACCAGCGTTGTCTCCCCCTTGATAACGCGCGACGACTTCGGCTTGTTTCGATAAGAAATCGGTGATCTTCCCTTTCCCTTCATCGCCCCACTGCGTTCCCACTACGACTACTGATGACATAATGAATCCTCCTTATTAATCAACGTTCTGTTCAAACCATCCGTAAGTGTACACTTGAAAAGCAAGAAAGTCAATTGAATACCGAACGTTTTATATAAGATGTAACTATTCGTTCGTCATTTTGATCTAATCCTATACAAAAAAAGACACCACCGACGTTACATCGGTGGTGCGAAGGCTTGCGTCTCCATATTGACGAACTTGTTGTACTCTTTCCTGAAGGAGAGCTTGACCGTACCGGTCGGACCGTTACGTTGTTTCGCAATGATGATTTCAATCGTATTGGCGTCTTCACTCTCTTTATCGTAATAGTCATCACGATAGAGGAAGGCGACGATATCGGCATCCTGCTCGATTGCTCCCGATTCACGGATATCGGACATCATCGGTCGCTTGTCTTGACGACTCTCTACGCCACGTGAGAGCTGAGACAAGGCGATGACCGGTACTTGTAGTTCCCGTGCGATTGCTTTGAGCGTACGTGAGATTTCCGATACTTCTTGTTGGCGGTTCTCGCCCGGTTTCCCGTTCCCGACGATGAGCTGCAAGTAGTCAATCATGATCATCCCGAGACCATGTTCCTGCTTCAATCGGCGACATTTGGCTCGGATTTCGTTGACCCGAAGACCCGGTGTATCGTCGATGTAGATGCCTGCTTGGGAGAGCGACGACATCGCAAGGGAGAGACGACCCCAATCTTCCGCTTCAAGACGACCGGTCCGGAGGCGCTGGGCATCGATGTTCCCTTCCGCACACAACATACGCATGACGAGTTGCTCGGCACCCATCTCCAAACTGAAGATGGCAACGTTCTCACCCGTACGGACCGCGACGTTTTGCGAGATGTTCAAGGCGAACGCGGTCTTCCCGACAGATGGACGGGCGGCCACGATAATCAAATCGTTTCGTTGGAAACCGGCCGTCATCTTATCCAAATCCGTGAACCCGGTCGCAATCCCGGTGATTTCACCGCTCGACTGATGTAGCTTTTCAATCGTCGAGTACGCATCGGATAAGACAGAACCAATCGGGTGGAAGCTCGATTGTCCTTTTCGCTGCGATACTTTTAGAATATTTCGCTCGGCATCAGATAAAACAGAATCCACCTCATCTTGACGCTCATAACCATCCGAGACAATGTTGGTCGCAGTTCGAATCAGGCGACGGAGTGCCGCCTTTTGGTCGACGACGTTCAAGTAATAGCCGATGTTCCCGATGGCGGGAACGGATTCCGCGACCTCCGCCAAATAGTTGAGGCCCCCGATTTCGTCCAAAATCCCTTGCGCCTGTAACTCGGAACTGAGCGTGACCAAGTCGACGAGCTCGCCTCGGTCATTGATCTTTAGCATCGCTTCAAAGATGCGTTGGTGGCTGACACGATAAAAGTCGTCCGGGTCGACCCGCTCTGAGGCCGTAATCAACCGATCCGAATCGAGGATGATTGCCCCTAAGACGGCTTGCTCCGCTTCCACGCTATGCGGTGGTGTATTGACTTGAATCGCATCACTCATCCGTCTCTACCTCACCTTCAAGCTTCTTGTACATGTACATTCAACGTCGCGACGACGTCATGGTGCAACTTCACTGGCACTTTCGTGAAACCGAGCGCCTTGATCGGATGCTCGAGTTCAATTTTACGCTTATCAATTTTGTAGCCCATTGATTTAAGGGCATCCGCGATTTGCTTGCTCGTGACCGAACCGAACACGCGACCGCCTTCACCGGCTTTCGTCGTGACGGCAATCGTCTCTTTTTCAAGCTTTTCTTTGAGTTGTTTCGCTTCGTTCAACTCTTCTTCTGCTGCTTCTTCGGCACGACGTTCTTTAGCCGCGAATGCTTTCAGGTTTCCTGGTGTCGCTTCCACTGCCAAGTTTTTCTTGAACAAGACGTTCTTAGCGTAAGCGTCTGCCACGTTTTTCACTTCTCCAGCTTTCCCTTGTCCTTTTACATCTACTTTCAAAATGACTTTCATTCTAATTCCTCTCCTTCAGTTTCATCTGTTACGTAATGATCGATTGCCTCTTTCAACATGACTTTCGCTTGTTCGCGACTCACTTCAAGTTGCGTCGCCGCATTCGTCAAATGGCCACCGCCATCGAGCATTTCCATGATGACCTGGACGTTGACGTCACCGAGCGACCGCGCGCTGATTCCCGTACGCCCGTCCGGTAAGACGGCGATGACGAACGAGGCTTTGACGCCTTCCATATTCAGCAACTGGTCTGCAGACTGAGCAATCAACACTTGATGGTGTGCCTCGTCGTCAGAAGCGACCGCAATCGCCATCCCACCTGCATAAATTTCGGTGTTTCTCAAAATCTGAGACTGCTCGATATAAGCATCGAGATCTTGTCTCATGAAGTGCTGTACGAGAACCGTGTCAGCACCTTGAATCCGTAAGAAGGATGCCGCATCAAACGTACGGGATCCCGTACGGAGCGTAAATCCTTTCGTATCGACCATGATTCCCGCGAGAAGTGACGTTGCCTCTAAAATAGAGAGCTTTCGACTTCCCGCCTGATACTCAATCAATTCCGTGACGAGCTCACTCGTTGATGATGCGTAAGGCTCCATATACACGAGAACCGGATCTTCGATAAACTCTTCCCCGCGACGATGGTGGTCGATGACGACGACCCGCTCCGACCGATCCAAAATGTCTTTTGAAATGACGAGGGACGGACGGTGTGTATCGACGACGACGAGTAATGTCTGTTCATCGATGAGTGGCTGCGCCTCATACTCGGTCAAGAATTGGCTGTATAACGAGTCATCGTTCTCTACTTCATGGACGAGCCGCTGAATGCCGACACTCGTCTCACCGGATGGAATGACGACATACGCCTCGCGCCCGACAAACTCGGCCAATTTCATGACACCGATGGAAGCCCCGAGCGAGTCCATATCTGGATTCTTATGTCCCATCACAAGGACACGGCTCGATTCCCGAATGAGGTCACGCATCGAGTTCGAGATGACACGTGCCCGGACACGCGTTCGCTTCTCGGTCGGATTTGTCTTCCCGCCGAAGAAACGAACTTTCCCATTATGACGCTTAACGACTGCCTGGTCACCACCACGGCCAAGTCCTAAATCTAGACTCGACTGAGAGAGATTACCGAGCTCCGTCAATGTCGTTTCACCGCACCCAATCCCGATTGATAACGTCAACGGGATTCTTTGTTCCTTCGTCGCATCACGCACTTCATCCAAGATTGAAAAGCGGTTGTTTTCAAGTTCAGATAGCGTCCGTTCATTCATGACGAGGAAAAAGCGGTCCGCAGCTGTACGACGCATGTAGATATGATGCCGCTGCGCCCATTGATTGAGGAGTACCGTCACCCGACGATTGACTTCACTACGGACCTGTTCATCCACCGCAGTCGACATCTCGTCATAGTTATCTAAATACAAAATACCGATAACCGTCTGCGTTTGAACATACTTTTGTTCCATCTCCGCTTCTTCGGTCATATCAAATAAATAGAGGGTTTGATGGATTTGATTGTAATAAACACGATAGACACGGTCACCCACTTCAATCGTGGCTTCATCCTCTTCTTCTTCAATCAATTCATCGAAGGCGGAATGGAGCGCATCAAGCGGTATTCCAATCGCCATATCGAGTTCGAAAATCAATCGTGATTGTTCGTTATACCAACTGATCCGTCGGTCCTGGTCAAAGACTAAAATCCCAATCGGCATCGTCGTCAATGCTTCTTTTCCGACCTCTTCGATTTGATGAGAGAGAGAGAGGACATACTGTTCCCAATTTTTACGCTCCCGTCGCATCGTCACTTGCTGATAGATGAAAAAAATCAGCGTGCCCATAAACAGGGTGATTGCCGCCACAATGTTGTAGAACGCCAATCCTAACGAGACAAGGAATCCAATCACGTATGGAATCATGTGCCGCGCGTATTGGTTCTTCACGGATGTTAATGCTTCACCACTGTGCATGTATGCCTCCTAAAATGAGTAATGTTCACCCATGGAATCGTAAAGGTTTCTGCTCTATCATACCATATTCGTCGGTTTCACTTACACACTTACAGACGAGATGAAATACAAAAAAACGACTTATCCAAGAGGATAAGCCGTTCGTCAAACAATTACTCTGCAACGTATGGAAGCAAAGCCATTTGACGTGAGCGCTTGATAGCGACAGTAAGTGGACGTTGGTATTTCGCTGAAGTACCAGTCACACGACGTGGAAGAATTTTACCACGCTCCGAAACGAAGCGTTTGAGCAATTCTACGTCTTTATAATCGATATGAGTGATGTTGTTCGACGTAAAGAAACATACTTTACGACGACGACGACCTCCTGGACGACGTGCCATGTGAAGACCTCCTTTATAGGTTAGTTTTTATTGTCCATGATGATTAGAATGGCAAATCATCATCTGACAAGTCGATTTTGCCGCCACCCGAGAACGGATCTGCGTCAAAACCTTTATTCGAATTCGAGGACTGAGATGAAGTCGAAGCGGCTCCTGCGCCCCATCCTGATCCACTTGATTCACCACCACCGAAGACATCTCCAGATGGTGCTTGCTCACGTTGCCCTGAGGCTCCGCGTGGTTCAAGGAAGCGTACGCTGTCTGCGACTACTTCTGCCCGGTAACGACGTTGGCCATCTTGTCCTTCGTAACTACTGATTTGAAGGCGACCGTCAACGCCGGCCATGCTGCCCTTTTTCAAGTATTGTGCTACGTTCTCTGCTTGTTTGCGCCAAACGACACAATCAATAAAGTCCGTCTCGCGCTTCCCATCTTGTCCAGCGAATGGACGATCGCAAGCGAGAGTAAGGCGTGTTACGGCGATTCCGCTCTGCGTATAACGCATTTCGGGATCGCGAGTCAATCGACCAACTAACACAACTCGGTTAATCATCTCCAAGCTCCCCTTTCACGATACGAAACGTTAAGGATTAACGCTCGTCTTTTGTTGTCATTTGACGGACAACGTCGTCAGAGATCTTCATGAGACGCTCTGTTTCTAAGATCGCTTTAGGTTCAGCAACGATGTTAAGAAGAACGTAGTGTCCTTCGCGCATCTTGTTGATTTCATAAGCGAAACGACGTTTACCCATGTCTGTTGTTTTTTCAACAGTACCACCGTTTTCAGTGATGACGTTGTTGAAGCGCTCGATTAAAGCTTTCTTCGCTTCCTCATCAACTGATGGACGGATAATGTAAAGAAGTTCGTATTTACGCATTATCTTTCACCTCCTCTTGGACTAACGGCCCCTACCGGTTGTAGGAGCAAGGAGCAAACAATTGTTTTACTCACGTCATAATATACTATCAAACTTCCTTAACTTTTACAATACGTTTCCGTAAATCAACTTATACGTTGAAGCGGAACGTGACAACGTCGCCATCTTGGAAGACGTATTCTTTTCCTTCTGAACGAAGTTTTCCTTGTTCTTTCACCGTCGTCATGTTTCCTGCTGCTGAAAGGTCGTCATACGACACGACTTCGGCACGGATGAATCCACGTTCGAAGTCAGAGTGGATGACACCAGCACATTGTGGGGCTTTCATCCCTTGTTTGAACGTCCAAGCACGAACTTCCTTCTCACCTGCCGTGAAGTATGTCGCAAGACCAAGTGTCGAGTAAGCCGCACGGATCAATTGATCAAGTCCTGACTCTTCGATTCCGAGATCTTGTAAGAACTCGAGGCGTTCTTCCGGTTCGAGTTCTGAAATTTCTTCTTCGATTCGTGCACAGATGACGATGACTTTCGACCCTTCTGTTGCCGCGTGATCACGGACTGCTTGTACAAACTCGTTCGAATCGGCATCTGCCACTTCATCCTCACTCACGTTCGCCACGTAAAGCATCGGCTTCATCGTAAGCAATTGGAAGTGTTTGACGATCGCGAGTTGATCTTCTGATAATTCAGCGACACGTGCCGGGCGCTCTGATTCAAGAACATCTCGCACGATTTCGAGTGCTTCGAGTTCTTGTACCGCACCTTTATCTTTTGCCTTCACCATTTTTTGAACACGTGCGATGCGTTTATCGACTTGCTCAAGATCAGCTAAGATCAATTCAAGATTGATAGTCGTAATGTCATCGATTGGTGAGACACGACCTGCGACGTGCGTGATGTTCTCGTCTTCAAAGCAACGGACGACTTGGCAAATCGCATCGACTTCGCGAATGTTCGCCAAGAATTTGTTTCCGAGACCTTCACCTTTTGACGCACCTTTCACGATTCCAGCGATATCTGTAAACTCAAATGCTGTTGGTACCGTTTTTTTCGGTTTGACGAGTTCTGTCAATCGATCAAGGCGCGCATCCGGTACTTCTACGACGCCGACGTTCGGGTCGATCGTCGCGAACGGATAGTTGGCCGCCTCGACTCCTGCTTGTGTAATCGCATTAAACAATGTCGATTTCCCGACGTTTGGCAATCCGACAATTCCTGCTGTTAATCCCACTAGTATTTCCTCCTCATCCGGTGTTTCCCGGGAAATGTTAAGCCGTCTGTGGAGTGGGTACATTCAGTACACCACACCGTCACATCCTTCACAATTATAGATAGTCCACGATTAAACCGCAACTCACGTTCATAACCTAAAGAAAAACGCCGCTTATTCGGCGGCGTTCCCTTGTTCAAGCACTTTCTTGAATCGCTTATCGAAATCACGGCGTTGCATGAGCACACTGGCTCCGCAGCCTTGACACTTGATTCGAATGTCCATCCCGACACGCGTGATTTGCCAACGGTTCGTCTTACAGGCATGTGGTTTTTTCATTTCCACAATATCGTTCAATGCATAGGTTTTACTTTGCATTTTCTGCTTCTCCTCCTTTAGGAGCCGAGTTCGGTGGCATCATGACCGTACGTGGGTATGGAATTTCAATCCCCCGCTCGTCAAGTCCAGCCTTTAACTCTTTATGCAAAATTCGACCAGCTGCGAAGTGCTGGGTCGGCGGGACTTCCGCCATTAATCGGTACACCACTTCCGACGGTCCGAGCGACTGCACTCCAGCTAAGTCGATTGGTTTGATGAACAAGTCGTGATAGCGTGCTTCGACCGTTTTCGCAATTTCCTTGAGCGCTTGCTCTACTTTTGACATATCTTCTTCGTACGCAACCCCAATATCGACAACAGCGACGCTGTTTTCAAGCGAGTAGTTCGTCACTTGTAAGATTTGTCCGTTCGGAATAATCGTCACTTGTCCGTTTAATCCTTTTAACTTCGTCGTCCGGATTCCGACCTCGATGACCGTCCCGTCGACTTGTTGGTTCAAATTGACGTAATCCCCGTTCTTATATTGGTTTTCAAAGATGATGAACGCCCCTGTGATGACGTCTTTCACCAAACTTTGTGCCCCGAATGAGATTGCAAGACCCGCGACCCCGGCTGATGCAATCAAACCGGCGATATTCACACCGAATTGTCCGAGCACCGTCAAGACCATAATCAACCCGATCACATAGCGGATTGTGTTTTGGGCTAATTTTAATAACGTTTCATTCTGTCGCTGGGCGACGATATCATGTTCTTTTATTTTGCGGAGCGTAAACACGCGCTCGACCATCGTTGTCAAAATGCGTGTTGCGATATATAAACCAAGGATGATGAGCGCCACACCGGCGAGCTTGATCCCTAAACCAATCCACATGTCTGTATCTTTAAAGTACTCGACGAATCGGTTCACGCTGTCGATTGTCTCATCGGCAACCGTATTTAAATCTTTTTCTGTATTTTGCGAAGCCATCTTTTCACCTCAAAGTCGTAGATTCTAAATCATCAAAACATATTTCACGACTTTTCTCAAACACTGCATTCGGAAGTTAGAAGTTTTCCACTTTTGGGAATGGGTTAATACGAGATCAATCCCCCAACTGCAACTAGGAATAGGCAGCTTAGAAGAGAGGATGAGATTCATGCCGTTTCGCTTAAAACCTCATAAACCATACTCTTTCTTCATTGAACACACTGAGCGGAGTGGATCCAGATTGCTTGCGGACCAGCTTCATGAACAGTTGGTCAATGAAATCCATCGCCCCATCGTCCTTGTTTGCATCGGTTCGGACCGTTCGACCGGTGATTCACTCGGTCCGCTCGTCGGAACGTTTTTAGAAGAACGTCATATCCGAAATTTACATGTATATGGCACATTAACGAAGCCTGTACACGCACTCAATTTGGTGGAAACGTTACATGAGATTCAAACGCGCTTCCATCAACCGCTCATTATCGCTATCGACGCCTGTCTCGGACGTTTATCAAGTGTCGGTTATGTCTTCTTTTCGGAAGGTCCGCTCGCTCCAGGGGCCGGTGTCCAAAAAGAACTTCCGGCAGTCGGCGCTTACAATATTAAAGCCGTCGTGAACGTAAGTGGATTCATGGAGATGATGATTCTACAGAATACCCGTCTCCATCTTGTATATGAACTCGCACGTTTCATCACAGACGGATTCGCCGATTTTGATACACGGATCGGGCGCCTGCATCACGAAGAGGCGGCCATCACGCGTCTTCGTCAGTCACGAGATGAATCAAAGTCTTGAGGCGATAATAACGTCAACAATTGTTCCAAGTCGTCTTGTGAAAAATACTTCAACTCGAGGACGCCGCCTTTTCGGCGCGGACGAATCGACACATCCATCTGAAGACGCTCCGCAAGCACCGCTTCGACCGCTTCGATATCGGCGTTCGATCGCTTCAGCGTCTTTTTTTCTGTGCGCTCTTTTTGTAAGTAACGCTCGAGGCGACGGACCGTCCAATGCTCGGCAATGACCCGTTTCGCAATCTGTTCCATCGCTTGTTCCGATTTCATACCCGTGATGGCACGTGCATGTCCCATCGTCAAATCTCCGACCATGACCGCATGCTGGACGGCACTCGGCAATCGAAGGAGGCGAAGACTGTTCGTCACATGACTGCGGCTCTTCCCGACGCGATCGGCCAACTGTTGTTGCGTCAGACCTAGCGTCTGCATCAACTGTTCATAGGCGACAGCCTCTTCGATGGCATTCAAGTCTGCCCGCTGAATGTTTTCAATCAGCGCCAACTCCATGACGCGATCGGAGTCCGCCGTGACGACGAGGGCAGGAATGTCTTCTTTCCCAGCGAGCTTCGCCGCCTGAAACCGTCGTTCCCCGGCAATGATTTCATAGTATCCTGTCGCTTTTCGAACGACGATTGGTTGTAGGACGCCATATCGCTCAATGGATTGACGCAACTCTTCTAATTTTTCCACCTCAAATTGTTTCCGGGGCTGATTCGGGTTTGGGCGAATGAATTTTAATGCTAATCGTTCCATCTACAAACCTCCTTCATTGTATAAAAAAGCACGGACTCATTTTTGAGGCCGCGCTTTCGGGATGCGAATTCGAATTTCAACAAATTCCTCTTCGTCTACTTCTTCAGTTTGGACGTCAATCCCTGTTTTCCCAATCAAATCGATTGAGTCACGAATCGTGTTGATGGCGATTCGCGTGTCACGCGCAAAACTTTTCGTCCGACGACGTTGTTTTTTCGGCTTTCGCTTCTCTTCTTCGATCGGTGTTGTTAAAAAGGCGACGCGTTCTTCTGTCTCCTTGACGTTAAAATCCTGTTCTAACACTTCTGCGAGCACTTGAAGTTGCAATCCTTCTTCCTTCAACGGCAACAACGCACGCGCATGTCGCTCGTTGATCCGACGATCGCGAAGCGACTGCTTCACATCCTCCGGCAATTTTAACAAACGCAACTTATTGGCGATCGTGGATTGACTCTTGCCTAGACTCTTCGCGAGCGCATCTTGCGTCAAACCGTTCAAGGCGAGTAAACGATCATATGCTTCCGCCTCTTCAATCGGGCTTAACTGCTCACGCTGCAAGTTTTCAATCAAGGCGAGTGCAGCCGTCGTATCATCGTCCATATCGCGAACGATTGCCGGAATCGCTGACCAACCAAGCGATTTCACCGCACGGAAACGACGCTCCCCGGCAATGATTTCATAGCAGTCCCCATCTGCCTTTCGAACCACGATTGGTTGAAGGAGTCCATGTTCCGAAATCGTCGTTGCCAACTCTTCAATTTTTGCCGGTTCGAACACTTTACGCGGTTGATAACGGTTTGGACGCAACCGTGATAACGAGAGTTCTTGTACCGTGTCATCCGCTCGAACTTCCGCAATCTGCGTCACGGCAACTTCGTCTTTTCGATTCACACCGAACAATTTCGCAAATCTATTCTTCAACGTCGGGCACCCCTTTATGTAAAAAAATAAGCAGACTCCACCACTGGAATCTGCTTTTGTTTCACGTGAAACGACATCATCAGATAAGTGGCTCTTTCGCCGGTGTCCCCGCTTTACGCGGATATTTCCCGGGCGTTTTTCGTAGTTTATCTACAACTACGATATTACGCTCACTCATCTCTCCTGGCAATAGGAACTGGTGTGTCGCTTTTTCTTTCCCACCTAGAACGGCTAAAGCGTTTTTGGCGTCTGCCATCTCGTCAGAAACCTTGGCCGCTTTAAGCGCAACGAAGCTTCCGCCTACTTTCGCGAGTGGCAAACAGTATTCTGCCAACACGGTCATGCGGGCAACCGCACGTGCTGTGACGACGTCAAACTGTTCGCGGAACTTTTTATTTTTTCCGAACTCTTCGGCACGACCATGATGGAACGCGACACCTTCGAGTCCGAGGGCAAGGGCCAACTCGTTCAAAAAGGTGATGCGTTTGTTTAACGAATCGATGATCGTGACGTGTAAGTGTGGGAATAAAATTTTGAGCGGAAGACTTGGGAATCCGGCTCCTGCCCCGACATCACATACGGTTTCGACTTTCGTGAAATCGAAATGAAACGCTGCGCTGAGCGAATCATAGAAATGCTTCAAATATACTTCTTCTCGGTCCGTGATGGCCGTTAAGTTCATTTTCTCGTTCCATTCGACGAGCATTTCGAAGTAACGCTTGAACTGACTGAGTTGTGTCTCACTCAGCTCAAACCCTTCAGCTCGTAACGCTTCAATAAATTGAGATTCGTTCATCGTTTCACTCCACCGTTGCGTATTGTCCTTGTTCGATATAGACGAGCAAGATTGACACGTCTGCTGGGTTTACGCCTGAGATACGAGACGCTTGACCGATCGAAAGAGGACGAACTTGTTTTAGTTTTTGTTTCGCTTCTGTCGCGAGACCACCGATCGCATCGTAATCCAAGTTTTCCGGGATTCGTTTTTCTTCCATGCGACGCATCTTCTCGACTTGTTCAAGCTGTTTGGAAATATAACCTTCATACTTCACTTGAATCTCGACTTGCTCTTTCACTTCATACGACAATTCTTCCGTTGACGGAACGACCGTCATGAGTGCTTCATAAGATACTTCCGGACGTTTCAACAAGATGTTGGCATGCGTCGCTTCTTTAAGCGGGTGCGCACCGACCGATTCGAGCATCGCATTGACTTCAGGTGTCGGTTTGACGACAAGTGACGCAAGTCGCTTCACTTCTTTTTCAATCGCTACACGCTTCTCGTTGAGGTGAGTGTGACGATCTTCTGAAAGTAAGCCGATCTCATACCCGATGTCGCTGAGTCGCAAGTCCGCATTGTCATGACGCAACAAAAGACGGTATTCGGCACGTGATGTGAGAAGGCGATACGGTTCGTTCGTACCTTTCGTCACGAGGTCATCGATTAAGACGCCGATGTACGCTTGCGAACGGTCCAAGATGACCGGATCTTTTCCGAGCACTTTGCATGCGGCGTTGATTCCCGCCATGATGCCCTGTCCAGCCGCTTCTTCGTACCCGCTCGTCCCGTTGATTTGTCCCGCTGTGAAAAGACCTGGGACAGCTTTTGTTTCGAGAGTTGGCCAAAGCTGTGTCGGTACGACCGCATCGTATTCAATCGCATAACCGGGACGCATCATCTCTGAATTTTCAAGACCCGGGATCGTGCGAAGCATCTGATGTTGCACGTCTTCTGGCATACTCGTCGAAAAGCCTTGGACATAGATTTCTTCCGTATCGCGACCTTCTGGCTCTAAGAAGATTTGGTGACGCGGTTTATCATTAAAGCGAACGACCTTATCTTCGATTGATGGGCAATAACGGGGCCCTGTTCCTTTAATCGCACCCGAATACATCGGTGAGCGATGCAAGTTCTCATCAATCAATTGGTGTGTACGTTCGCTCGTGTACGTGAGCCAGCACGGGATTTGTTCGATCGGATCCAAGTCCGTCGAGGTGTACGAGAAGAATGATGGATTCTCGTCCCCTGGCTGAATCTCCGTCTTCGAATAATCAATCGTCTTGCCGTCGATTCGTGGCGGTGTTCCCGTTTTGAATCGAACTAAGTCGAGACCGAGCTCTTCAAGATGCTTCGATAGCTCGACCGATGGCATTTGGTTGTTCGGACCACTCTCGTAAGCCAATTCCCCGATGATGATTTGACCACGCATGAACGTTCCCGTTGTGACGATGACCGCTTTCGCGCGATATTCTGAACCTGTGTTCGTTACCACGCCACGTACTTCTCCGTCCTCAATCAACAAGCGCTCGACTAGCGCCTGACGAAGCAGCAGATTCGGCTCATCTTCTAGCACTTTCTTCATATGATTTTGGTATTGGAATTTGTCCGCCTGTGCACGTAGCGCACGTACCGCCGGCCCTTTCGATGTGTTGAGCATCTTCATTTGGATGTATGTCGCGTCAATCGCACGCCCCATCTCGCCACCGAGCGCATCGATTTCACGTACGACGATCCCTTTCGCCGGCCCACCGATTGATGGGTTGCAATACATGAATCCGACCATATCAGGGTTCATGGTGAGCATCGCTGTTTTCGCGCCCATTCGAGCCGATGCGAGTGCTGATTCAATCCCTGCGTGTCCGGCCCCGATGACGATGACATCAAATTCGCCTGCCGTATAAGCCATATTCGTTCCTCCTTATTATTTCCCAAGACAAAACTGTGAAAAGAGCTGATCAATCAAGCTCTCCTGTACGGTATCTCCATTGATTTCACCGAGCGTATCCCACGCACGACGTAAATCGATTTGAACCATGTCGATCGGCATATTCATGACGGCACTACCGAGCGCCTCATCAATTTGACCAATCGTTCGTTTGATTAACTGAATGTGTCGAGCGTTTGAGATATACGTCATATCCTGTGACTCGACACCTTTTGCGAAGAATAGATTTGCGATGGCCGCTTCAAGGGCATCGATTCCTTCATCTAGCAAGAGCGATGTCGCCACAATTGGACGTCCTGCCGCTAGTTTCTCTAGCTTAGAAGAATCCATGTTTTGTGGCAAGTCTGTCTTGTTGATGATGATGATGGCATTCATTCCTTTAACTGCCTCAAATAACGCCTCATCCTCGACAGTCAATCCCTCATGTCCGTTCAAGACGAGAAGGACCAAATCTGCCGCTTCTAACGCTTTTCTCGACTTTTCCACACCGATTCGTTCCACGATATCTTCCGTTTCGCGAATCCCTGCCGTATCGATCAATTTGAGCGGAACACCTTTCACGTTGACGTATTCCTCAATTGTGTCACGTGTCGTACCGGCAATTTCGGTGACAATCGCTTTTGTCTCTTGAACGAGCGTGTTCATCAAAGAAGATTTTCCGACGTTCGGTCGACCGATGATTGCCGTGGCCAAGCCTTCACGTAAGATTTTCCCTTGTCGCGCTGTCTCGAGTAACTGTTCGAGGACACGTTTGACCTCGCCCGCTTTCTCTTCGACAATGGCCTGGGTCATCTCTTCTGCGTCATATTCTGGATAGTCGATGTTGACCTCGACCGCCGCAATCGTCTCGAGCAATTGTTGACGTAACTCGCGAACGAGGCGTGACAAACGTCCTTCCATTTGCGCCATCGCAACGTTCATTGCTCGGTCCGTCTTCGCGCGAATCAAATCCATGACCGCTTCCGCCTGAGATAAATCGATCCGACCATTTAAAAAGGCGCGCTTCGTGAACTCGCCCGGTTCTGCTAGGCGGATGTCGGGTTGATCGAGAATGAGCTCAAGGACACGATTGACCGCTACGACGCCTCCGTGACAATTGATTTCGACGACATCTTCTCGCGTAAACGTCTTCGGCGCGCGCATAATACTGACCATGACTTCATCGACGATTTCGCCCGTATTAGGATATTTTAACGTTCCATAATGAATCGTATGTGAATCGACTGTTGTTAAGTCTTTCCCAGAAAACACATTGTTCACCGTTTCGACCGCCAAATCGCCCGATAGTCGGACGATCCCGATGGCACCTTCACCCATCGGCGTCGAAATCGCTGTAATCGTGTCAAACTCTAGCATCTTTCTCCCTCCAAACCTAAACATCTTCTTCTATCATATGCATAACGAACCTACTATACACGATATTCGACTTGAACGAAAGAGTTGGACCATTGATAAAGTCATTGCCATTCGCCTCATCGTTTTCGTACAATAAAGGAATATATTTACATAGGAGAGAGATGATCTAAAGATGAAACAGCAAGACGCAATCCGAATCATCACCGAACGATTACAGCACGATGAAGCGGTTCAAGCGATTTTTATGAAGGGTTCATTCGGTCGGGGAGAAGCCGATGAACATTCAGATATCGACCTCTATGTCATGGTACACCCCGATGAAAAGGTCTCTTTTCTATCTAGACGCCTCGAGCATGTAACCGCCTATCGTCCGATTCTGTTAAAAGACGAGATTCACATCGTCGCTCCACAACTCATCGCCGTCTTTGATGATTTTCTTCACCTCGACCTGTTCACGGTCACGCAAGAGACGTTGAATCATCAAGACTCGATTCATGTGCTCTACGACCCACAACAGCGACTTGCTAGACACGCCACTTCCTTGCAATTAGACGAAGCGGCAATCAGTGACCATGCGTTCGATACCGTGTGGTTCTTTTTCCAATATACAAAATCACGCAATCGAGGCAACGCGATGTGGGCAACGGAGATGCTCCGGCAAGGAATGGTCCATTTCGCATATGTGTTAGCCGCTCACCACACACCGGACCGGGCTTCCCTTGGTTTAAAAGATGTGACGCAGCGACAAGAAATCGACCTCCGCTCATTTTATGACCATTTGACCCCCGCCTCACACGAAAAAGCCGCCCACATCTATCTGGAGCGACTTCAGGTAGAGCAAACTTTTTTCACATCACTACCTGGCTACAACGTGTTCGGACCGTTCATGGAACAGTTGATTCAACGAGAAACAAGCCGTCCTGGCATATAGGGCGGCTTGTTTTTTAGTATCTTGCTTGGCGTTTCGTCGAACGAATCGTGAAATAGAGGAACAGTTCCAGTATCGCGATGGCGATGAGAATGCCGCCGAACAGTTGGAACAAGACAAGTAGACTACTGAACGGATTCGTCAACATGAGAATCCCGACACCTATCCACAATAGACTTCCAATCAAAAACCAAAGCCATCGTCCCGACATCGATTGACGGTAACCGAGTGCCTGAATCAGGCGGATAATTCCACCGAATAAGAACAAGGCTCCGATCAAAATCGGGAGAAGACTAGCTAGCGTCTCTGCGAAGAAAAAGACGACCGCTGCCAAAATCAAATAGATGAGACCCATAAAGAAAGTGGGTGGCAACCCTCCCTGACGTCGACGCAACCCTTGAAAGATCATCCAAATCCCCATGATCGCTAAATAACCGGCAATGACATACACCATGACATCAAAGAAAAATCGAGGATATAACAGAATGAGAACACCAAGTACAAAATAAATGATCGCTTGCCATAACGTCGAACGTTCCAAACGCTGAATGAATGCCTCCATTTTCCCACACCTCCGTTTACTCGTTTCTATCTCTATTCCCCTCTGACTGGCTTGCAATCCCACAAAAAAAAGCTGAGCGTCAGAAGACACTCAGCTTAGCGATTATTTACGCTTTTTCTTTTTGTTTTTCTTTTCTTCTTCAGCAAGCGCTGCACGCTCTGCTTCTTTCGCAGCGATTTTCGCTTCAGCCGCAACCTTCATCTTCTCACGCATCGGGAGCATGATTGCCATCGTGACGATGATCGAGATGATATAACCGACTACCCAGTATAACGAAAGGGCAGCTGGGAGGTTGATCGACATGACGAAGATCATGACCGGGAAGATATAAAGCATCATCTTCAACTGCGGGTTCTGTTCTTGACCCGCCATTGAGATTTTTTGTTGTGCGAACGTCAAGATTGCCGCTAAGATCGGCAAGACGAACGTTGGATCCGGAGCACCGAGGTCGAACCATAAGAAGTTCGCTTCGAAAATCTCAGGTGTACGGCGAATCGCATCATAGAATGCGAAGAGAATCGGCATTTGAATCAAGATCGGCAAACATCCCGCGAGCGGGTTGATTTGGTATTCCTGATAAAGCTTCATCATCTCTTCTTGGAGTTTACGTTGTGTTTCCTGGTCTTTTGAGCTGTACTTTTCACGAAGCTTCAGCATTTCTGGTTGCAACACTTGCATCGCACCCATACTCTTCGTCTGCTTGATCATGAGTGGGAGAATCAATAACCGGACGATAATCGTCGCGATGATGATTGAAATCCCGTATTGCCACGGGCCACCGACCAAGTAAGCAACTTCCTTCAAAAGCCATGCGAGCGGCCATACAAAGTACTTCGCCCAGAAACCTTCTGTGTCAGCCGTTACTGGTTCGGCTTGGATGGTAGACGGATCCACACAGCCTGCCATCAGCATGATGACCGCGGTCATGGCAGCGAGTAATCCTAATTTTAGCTTTTTGCTCATAGTTCCTCCTACGCTTTCTTTATCAATTCTTTTTAACGCACACGTCGATCGGGCAATCTTATCAGACTCTAATTATATGAGAGAACAAATTCAGATTGTCATGGTCACCGGCCCTGCTTTTGCCAAACCTTGGCCCGTTTGAATACGTGTTTCAAACTCTCGGTCACTTCCGACTGCGTCAATGCGGTCGCAGGTTTTCGAGCGATGATGACATAATCATTCGGTGCAACGTTTGGTTCGAGCAAGCGAAGCGACTCACGCATCAATCGTTTCATCCGGTTCCGTTCCACAGCATTTCCAAGTTTCTTACTGACGGAAAGACCCACTCTGAAATGCGTTTGATCCGCTTTGAGCGTGTAGACGACAAACTGACGATTGGCCACGGAGCGTCCTTCGCGAAACACCGCTTGGAACTCTTCATTCTTTTGCAGGCGGTATTCTTTTTTCAAAATTCTCACTCCATCCTTCGCTTCAAAAATCGTCAACTAACATCATATCATATCCACATCATTTGAACGAGGGAGAATCCATGAAATACTACGTTTCTGTGACAAACTAAAAAATTGCCCGAGGAAAGGATCCCCGGGCAATCTTCATTCAGAATTATACAGTCAAGGCTTTACGGCCTTTACGACGACGAGCAGCAAGAATGTTGCGACCGTTTTTAGTCGCCATGCGTGCACGGAATCCGTGAACTTTCTTACGCTTACGGTTGTTAGGGTTGAAAGTTGGTTTCATGGTTACAGCACCTCCTCAAGATTAACGCTCTATTAGCAAGTTATAGTTTCATTTAAGGCAGTCTTTAAGATTATATAAATCGATTCAACAATTGTCAATGTATTTTCGGATGGTTTTCGAATTCGTAGAATGAGGCACTCAGAAAGCATTCATCCACATGGATTCGATCCTTATCCGAAGGACGAGTAGGGGGATGAATGTATACACAACCTTTACGTATTTTATAAACGGTCTTTATAAATAGCCACGTTGAGCCATTTTATCCACAAAATCTCGAAGTTATCCACATTTATATGTGAATAACTCCTCTTTTTTCATATTCTTATTCTTTATTTTTTCATTTTCTTCTTTTACAAAAACAATCTTTCATTTCACTCCTTCCTCTTTTGTGTATAACTTTTTCATCTCATATTCTATCATTAGTGCTTTATCCACAATATATCCACAGGTTATCCACAAAACACACAGCATGTGGATAAGTGGGTGTGGATACTTTTCTTTATCTGTGGATAAATACCAAAAAGCATTGCCACGTCTATTTTATTTTGCTAAACTGAATGTGCACAAACTTGTGGATGAACAATTCGTGATTCCAAGATATACACAGGCTGTGGATAAGTGTTATCCCCATAATGAACACCATGTGGATAACTTTATCCACAGTTTTTGTTCTCTGGGGATAACCCTAGTTTCTACTATAGAATAGTGTATGTGTATATCGTGTGAATAAGTTTTACCCAACATGTGAGTAAAGGAGGTCTTTCATTGAAGAATGCTCGCGAGATTTGGAGAAATGTCTTATCGGTAATCGAGGAAGAAGAACGAACTCCAAAAGCCAGTTTTGACATGTGGTTGAAATCAACCGAGGGGATATCATTGATGGGAACGACGCTCGTTGTGTCGGCACCCGCCAGTTTTATCGTCACGTGGTTAGAGCGACAGTATCTCTCTCTGTTACAAGATACAGTTGAAGAGATCACAAACAACAAGCTTGAAATTCATTTCATCGAGGAATCTCAAGCACACAAGTATGCTCCAGCGGATGGATCGTCAAATGAGTCCATCGCCGTGACAGAAACAAAAGAACAGCCCGTGCTATTACCTTCAAAAGAGGAAGGGGATCTTGGTCAACTGAATGACAAATACATTTTCGAGACGTTTGTCATCGGATCGGGGAACCGTTTTGCCCACGCCGCATCACTTGCTGTCGCTGAAGCACCTGCACGCGCCTATAACCCGCTCTTCATTTACGGAGGCGTTGGACTTGGTAAAACACATTTGATGCATGCGATTGGTCATTATGTAAAAGGTCAAAAACCGGGGGCTCGCATTGCCTATGTCTCTTCTGAGAAGTTCACAAATGAATTTATCAATTCGATTCGGGATAATAAGACCGGTGAGTTTCGGAACCGTTATCGAAACATTGATGTACTATTGATTGATGATATTCAGTTTTTAGCAGGGAAAGAACAAACCCAAGAAGAGTTTTTCCACACATTCAATGCATTGCACAACGATCAGAAACAAATCGTGATTTCAAGTGATCGACCACCAAAAGAAATCCCGACGCTAGAGGATCGACTTCGTTCACGCTTTGAATGGGGCCTAATCACAGACATCACACCACCGGACCTTGAGACGCGAATTGCGATTCTTCGCAAAAAAGCGACCGCGGAAGGGCTTGATATCTCGAATGAAGTCATGCTGTATATCGCGAATCAAATCGATACGAACATTCGGGAACTAGAAGGGGCACTGACACGAGTCGTCGCTTATGCAAAACTTGTCGGACGACCAATCGACCCGGACGTGGCAGCCGAAGCGCTTCATAATATCATGCCTGTCCAGGAAGCGAAGAAAATTGTCATTCGCGATATTCAAGAAGTTGTCGGTCAACACTTCAACATTCAAGTAGAAGAATTGAACTCGAAAAAGCGAACCAAGACGTTGGCATTCCCACGTCAAATCGCAATGTATCTCTCGCGGGAGATGACGGAGAGCTCTTTACCAAAAATCGGGGAAGAGTTCGGAGGGCGTGATCACACGACTGTGATTCATGCACATGAAAAAATTAGCACCCTTCTAAAGAACGATGTGGAAATGCAAGAGACGATTCAAACGTTGAAGAAGGCACTTTCTAACTAATGAAGAATTCTCTGTGGATATCCTGTGGATAAACCACCTTAGTTATCCACAAGTTATTCACAGGCGAAATGGCTTAACACGTATGGATTAGGGGACTTATCCCCAGTATCCACAGCCCTTATTACTATTATGACTTAATTAATACTATTATATTATTAGGAAATGGACTCATTTCACCTTAGGAGGAATTATCCACATGCATTTAACGATTCAACGAGATGTATTCATGCAAGCCGTACAAGACGTATCAAAAGCTGTGGCTTCACGAACGACCATTCCAATTTTGACAGGCTTGAAACTTGAGGCACATGCGGATGGCTTAACACTGACAGGAAGTGATACCGAGATTTCGATTGAACGCTTGATTCCAATCGAAGAGGGTGGAATTGAACTCATTCAAATTCAACGTGCTGGAAGCGTCGTGTTGAACGCACGCTTCTTAGGAGAAATTGTGAAGAAGTTACCGACGAACGAGGTCACACTCGAAGTTTCACCGAACTTCATGACGCGCATTGAGTCTGGTCAGGCAGAGTTCCATTTAAACGGTCTCGACCCGGATGAATATCCACGCCTACCTGAACTTGCGAGTGATCGTCGCTTCTATTTGCCGGCTGATCTATTGAAGACCATCATCCGTCAGACGAGCTTCGCTGTTTCTTCACAGGAGACACGTCCCGTATTGACAGGGGTTAACTTCTCAGCAGAGAAGGGCTTCCTTACATGTGTCGCAACCGATAGCCACCGTCTGGCGCTTCGTCGTGCGCGATTTGAGACAGATAACGATTTGACGTTCCAAAATGTCGTCGTTCCTGGTCGCTCACTCAACGAATTGGCAAAATTACTCGACCGTGAAGAGTTGCCGATTGAAATCGTCTTAACGGACCAACAAATTTTATTCCGTATGAAAAACATCTCATTCTTCTCTCGTTTGTTAGACGGTGCCTATCCAGATACGTCACGTCTCATTCCGGAAGAATATCGCACAGCCGTTCGGATGAATGCGAAAGAGTTCTTACAGGCCATTGACCGTGCATCGCTCTTAGCACGTGCCGATCGCAACAACGTCATTAAATTTGTGGCGGAAGATACAACGGCAGTTGAAGTCTCTTCACACTCGCCGGAAGTCGGAAAAGTGTCGGAACGTGTCAGCATCCTGTCGCTTGAAGGAGAAGAACTAAAAATTTCCTTCAACTCGAAATTCGTGATGGACGCGCTCCGCGCACTCGATGCATCTGAAATCGAAATCCAGTTCACGGGTTCGATGCGACCGTTCATTTTACGACCGGTTGAACAAGATAGTGTTCTTCAACTGATTTTGCCAGTCCGCACATCGTAAGCTGCGGATAGGGATGATGAGGTGTCTTGCCTTGTCATCCCTCTTTTTGCCTTATTCGACGATTTTCGATAAACTAATATGTATGGCGATTTTTTCAGATCAGCATGTGAGAAAGGAAGTGACGACATGGAAAAAGTGTCGATTACAACCGAGTATGTAACGCTCGGACAATTTTTAAAATTAGCAGATATCATCTCAAGTGGGGGACAAGCAAAGTTCTTTTTAGAGGATGTCATGATTAAAGTGAACGGTGAGCAGGACCAGCGCCGCGGTCGTAAATTAAGAGATGGAGATACAATCGAAGTCGAAGGCTTCGGGGAATATCAAATCGAGGGAAACTGACGTGCATTTAAAGTCGATCCGATTGCAAAACTATCGCAACTACGAAACCCTCGAGCTAGATTTTTCAGAACAGACGAATGTTCTGATTGGTGAGAACGCCCAAGGAAAAACGAATCTTCTCGAATCGATTTACGTACTTGCGCTCGCAAAATCGCATCGGACGACACAAGACCGTGAGTTAATCGGTTGGGAAGCCGATGCTGCGAGTATCGAAGGACGGATTCATAAACGGACGGGCGAATCGGTGCAGAGTCTCTCTTTTTCTCCTAAAGGCAAGAAAGCAAAGCTCAATCATTTGGAACAACGTCGTCTCAGTGACTATGTCGGCGCATTTAACGTCGTCTTGTTCGCCCCAGAAGACTTAGCCATCGTGAAAGGCAGTCCGCAAGGGAGACGGCGATTTTTAGATATGGAAATCGGTCAGGTCAGTCCGGTGTACTTACACGAGCTCAATCAATACTTGAAGACGTTGAAACAACGGAACGCCTTGTTGAAGCAGTTATCCACAAAAGGTGGCGACGAAACGTTACTTGAAGTCTTGACGGATCAATTGATTGAACTTGCCGTAAAAATTGTGATGAGACGCTATCACTTCATCGACCAGCTCGAAAAATGGGCCAATCCCATCCATTCCGGAATCACAAGAGAACTCGAAACACTGACGATTCAATACGTTTCCGACACGTTCCAAAAAGAACGCTTCTCAAAAGAACAGATGTTTGAAACGTATCGTCAAAAGTTTGATAAAATAAGAGAGAACGAACGACGAAGAGGTGTGACCTTATTTGGTCCGCATCGTGACGATTTTGAATTGTATGTCAACAATCGAAACGTTCAAACGTTCGGTTCACAAGGTCAGCAACGAACGGCGGCCTTGTCATTGAAGCTAGCTGAGATTGAATTGATTCATGAAGAAGTAGGCGAATATCCTCTGTTGTTATTAGACGATGTGTTATCTGAGCTTGACGATCATCGCCAAACCCATCTCCTCGATACGATGGGACGGAAAGTACAAACGATTTTGACTACAACAAACATTGACGGGATTGCACATGAGACCATTCAACAAGCTAAAGTGTTTCACGTGAAACAAGGTGAGGTTGAAACGGAGTCCGTGTAATCGTGGCAAGAAGGAACACCAAATCATGTATAGTAGGTGAAAATAACCGATGAGTAATGAAAATGAAAAAGAATTGCAAGCGTACGGCGCCGATCAGATTCAAGTCCTTGAAGGCTTAGAGGCTGTCCGTAAACGTCCAGGGATGTATATCGGTTCCACAAGCTCTCGCGGTCTCCACCATTTGGTATGGGAGATTGTCGATAACTCAATCGATGAGGCGCTCGCTGGTTATTGTGACACGATCACAGTGACGGTCGAGCCTGGGAACTCAATCGTTGTTGAAGACAACGGACGTGGGATTCCGGTCGATGTTCAAAAGAAAACGGGGCGACCTGCCGTTGAAGTTATTTTCACGGTGTTGCACGCAGGTGGTAAGTTCGGCGGTGGCGGATACAAAGTATCAGGTGGTCTTCACGGTGTCGGGGCGTCGGTTGTTAACGCCTTATCGACGAAACTTGAAGTGTTCGTTCGTCGCGATGGAAACGTATATTACCAATCGTTCAAACGTGGTGTTCCACAGGGTGAACTCGAAATCGTCGGGACGACCGACACGACAGGGACGACGGTCCGCTTCTTCCCAGACGGGGACATCTTCCAAGAAACACTCGAATATGACTTTGATCTGTTAGCGACACGCTTACGTGAGCTCGCCTTCTTGAACAAAGGGTTACGAATCGTGGCTAAAGATGATCGTAGTGACGAGACGATTGAGCGGAACTATCACTATGAGGGCGGAATCAAGTCTTATGTCGAGCACTTGAACCGCTCAAAAGCGTCGATTCATGAGGAGCCTGTGTACGTACACGGGACGAAAGACGGAATCGAAGTCGAGATCGCGCTTCAATACAACGAAGGTTTCGCAAGTAACATTTATTCATTCACGAACAACATTCCGACGCATGAAGGTGGGACGCACGAGACTGGATTTAAGACGGCGCTCACCCGTGCCATTAATGATTATGCGAAGCGATTCGGATTGATGAAGGAAGCCGATGGTAGCCTCTCAGGGGATGATGTCCGTGAAGGATTGACGGCGATTGTTTCGGTCAAGCACCCTTCTCCTCAGTTTGAAGGGCAGACGAAGACAAAACTCGGGAATGCCGATGCGCGTACGGCAACGGATACATTGTTCAGCGACACGTTCGAACAATTCCTACTCGAGAACCCGTCGGTCGGTCGCCTCATTGTCGACAAAGGCTTGATGGCGGCACGTGCGCGTCTTGCTGCGAAACGTGCACGCGAGATGACACGTCGGAAAGGGATTCTCGAAGTCAGTTCATTGCCAGGGAAATTGGCAGACTGTTCGTCAAAAGATGCATCGAAATCTGAACTATACATCGTTGAGGGTGACTCAGCGGGAGGTTCTGCGAAATCTGGACGTGATCGTCACTTCCAAGCCATCCTTCCGATTCGAGGGAAAATCATCAACGTTGAGAAAGCACGTCTTGATAAGATTTTGGCCAACCAAGAAGTCCGGACCATCATCACGGCTCTCGGAACAGGGATTGCCGATGAGTTTGACTTATCGAAAGCGCGCTATCATAAACTCATCATCATGACCGATGCCGATGTCGATGGTGCGCACATTCGGACGTTATTGTTGACGTTCTTCTATCGTTACATGCGCCCACTCGTTGAAAGTGGATATGTTTATATCGCGCAACCACCACTCTATGGTGTGAAGCACGGTAAAGAAACCATCTACGTTCAAAACGACCGTGAGTTGCAGGCAGCGATTGCACAACTTCCTGAAAATGCACGTTATAGCGTTCAACGTTACAAGGGTCTCGGAGAGATGGATCCTGAACAGTTATGGAATACGACGATGAACCCGGAAACACGTTCGATGCTTCGTGTCGACCTGCAAGATGCAATCGAAGCGGATGAAATCTTCGAAACGCTCATGGGTGACAACGTCGAACCACGCCGTGACTTTATTCAATCTCACGCCCATTACGTGAAGAACCTCGATATTTAATAAGAAGGGTAGGCAATAACGAATGGCAGAACAAGAAAATATCAAGGATATAAATATTAGCCAGGAGATGCGAACGTCGTTCATGGACTACGCGATGAGCGTCATCGTATCACGTGCCCTTCCGGACGTGCGAGATGGATTAAAGCCGGTTCACCGTCGTATTTTATATGCGATGAACGAACTAGGTATTCGCGCGGACAAGCCACATAAGAAGTCGGCGCGTGTCGTCGGGGACGTCATCGGTAAGTACCACCCACACGGTGACTCAGCCGTTTATGAGACGATGGTCCGCATGGCTCAGGACTTCAGTTATCGCTACGAATTAGTCGACGGTCACGGGAACTTCGGTTCAGTCGATGGCGACTCGGCCGCTGCGATGCGTTATACCGAGGCACGTATGTCTAAAATTGCGATGGAACTCGTACGAGACATCGGAAAAAACACGATTGATTATCAACCAAACTTCGATGGTGAAGAAAAAGAACCAGTCGTACTTCCGGCACGTTTCCCGAACTTCCTTGTGAACGGGACGAGCGGGATTGCCGTTGGTATGGCGACGAACGTTCCGCCTCATAACTTGAACGAGGTCATCGACGGTGTACTGGCGCTTTCTCACAACCCGGACATCACGATTGCAGAATTGATGCAACATATCCCAGGTCCTGATTTCCCGACTGCGGGAGAGATTTTGGGACGTAGTGGGATTCGTCGTGCATACGAAACTGGACGTGGATCGATTACGATGCGTGCGAAAGCTGAAATCGAGGTCTTGAAAAATGGCCGTGAACGGATCCTCGTGCACGAGATTCCTTACCAAGTCAACAAAGCGCGTCTCGTTGAAAAGATTGCCGATTTGGTTCGCGACAAGAAAATCGAGGGAATCACGGACTTACGCGATGAATCAGACCGTAACGGGATGCGCATCGTGATTGAAGTTCGCCGCGACGCGAATGCGAGTGTCATCTTGAATAACTTGTACAAGCAAACACCGATGCAAACGACGTTCGGTGTTAACATGCTCGCGCTTGTAGGCGGTCGTCCAAAAACGTTGAACATCAAACAAGCAATCTATTACTACATCGAACACCAAAAAGAGGTCGTGCGTCGTCGGACGCAATTCGATTTAGACAAAGCGGAAGCACGTGCCCACATTTTAGAAGGTCTTCGTGTTGCCTTGGATCACTTGGATGAAGTCATCGCCATCATCCGTAGCACACGCACAGGTGACGAGGCTCGTGAAAAGTTGATTGCCCGCTTTGGACTTTCGACTGAACAGACGCAAGCAATCTTAGATATGCGTCTCCAACGCTTGACTGGTTTGGAACGTGAGAAGATTGAAGGCGAATATCGTGAAGTGAAAGCGCTAATCGAAGAACTTCGTGCGATTCTCGGAGACGAAGAATTGCTACTCGATATCATTCGTAACGAGTTAATCGAAATCAAAGAGCGATATGGTGATGCTCGTCGTACGGTGATTCGTACGGATATCGTTGAACTCGAGGACGAAGATTTGATCCCAGTTCGCGACATGATGATTACGCTCACGAGCGAAGGATATATCAAGTCGATCCCATCGGATTCATATCGGACACAGCGCCGTGGTGGACGTGGGAAACAAGGTATGGGAACGAACGATGAAGACTTTGTGCTTCGTCTGCTCTCCGCGTCGACACACGATACCATCCTGTTCTTCACCAACTTCGGACGCGTCTTCCGTCTCAAAGGATACGAAATTCCTGAGATGAGCCGTACCGCGAAAGGGATGCCGATCATTAACTTGCTGCAAATCGACAAAGGTGAAAAAGTCGAAACGATGATTCCTGTCGATTTCAATAGTTACTTGGCTAACCAAACGGTAGCGGAAGAGACACAGGATGAGTCTGAAGAAGTAGCAGACGAGCAGTTGTCTCTCGTCTTCATCACGAAAGAAGGATTGATTAAGCGTTCGCCACTTTCGGCATACGCCCGAATCAACAAAAACGGTCTACGTGCCATCAGTTTGAATGAGACAGATGAACTCGTTACGGTCCGTTTAGCGAAGAGCGACGATGAAATGTTGATCGTCACACGCCAAGGTATGTCGATTCGCTTCCCACTCGAAGGAGAAGTTCGTTCGATGGGACGTACGGCACGAGGCGTTCGCGCGATTCGATTGAAGAAGGAAGACGATTTGGTCGTCTCGATGGAAATCGTTCGCACCACGCAAGACGTCTTGATTATCACTGAAAAAGGATACGGAAAACGTACGGCCATGGAACAGTTCCGCACACAAGGTCGTGGCGGTTCCGGTATCATCGGAATTAAGACAGATCGTGGAACAGTCGTCGGGATGCGTGTCGTTGATGAAGACGATGACATCATGCTGATGACCGAACTCGGTGTTGCGATTCGGATTGATTCACAAACGATCTCTCAAATGGGTCGAAGTACTCGCGGTGTGAAAGTGATGAACATCGAAGAGGGCGATCGTTTAGCGACTATCGCAAAGTTGAAAAAAGATGAATTAGAAGAGGAATCAGCAGTCGATTTGGAGAATGGGTTTGAGGATGAAGCACCTGAAACCGATGAATCGTCTGATGTGAATGAGTAAGACGAGAGGTCGAACGGTGTTTCCGTTCGATCTTTTCATATATTAGGAGGGATTCGCGTGCGTTTGAACTTATCCACTGTACATGTTGGGATGACGCTATTGTCACCCGTTTCTTCTTTAGAAGCCGGAATCCACTTAACCAATGAACATTTACGTTTGCTCCGTTTCTTAAAAATCGAAGATATCGATGTCGCACCTGTTGAACAGAAGCTCTTCACGTCTAAAGAAGAACAGCGCCTCTGTAATCAGGTCCTTCAATATGAGAAGCATTATAATCAGTGGGAAGAACGGATCGCACCTAACCCATATGAAGGTCTAGAATTCATTCATCAACTATTTCGTCAGGAAGTTCCGCTTACAGCGATCGTTCATTTCTTTACGCATCAGCCGTTGCGGAAAAATCATGTCATTTACCATTCCGTCTATCGAGCGCTCGTCGCCCGTGCCTTATCGAAATATCGAGGGGACGAACATCAACTCCAATTTGATTACGGGATTGCTTCTTATTTTGCAGATGCGAGCTACGCTAAAATTCGGAAATGGTCTCATATGCGTTATTTCACAAAAATGGAACGGGAGCTATTGTATCAACACCCACTCGTTTCGGCATCGATGCTCCCGAGTACTCAAACGTTACGAGGAAGAGTGTATCAATTGATTACCGAGCATCATGAGCGATTGGATGGATCCGGGTTTCCAAAACGTCTGACGGAACGCGAGTTGAATCCAGCCTCTCCTCTATTTATTGTCGCCGATCGCTTCTGTCAGTTAACAGCACCCCGAACGTTCCGAAAGCCGCTCTCTCCAGAGGAAGCATATTTCTATATGTGGCAGAACAAAGCCTATGATGGAGAAGCTTTGTCGCTTCTTGCGACATTACTTGGATTTTATGAAATCGGTCGCCCTGTTTTATTGAGCAGTGGAGTACGAGGAACGATATATGCCTATACGAATCGTGTCGAACAACCGATTGTGCTTGAAGCGACAGGGGAGAAAGAATATGATTTATCGCGATTAACCGATGTGAGCATTGTTGCATTTCAATAAGAAGAAACTAGCGATTCCATTCAACAAAATGAAATGGAATCGTCTTTATTTATTCTTTTTTAAAAACTTTCTTTTTATAGTTGACGGATATAATTACAGGTGCTATTATAAATGAGTCGCTAAGAGCGGCAGACGAACTTTGAAAACTGAACGATGAGGCAAAAAAAGTTTTACCATTTTTGAATGAAGCGCAAGCTTC